>JBIKSF010000116.1:0-5979 GCA_044348785.1 Limnohabitans sp.
AATGGGTGTTGGGAATGCGCTTGTGGATTTCCTTGACACGGCTGATGGCCAAAATGTCGCCCGTGGGCTTGCGGCTGAACTTGTAAGCGCCGTGGCTGGTGCCAATGGCGATGGCCAAAGCATCCAGGCCTGTGGCTTTCACAAACTGGGCTGCCTCTTCGGGGTCGGTCAGCATCTGGCTGTGGTCGAGCTTGCCTTCGGCGCCAATGCCGTCTTCCTCGCCGGCTTCGCCGGTTTCAAGGTTGCCCAGGCAACCCAATTCACCTTCAACAGACACGCCCAACAAATGGGCCATGTCCACCACGCGGCGGGTCACGTCGACGTTGTAGGCAAAGTCGGCCGGAGTTTTTCCGTCTTCCAGCAAAGAGCCGTCCATCATCACCGACGAAAAACCGAGGTTGATCGCGCCCTGGCAAACCGCCGGGCTTTGGGCGTGGTCCTGGTGCATCACCAAAGGAATGTGGGGCCACTGCTCGGTGGCGGCCTGAATCAGGTGCTTGATGAAGGGTTCACCCGCGTATTTGCGGGCACCAGCGCTGGCCTGCAGGATGACGGGCGCACCGACCTCGTCGGCGGCCATCATGACGGCCTGGACTTGCTCCAGGTTGTTGACGTTGAAAGCTGGAATGCCGTAGCCATTGACGGCGGCATGGTCCAGCAGCTCGCGCATTGAAACGAGTGCCATGGTGGTGATTTCCCGGGGAAGTTGAAGATTCAGCAGCGCCGGGCTGTACCCGGCTTGTAACTCGTCCGGATTTTATAGGTTTCGATCAGCCGACCTTGCAGATTTTCAGCATGTTGGTGCCGCCGGGTGAGCCCATGGGTTCGCCACAGGTGATGGCATACACATCGCCCGAACTCACGATGCCGCGATTTTTCAGGTGGTTTTCAGCCTCGGCCAAAGCGGTGTCGCGGTCAGCGCTGGTGTCCATCAACAGCGGGCTGACGTTGCGGAACAAGGCCATCTTGCGCTGAGAAGACAGCTTGGTGGTGAGGGCGTAGATCGGGATGTGCACCCGGCGGCGGCTCATCCACAAGGCGGTGGAGCCGGATTCGGTCATGGCCACAATGGCCTTGGCACCCAAATGGCTGGCGGTGAACAAAGCGCCCATGGCGATGGACTGGTCAATGCGGCTGAAAGTCTGGCCTTTGAAATCGGCGTCGATTTCCACATCTTCCGCGCCTTCTGCGGCCAGGCAAATCTTGGCCATCTCTTCGACCGTCTCCAGTGGATATTTGCCCGCTGCGGTTTCCGCGCTCAGCATCACGGCGTCGGTGCCGTCCAGCACGGCGTTGGCCACGTCAGACACCTCGGCGCGGGTGGGCACCGGGTTGGTGATCATGCTTTCCATCATCTGGGTCGCAGTGATAACCACCTTGTCGTGCACCTTGGCCAGCTTGATCATGCGTTTTTGCAAGGCGGGCACGGCCGCATTGCCAACTTCGACGGCCAAGTCACCGCGGGCGACCATGATGCCGTCGCTGGCCTTGAGGATGGCTTCGAGGTGCGGAATGGCTTCGGCGCGTTCGATCTTGGCAATCAGGCCCGGTTTGTGGCCGTATTCGGCCCCGGCCACATTGCACAGCTGCCGGGCCATTTCCATGTCGGTGGCGTTTTTAGGGAAGCTCACTGCCACATAGTCGGCGCGCAGGCTCATGGCGGTCTTGATGTCATCCATGTCCTTGGCCGTGAGGGCCGGGGCCGTGAGGCCGCCGCCTTGCTTGTTGATGCCCTTGTTGTTGGACAGCTCACCACCCAGCTTGACGGTGGTGTGCACTTGCTCGCCCTTGACGGCATTGATGGTGAGCACAATCAAGCCGTCGTTGAGCAGCAGCACATCGCCCGCTTTCACGTCACGGGGCAATTCTTTGTAATCCAGGCCCACGCCTTGCAGGTCGCCGGGTTCGGTGCGCGAGGCGTCCAGCACAAATGGCTGTCCCGGCTCCAGCATGACTTTGCCTTCGGCGAACTTGCCCACACGGATCTTGGGGCCCTGCAGATCGGCCATGATGGCCACTTCGCGGCCTGCGCGTTGCGAGGCTTCGCGCACCAAAAGGGCGCGGTCCACATGGTCTTGCGCTTTGCCGTGGCTGAAATTGAGACGAACCACGTTCACCCCGGCACGGATCATGGCTTCGAGCAGGGCGGGATCGCTGGAAGCAGGGCCTAAGGTGGCAACAATCTTGGTAGCGCGACGGGACATTCAGAGATCTCCATGTAATTTGATTTCAATTTTCACACGGAATCGGTTACATCCCGGGTTCTTTCGGCCCCGTTTGCCTGATGGGAAACCCCAGTGGGGTGCTGCCGCCCCCTCACACCCAGCCTGCACGCCCACCCATTCCCCCCTGATCAACCCCCTGAATTGATCCTTGTCAGCCGCAAAAAAGGGTTGGGCGACTAAACTTAGGCATAGCTTGTTCTTACAGAAGCACCATGACCGCATTGCACACACCAACGATCGACCAACCCATCGGGCTTGACCAGCCCTTGCCGCACCGCAAGACCCTGCGCGAGTGGCTGATCCCCTTGTCCGAGCGCAGCACCTTGCGCGCCTTTGTGCTGCTGATCCTGGACTACGCCCTGTTCTTTGCACTGATTGCAGGCACCATCGCTTTGGAGTCGGTGTGGCTCAAAGTGCTCTGCGCCCTGGCCGCCGGTTTCGTGATTGGTCGCCTGTTCATCATCGGCCATGACGCTTGCCACCAAAGCCTGACACCCCACCGCGAACTGAACAAGGTGCTGGGCCGTATCGCGTTTTTGCCTTCGCTCACGCCTTACAGCCTCTGGGACACCGGCCACAACGTGGTGCACCACGGCTACACCAACCTCAAAGGCGTGGACTTTGTCTGGACACCCCTGACTGCCGCCGAGTTTGAAGCCCTCTCGCCCATGCAAAAGCTGCTCGAGCGCGCCTACCGCAGCGGCTGGGCCCCCGGTCTGTACTACATGATCGAGATCTGGTGGAAGCGCGAGTTCTTCCCCAACAAGACCCACATGCCCACCCGTCGCCCGATTTTCTTCAAGGACAGTCTGCTGGTGACCCTGTTTGGCGCCTTCTGGATCGCCACCATCGCCGCCGCCGCCGTGTACACCGGCCAGTCCGTCTGGCTGTCTTTGCTGCTGGGTTTTGTCGTGCCCTTCTTCTTCTGGAACAGCATGATCGGCTTTGTGGTTTACGTGCACCACACCCACGTCAAGGTGTCCTGGCACGACAACAAGGCCGCTTGGACCAAGGCTGCGCCGTTTGTGTCAACCACCGTGCACCTGACCTTCCCGTTCAACATCGGCGCGATGATGCACCACATCATGGAGCACACCGCCCACCACGTGGACATGAGCATTCCGCTGTACCGCTTGAAGCAAGCCCAAGCCAAACTCGAAGAAATGTTGCCCGGTCGCATCATCGTTCAGCCCTTCTCATGGAAGTGGTACTTCGAGACCGCCAAGAACTGCAAGATGTACGACTTCACCCGCGAATGCTGGACCGACTTCAAGGGCAACATGACCAGCCCGGTGCGCGCCAACTTGCCACCGGCTGCTCAAGCCTGATCAGGGCATCGGCTCCGACAATAAAAAACCCCGCGATGCGGGGTTTTTTATTTGGGCAAGACCTACAAGGTGGGGGCAACTGGCATGGACCCCGGGTCTTCGCCCGGGGTGACAAAGCGCTGGGATCGCCCCATCTTTGCCTCTTTCATCCCGACCTCGCATCTGTCATCCCGGCCTGGCGTCTGTCGTCCCATCCTCGCATCAGTCATCCCGGCCTCCGAGCCGGGATCCATGCCTGCCAAGGCCGCTGATCAAGCGGCCGCGCGCTTCATCAAGATTTCAAACGCAGGCAAAGTCTTGCCTTCCAGGATTTCGAGGAACGCGCCGCCGCCCGTCGAGATGTAGCCCACCTGCTCTTCGATGCCGTATTTGGCAATCGCGGCCAGCGTGTCACCGCCACCCGCGATGCTGAAGGCGCTGGACTCGGCAATCGCCTGGGCGATCACCTGGGTGCCGTTGGCAAACTGGTCGAACTCGAACACGCCCACCGGGCCGTTCCACACAATCGTGCCTGCCTGCTTGAGCTGGGCAGCCAGCTTGGCCGCCGTCTCAGGGCCAATGTCCAAAATCATGTCGTCGTCGGCCACATCGGTGGCTTTCTTGACGGTGGCCACCGCGTCGGCGGCAAAGGTTTTGGCCGTGACCACATCGGTCGGGATCGGCACTTCGGCACCACGGGCCTTCATGGCCTCGATCACGGCTTGGGCCTCGCCCACCAAGTCAGCTTCGGCCAAGCTCTTGCCGATCTTCAGGCCCGCCGCCAGCATGAAGGTGTTGGCAATGCCGCCACCCACAATCAGCTGGTCGACGTTTTTCGACAGGCTCTTCAAGATGGTCAGCTTCGTGGACACCTTACTGCCCGCCACGATGGCTGCAAGCGGGCGCTTCGGGTTGGCCAAGGCCTTGCCAATGGCGTCGATCTCGGCGGCCAGCAAAGGGCCTGCGCAAGCGATGGGCGCGAACTGGGCGATGCCATACGTGGTGCCTTCGGCGCGGTGGGCGGTGCCAAAGGCGTCGTTCACGTAGATGTCGCACAACTTGGCCATCTTGCGGGCCAATTCTTCGTTGTTCTTTTTCTCGCCTTTGTTGACTCGGCAGTTTTCGAGCAACACGACCTGTCCGGGGGCGACAGTCACGCCCTCGACCCAATTGGCGACCAAAGGCACCCCATTTTCATAAGGGTGGCCCAGCAACTCGCCCAAGCGTTTGGCCACGGGGGCCAGCGAGTCTTCGGGCTTGAACTCGCCTTCGGTGGGGCGCCCCAAATGGGACGTCACCATCACGGCAGCCCCAGCGGCCAGCGCCATCTGGATGCAGGGCACGCTGGCGCGGATGCGGGTGTCTTCGGTGATGCTGCCGTCATCGGCTTGCGGCACGTTCAGGTCGGCGCGGATGAAAACACGTTGGCCCGCGGCTTTGCCGCTGGCGCACAGATCAGAAAAACGGATGACATTCATGGGGAGGCTTGTCCTGTATCGGGAAATTGGGCTCGATTTTAAAAGCACTGGCAAGGCACCCATTCGCGGGCGGGGGCTCGCTCCCACAGGTAGGGGTTGGCGTTGCTTACCAGCCCAAGCCGAGGTGCAAAGGCAGATACACCGCCATGCCACCCAAAATGGTGATCAGCACATCGCGCCGCCAAAAATAAGCAGCCACGCCAGCCACAGCGGCGTACAAACGGGCGTCTTGCCAGGTGCTGACCAGCTCACCCTGCACGGTGATGATTTCCGGGATGACCACAGCCGAGAGCGCCGCGATGGGCGCGTACTGCAGACCACGCTGCGCCCAGTGCGGCAGCTGCCAGGACTTGCTGGAGATGAAAAAGAAACTGCGGGTCAGCACCGTGACCGCGGCCAAGCCCACGATCACCGCCAGCGTCCACAAGTCGGTGCCGTTCATGCAGCCACCTTGGGTGCAGGCCGGATTTTTTCGACCGTGAGGCACAAGATCACCGCCACAGCAATGGCCACGACGATGTTGAGCTTGAGCGGCAGGTTGTAAGCGACCACAGCGGCCACACCCGCCACGGCGGCTGACAGTATGCGCATGCGCGAGCTGGCCAGTGAGCACTGGATGCCCAACAAACACAAAATGCCCGCAAAGCCCAAACCCCATTCGGGCGGGATCAGGTTGGCCAGACCCACGCCCAGCAGACTGGCCACGATCCAGCTGCCCCAGTTGAGGAAATAGTTGCCCGCCAAATAGGCCTCTTGCCCCGTGCGCTCGGCGTCTGTGCTGCCAGGGTGCGGGTATTGGCGGATGAACAGCACGTAAGTGATGTCGGCCGTGAAGTAGCCGTGGCACATGCGCTGCCAGCGCGGCAAGTGCATGAGGTAGTTGCGCAGGTGCAGGCTGAACACCACAAAACGCAGGTTCACGCAAAAACCAGTCGCCAAAATCACCCAAGCCGGGGCGCCAGCCACCAA
>JBIKSF010000028.1:0-20478 GCA_044348785.1 Limnohabitans sp.
AGCTGGTGCAGCTGGCTCAGGCCAAAGCGCTCGGCGTGCTCAATCACCATCAGAGAAGCATTGGGCACTTCCACCCCCACCTCGATCACCGTGGTGCTGACCAGCACGCCCATCACCCCTGCGGTGAAGAGTTCCATCACCGCTTTTTTCTCGGCCACGGGCATGCGCGAATGCAGCAAACCCACCATCACGCCCGGCAGCGACTCGCTCAGGTCGGCGTGGGTTTGGGTGGCGTTGGTCAGGTCCAGGGCTTCGCTTTCCTCAATCAAGGGGCACACCCAGTACACCTGCCGTCCTTCTTGCAACTGCGCACCAATGCGCGAGACCACTTCATCGCGGCGGTGGTCCGACACCACACGAGTGACGATGGGCGTGCGCCCCGGGGGCAGTTCGTCGATCACCGACACATCCAGGTCGGCGTAATAGCTCATGGCCAGCGTGCGCGGAATCGGGGTGGCCGTCATCATCAGCATGTGCGGCTCCATGCCGTCGGCCTGCATCTTGCCGCGCAAGGCCAAACGCTGGGCCACACCAAAGCGGTGCTGCTCGTCGATGATGGCCAGCGCCAGGTTCTTGAATTTCACATGCTCTTGAATGACCGCGTGCGTGCCCACCACCAGCGCAGCCTCGCCCGACTCGATCAGCGCCAGCATCGCGGCGCGTTCTTTCTTTTTCTGGCTGCCAATCAGCCAGGCCACTTTCACGCCCAGCGGCTCCAGCCAGCCCACTAATTTTGCAAAGTGCTGGGTGGCCAAAATCTCGGTCGGGGCCATCAAAGCGCATTGCCAGCCCGCGTCAATCGCCACCATGGCCGCCAGCGCAGCCACCACGGTTTTGCCAGCGCCCACATCGCCTTGCAGCAGGCGGTGCATGGGCACCGGGCGGCTAAGGTCTTGGGCAATTTCGAGCCCCACGCGCTGCTGGGCATTCGTCAAGGCAAATGGCAGCGCTTTGAGCAACTGGTCGTGCAACGCACCGCGCTTCATCTTCAAAGCCGGGGCGCGCAACAAATCGCGCTCGCGCTTGGCGGTGAGTTGCGACAACTGTTGCGCCAGCAACTCCTCGCATTTGAGGCGAACCCAAGCCGGGTGGCTGCGGTCCTCTAGAGCGGCCAGCGACACATCGGGCGTGGGGTGGTGCAAAAACTGCAGCGCGTCGCGCAGCGTCAAAGCGCCACGCGGGTCCGGCCAAGCGATGCCCGAGGGCATGGTCTCGCTCAAGTCGGCATGGTTCAGCCCGGTGATCACGGCACGGCGCAAATACGCTTGCGCCAGCCCCGCCACCGTGGGGTACACCGGCGTCAGCGCCTCGGCCAAGTGGCCGCCCGCAGGCTTGAACGTCGGGTGCATCATGGTCAGCCCCATGAAGCCACCTTTCACCTCACCCCGCGCCCGGATGCGGTTGCCGACCGCCAGCGCCTTTTGGTGCGAAGGATAAAAGCTGAAAAATCGCATCACACAGGTGTCCGAACCGTCGTCCACCGTCACCAGCAGCTGCCTGCGCGGCCGCATCGTGATTTCACAAGCCGTCACCGTCGCCTCGATCTGAGCCACATCGCCCTCACGCGCATCCACCAGCTTGACGATGCGGGTTTCGTCTTCGTAGCGCAGGGGCAGGTGCAGCGCCAGATCAATGTCACGTCTCAAGCCGAGCTTGATCAGCGCCTTTTGGGGGGCGCTCAGCGTTTTCGCAGGCTTGACAGCGGACGGGGTAGACATGCACCGATTGTGCCGCGAGAGCGGACTGCATCGGCGGATCGGAGCGCACTGACCCCTTCGGGCACAATGGCGTCTTTCTTATTTGTACGGGCCTGTCCAGCCCTGAATCATGTCTGCACCTCCGTCCCCAAGCACACAACGCGCCTTCACGCTCAGCGACTTCGACTTTGAGCTCCCCCCCGAACTGATTGCCCAGCACCCCACCGCCGAGCGCAGTGGCTCGCGTCTTCTCGACGGCTCAGCGCCCACCGTGGTGGACCGCATCTTTCACGAACTGCCCAACCTGCTCTACCCAGGCGACCTGCTGGTGTTCAACGACACCAAGGTGGTCAAGGCACGCATCTTTGGCGAAAAGGCCTCTGGCGGCAAGCTGGAGCTGTTGATCGAGCGCGTGCTGCCGGGGCATCAGGTCGTGGCGCACATGAAAGTCAGTAAAAAGCCACTGCTGGGCGGAAAGATGTACCTGGCTGGAGGCGCTAGAAACGGGGGTTTTGATGCCGTTTTACTGGGACGCTGGCCCGATGACAACGGTCAGTTGTTTCACCTTCAACTGAGCGACGAGCCCCATGCGCTGATGGAAAAGCACGGCGTGATGCCACTGCCCCCCTACATTGAACGCCCTGCGGGCACGGCCGATCACGAAGACACCGAAGAAGACGCCGAGCGTTACCAGACCGTGTTTGCGCGAGCCCCCGGCGCGGTGGCCGCACCCACGGCAGCGCTGCATTTTGACGACGGGGTGTTGGCGGCCTTGGCCGCGCGGGGCGTGCACACTGCCAGCGTGACCCTGCATGTGGGCGCAGGCACTTTCCAGCCTGTCAAAACCGAAAACATCGCGGACCACACCATGCACAGCGAGTGGTATGAAGTGCCCGAAGCCACCCAGCAAGCCATTGCGGCCTGCAAGGCACGGGGCGGCCAAGTGGTGGCTGTGGGCACGACCACGGTGCGCACGCTGGAATCGTGGGCCAAGTTCAAACAGGCCAGCGGCGACACCCAGATTTTCATCACGCCGGGGTTTGAATTCCAGGTGGTGGACCGCCTGGTCACCAACTTTCACCTGCCCAAAAGCACGCTGATGATGCTGGTCAGCGCCTTTGCGGGTTATGAACACATCATGGGCTTGTATCGGCACGCGATCGCAAACCAGTACCGGTTCTTCAGTTATGGCGATGCGATGCTGTTGACACGCACACCGCCTGAGTCTCAAGCCAGCTGAAGAAAGACGCGCCCGCCTTCGATCTTGACGGGCCAGGTCTTGGCAGGCTCGGTTGCCGGGCCGCAAGCCACCGAACCATCGCGCAGGCTGAACTGCGCTTGGTGGAACGGGCACTCCACATGGTGGCCTTCCACAAAGCCTTCGCACAACTTGGCGTTGCCGTGGGTGCACAGGTTGTTGATGGCAAAGACTTCACCATCAACACTGAACAGTGCAATGTCTTGGCCCTCGGGGGCCACGGCAATGCCTGCGCCTTCAAACAAATCGGCCTCGGCGGCCACGTCGATCCAGTTTGTCATGGTCATATTGGGTAAATGATGGCGTTGGGGATCATTTCGCTGTCGTAAACACACAGGCGTTCGGCGAACTTCAGACCCTCAGGGGTCTGCACGATGGTATCGATGTAGCGGCCCACGTTGAACACCGTGCTTTCCTTGTCGAGCTTGGTGCGGAACACCGCATAGTTGGCCTCGGCATAGATGCGCTCACCGTCGACACGCCTCACCAGGGGCGCACCCACCACATGGCGCTGGTAATAGGGGTCGTGGTACAGCGTTTCCTGAATGCCGTACACACGGTCTTTCAGCATGCCCTTGCTGGTGAACGACAGGGTGCACAGCGGAAAGCCGCGCTCATGGTTTTCACGCGGGATGAGTTTGTACACGCACTGCTCGGTAAAAAACTCGGGCCACAAATCCCAGTGGCCGCTGTCCACGGCCAAGGCGTAATCGGCGTACAGGCGGGTCAAGGCCATGTGGGTTTCAAAGTTCACCATGGTCATTTTGTTCAGGCCTCCATCACTTTGCGCCAGTATTCGTACATGCCCCGGATCAGCGTCTCGGTCACCATGTGGTCCGTCTCGCCGACATCGCGCCCGCCCAGCTCCACCAGCATGCGGTGCTCGGGTTTGGTCTCAAAGGCTTGCTGCGAGAACTCGATCACCTCGCCGTCGTCCGCGCTCACAAAACCCGCCGGGCCAAACAGGTTGGATTGGCGCAGGCGCCGCTCGGTCATCTCGGGCGTGTCGTCTTCAAAGCCAAAGTGCGTCCAGACAAAGTCAAACGCGCCATGCCCATCGGGCTGGATGTGGCGCGTCGACACGCTGTTGACCTGCTGCTGAAAAATCACGCTGGGGAACAGCGTCATCATCACAGCCGTGGGCATTTGGTCGTCCATCTGCCACCAGCCCTCGGGCACGATGTCCAGAAAGCTCGGATCGTTGAGCTGCATGCTTTCTTTGAAGCTGCTGACCTGCGTGACCTGCGACGCCGCGCCTGTGGCTTGCCCAGCGCTGCCCCGAGTTGAGACCATGGCGGCATGGCGGTGGTGCGCGTCCATGCGCAGCTCGCTTTTGTTGTCGGCACGCCAAAGGCCAAAGGTCACAAACCAGGTGTGCAGCAGGCCGGGGTGGTACGGGTCTTTGATGTTTTCCTGCATCAGCTTCCAGTTGCCCGGAATGCGCTGGCGGTTGTAGCCCAACACCACCAGCTTGCGGCCATTGAACAGGCGGTCAAAGTATTTCAGGATGGTCGGGCCCATGAAGTCTTCGAGCGACTCCACGTTATGGTCAAACGACGCGAAGACCACACCGCCGCGTGTGGCCACTTTCAAGGCTGTGAGGCCGTGGTCCTTGGGTTCAAAGTCGGCGGGCATGCCGCCGTTGACCTTGCCGTCTTGCCGCACGCCGCGCCGAAACGGCACGCCCTGCAAATCGCCTTTGAGGGTGTAGCTCCACTGGTGGTAGGGGCAGACAAACTCTTTCTTGTTGCCATGGCGTTCGCGGCAAAACTGCATGCCCCGGTGGGCGCAAACGTTTTCCACCACATGGATCTGCCCATCGGCAGCACGCGTCATGATGACCGAACGCTCGCCCACCACGGTGCGCTTGAAGTCGCCCACGTTCGGGATCTCGGCCTCCAGGCCGACATAGCTCCAGTGGCTCTTGTAAAAGAAACGCTCCAGCTCCTTCTTGTGCCGGTCTTCGTCGGTGTACACGGCAAACGGGACGCGGCTGGTGCCGGGCGTTTCCCAGTGGATGGGGTGTTCGGTCATGGGGGCTCTTTCTATTCGGTTTTTTGTAGGTCGGACCTTCAGGTCCGACACTGGCGTTTTCGAAGGCAGAAATGTCGGGGCTAAAGCCACCGACCTACAAGACTTGACGGGCATCATGCTTAACCCATCGAATTCCGTAAATCGAAATTCAAAGATAATCATTATTCTAATTTCGAATACAGCCCGCCATGGAACTTGCCCGCCTTGATTTGAACCTGCTGCTGGTGTTTCACCACCTGCTGCGCGAAAAGCGCGTCTCAGCCGTGGCCACCGTGCTGGGCATGAGCCAGCCCGCCGTGAGCAGTGCGCTGGGCCGCCTGCGCACCAGCTTGGGCGACGCGCTTTTTTTACGCACGCAAGGCGGCATGGTGCCCACGCCTTATGCCCTGCAACTGGCCGAACCCGTGGCGACGGCGCTGGATGGCCTGCAGCAAGCGCTCCAAGTGCGCGCCTCCTTTGACCCGGCCACCAGCGAGCGCCGTTTCACCCTGGCCATGACCGATGTGGGCGAAATGTATTTCCTGCCCGTGCTGATGGACGCGCTGGCCCAAAGCGCCCCGAGCGTCACGCTGAAGGTGGTGGCGGTGACCAGCGCCAGCTTGGGCGAAGACATGGCCACGGGCCGCACCGACTTGGCGCTGGGACTGCTGCCGCAACTGCAAGCGGGCTTTTTCCAGCAAGCGCTGTTCCGCCAGCCCTATGTGTGCCTGATGCGAGAGGGCCACCCGCTGGCACAGTCTGAAGAGTTGACCCTGCCCGACTTCGCCGCCGCAAGCCATGTGCGCGTGATCGCCGCAGGCACGGGCCATGGACGGGTCGATGAAGCGCTGGAGCGCCAAGGCCTGCAGCGCCGCATCCGCCTCACGGTGCCACACTATGTGGCTTTGGGTGATGTGCTGGGCCACTCTGACTTGATTGCCACGGTGCCCGAACGCTTCGCGCAACGCGTCACCCGCCCTTTTGCCCTGACCACCCGCGCCCTGCCCTTGGCGGTGGACGGCAGCGTGATCCACCAGTTCTGGCATGCCCGTCTGCACAAAGACCCCGGGCACCAATGGCTGCGCAGCACCTTAGCGCAGTGCTTTGGCGACGGCACCGTCTGACCCCCTCCTACAATCCCTGCCATGCTTCAATTCGACCTGCTCAAAACCGACCCCTCCAGCCACGCACGCCGCGGCACGCTGACCCTGAACCATGGCGTGGTGCAAACACCGATCTTCATGCCGGTCGGCACGTACGGCACCGTCAAGGGCGTGATGCCGCGCAGCCTGCACGAGATGGGTGCGCAGATCATTTTGGGCAACACCTTCCACCTGTGGATGCGCCCGGGGCTGGACATCATGAAAGGCTTTGGCGGCCTGCACCAGTTTGAAAAATGGGACAAACCGATCCTGACCGACTCGGGCGGGTTTCAGGTCTGGTCGCTGGGCGACATGCGCAAGATCACCGAAGAGGGCGTGACCTTTGCCAGCCCGGTGAACGGCGACAAGCTCTTCATGTCGCCCGAAGTCAGCATGCAAATTCAGACCATCCTGAACTCGGACATCGTGATGCAGCTCGACGAATGCACGCCTTACGAGACCAAGGGGCACCTGACCACCGAAGCCGAAGCCCGCAAGTCGATGGAAATGAGCCGCCGCTGGGCCGTGCGCTCCAAAGACGAATTTGCGCGGCTGGAAAACCCCAACGCGCTCTTTGGCATCGTGCAAGGTGGCATGTTTGAAAACCTGCGCCAAGAGTCGCTCGATGCGCTGGTGGAGATGGACTTTCCGGGTTATGCCGTGGGTGGTGTGAGCGTGGGCGAGCCCAAAGACCTGATGCTGCAAATCATGGCGCACACGCCGCACCGCCTGCCCGCGAACAAGCCGCGCTACCTGATGGGCGTGGGCACGCCCGAGGATTTGGTGCAAGGCGTAGCCGATGGTGTGGACATGTTCGACTGCGTAATGCCCACCCGCAACGCCCGCAACGGCACGGTGTTCACCCGCTTTGGCGACCTGAAGCTGCGCAACGCCCGCCACAAAAACGACCCGCAGCCGCTGGACACCAGCTGCACCTGCCATGCCTGCGCGGGAACGTCCGGCGTTTCTTGGGACCAAGGTGGCCGAGACGGTTTCAGCCGCGCCTACATGCACCACCTGGACCGCTGCGGCGAAATGCTCGGCCCCATGCTGACCACCATCCACAACCTGCACTACTACCTGAACCTGATGCGCGAGGTGCGCGAGTCGCTGGACGCAGGGCAGTTCTCGCAGTTCCGGGCCCAGTTCAAAAGCGAACGCGCACGCGGTGTGTGATCAATCGGTCGTGAACACCGTCAGCACCCCGGTGTAGCCATACAGCTGCTTGCGGCCGATTTCGCCAGCGGCAAAAAAGCCCACCAGCGGCACATCGCCCAGGGCGTGGCGGATGATTTGCAGCTCGGCGCCGGGGCCACCAAAGTGAGGGCCGCCTCGGCCGGTGCAGCTGACGTACACCGCGCCGGCGATGCGCTTGCCGGGCTGCGGCGCGGTGGACACCGGGTCGTCGCTCAGGGCGTTGATGGCCTCGATGGACAGGGTCTCGGGCTCCAGCTCTTCGCGGATTTCGGCGCACACCCGCACCAGGTCGGCGCGGGCAGCCTGCACGTCGCGGCGCACAAAGCTCAGGCGCATGCCGGGTTGCAAGTGCTCTGCAATCGCCACACCTTGGCGCAAAGGGTCCAGGCCAATGATGTGGCGCACCCGCACATCGCTGCCCAAATGGCCGGTGCGGCCCACGCCCGATTGCCCAGCGGGGCTCAGGCCCACCAAGGTCGAGCGCACCACCGCAATGGCTTTTTGTGGCTCACTCAGGCTGATGTCCAGATCGGCCAGCATCACGTCCAGGGCGGGCTCGCCACCCAACTTGAGCAGCACATGCCCCTCTGCCTCGGTGACCTCGCGCTCGACTGACACGGGCTGGCAACCCTGCGTGACCCGAGACAGCAAACCCACTGCCGCAGAAAACGCCACCCCGCTCAAACCGCCTTGCAGCACACCGCTCCCGGCCAAGTCATCATCACCCACACGGCCCGCTTGTGCAGAAAATTGCACCGAGCGCGTGCGGCTGGCCGTCAGGCCGCCAAACAAATAGCTTTGTTGTGTGCGTTCAGCCACCTCGTCGATCAACTCGGCCAAATCGGGCGTGTGCGGGTCGGCGTGCACCAAGGCGGTGTCGGCCCAGCCCGCAGGCAAAGGCGACACCCCAGAAAACAATCTGTAATGCTCGGGCGGCACATCGCACAGCATCACCGCCATGGCGGGCTCGTCAAAATACTCGGCCCCATTGACCGCCAGGCCAATACCGACCGTGCCCGCCCAATCGCTCACCCCCGGCAACTCCTGGCGCAAGTGATCCAACACGGCCTGCGCATCCTCGGCATAGTGGTCGGTGATGTAGAGCAGCGCCAGCCGGGGCGCAGCGGCATAGCCGGGCAAACCCATTTGCGCACGCAACTGCGCCAGCACCAAGCCAGCGGCCATCTGCCACTGCGGGTGGGTGGCGTGGCCACAGGGAAACAACTTCATGGGCAGATCACTTGGAAGAAGTTTTGCGCGGTACAGATTTGGCCTTGACCACTGCCTTGACCGCTGTCTTGCCCGCCGCTTTGGCGGGGGCTTTGCGTGCCGACTTGATAGGGGCCTTGGTCGAAGCCTTAGCCGCCTGGGACTTTGGGGCTACCGCTTTGGCGGGGGCTTTCTTGGCGGACACCCCAGCTTTCATGGCATCGGCGGCCACGTCTTTCAGAGCAGCAGCCGCAATGCCCTGAAACTGCTGCGTGAGTGCGCCCCACCACTGCATCGGGTCTACGGCAGGCTTGGCGTCGGACGCGGCTTGTGGTGTGTCTTGAGCGGCGTCGGCGGCGCTGGGCGGTTGGGGCTGCGCAGGCTCGGGGGCTGTGGGCGCGGCAGCAGGCTTGGGCGTGAACAGAGAAGGCTTGGGGGCAGCGGGTGTTGCTTCTGGCGCTGCCGAAGAAGGTGGAGAAGACGAAGCGCTCGCATCGGATGGGGCGCTTGGCGGCTTGGCCGTAAAGGCTTTGGCCAAGTCAGCCATGTTCACGTTCATGCTTTGCAGCGTCGTCAAAGTCATTTTTTGCACCTCCATCGCCTGGATGGTGGCCTTGAGCGCCGTGGTGTTTTGTTCCAGCCAGAACAGCACCGACTTGAGCTCCTGAATGCGCTTGTCGATGTCTTCGATGCTCAAGGTAGGCGCTACCCAACTGGCCATCCCCGGCATGCCTGCAGCCGCAGCGGGCTGGGCTTGTGCGGCGGTTTTCGACAGGTTTTGCAAAAAGTCAAAACCAGGGACGAATTGACCAAAGCCGAAGGCGGATGTGTCGCTCATGAAGGTCTCCTGTGGGTGGGCACTTCAAAGCTTACCGCATCCAGCTTGCAAAGCATGTCCCTGCAACCCAAGCCAACGTCTATCGTTCCTTATTGCGGGGCTTGGGCCGTTGGGCAAGCACACGGTTGCACATGGCTTGGCAGATCTGAACAATGTGCTCGTCGGCCGTGGCGTAAAAAATCTGAACCCCTTCGCGGCGCTTGCGGACCAAGCCCGCACGGTAAAGCATGTTCAGGTGCTGTGACATATTGGGCTGCGTGGTCTGCACCGCCTCCATCAGCTGCCCCACATTCTTTTCACCATGGCACAGACTGCTGAGGATACGCAAACGCATGGGGGCAGACAGCAATGCGAAAATTTTTGATGCTTCGTCCAACAAAGCATGCAAATCTTGGGGCTCTGAAAATGTCATGCCCACGCTCATCCCTCGACAAACACCCGCGCCTTGCGCGGTGTCAACACCAAAGTCTCACCTTCCTTGAAGTCTTGCTGGCGGTATTGGGAGGCCGACAACTGCGCTTCGATCACCGCGTCCTTGCCAAACATACCCGCCTCCACCGGCTCCAACTCCAAGCGTGCCACCGGCCCCACCACGATGGCGCGGGTCAGCTTGGCCACGATGCCGGTGTGGGCCGTGCCCGCTGTGTAACGCGTCACATCCAGGTCGTGCGGGCGCACGTAGGCAAAAGCCTTGGCGTCTTGCACCTTCCCGTGCTCGGGGCTTTCCAGGCGGATGGCGTGCTGGTCGGCGCCAATCAGCATCTCACCTTCGTGGGCGCGGCCATGGAACAGGTTCACATCGCCCAAAAAGCCGTACACAAAGGGACTGGCCGGATGGTCCCACACTTGTTGGGGTGAACCAATTTGCTCGATGTTGCCTTTGTTCATCAGCACCACGCGGTCGGCGACTTCCAGGGCTTCTTCCTGGTCGTGCGTCACAAAAATGCTGGTGACATGCAACTCGTCGTGTAGGCGGCGCAACCAGCGGCGCAGCTCCTTGCGCACCTTGGCGTCCAGCGCGCCAAAGGGCTCGTCCAGCAGCAGCACTTTGGGCTCTACCGCCAACGCACGGGCCAGCGCGATGCGTTGGCGTTGACCGCCCGACAACTGCGAGGGGTAACGGTCGGCCAGCCAATCGAGTTGCACCAAGCCCAAAAGTTCACGCACCTTGCGTTTGATTTCGGATTCGCTCGGGCGTTCGCTACGCGGTTTGACGCGCAGGCCAAAGGCCACGTTTTCGAACACCGTCATGTGGCGGAACAGTGCGTAGTGCTGGAACACAAAACCCACTTGGCGCTCGCGCACATGCACATGCGTGGTGTCGGCACCGCTAAAGGCGATGGTGCCTTGGTCCGCTGTTTCCAGACCCGCAATGATGCGCAGCAGCGTGGTCTTGCCGCAGCCTGATGGGCCGAGCAAGGCGACGAGTTCGCCCGACTCGATGTCGAGGCTGACATTGTTCAGCGCGGTGAAGTCGCCAAACTGTTTATGGACATTGCGGATTTCGATGCTCATGGTTCAAATGCTTTCCGTCGGGTTCAGACGAGGGCGTCAGGGGTCGATGCCAAAGGACGCTCAGGGGGTGTGTCGGCCGAGACTTTCATGTCTTGTTCATGGCGCCACTCGATCACCGACTTGATGGCCAGGGTGACCAGCGCCAGCAAGGCCAGCAGCGAAGCCACTGCAAAGGCGGCGACCGACTGGTACTCGTTGTACAAAATTTCCACATGCAAAGGCATGGTGTTGGTTTGGCCCCGGATGTGGCCCGACACCACCGACACCGCACCAAACTCGCCCATGGCGCGTGCGTTGCACAAGATCACGCCATACAACAGGCCCCATTTGATGTTGGGCAAAGTCACCCGCCAAAAGGTTTGCCAACCCGTGGCACCCAACACGATGGCCGCTTGCTCTTCCTCGCTGCCTTGCGCCTGCATGAGCGGAATCAGCTCGCGCGCAATGAAGGGAAAGGTGACAAACACGGTGGCCAAGATGATGCCCGGCACAGCAAACACGATCTTGATGTCGTTGGCTTGCAGCCAGGGCCCAAGCCAGCCATGGGCCCCAAACACCAGCACATAGACCAAGCCCGCCACGACGGGCGACACCGAAAACGGCAAGTCCACCAGCGTGGTCAACAGCGACTTGCCCTTGAACTCGTACTTGGCAATGGCCCAAGCGGCCGCCACACCAAAGACCAAATTCAAAGGCACTGCAATGGCAGCGGTGATCAAGGTCAGGCGGATGGCCGACCAGGCGTCAGGCTCCTTGAGGGCCTCCAGGTAAGCATTCAGGCCTTTGCGCAAGGCCTCGGTGAACACCGCGGCCAAAGGCAAGACCAAGAATAAAAACATGAAGGTCAACGCCAGGCCGATCAGGCTGTAACGGATCCAGCGTGCTTCGGTCGTGCCCGCCTGGACTTTTTTGGACGTCATGGCGGTACTCATACGGGGGCTCCTGAACGGCGGCGTTGCCAAGTTTGCAAGGCGTTGATGATCAACAGCAACACAAAAGAAACCACCAACATGACCAAGGCCACAGCCGTGGCTCCGGCATAGTCGTATTGCTCGAGCTTGCCGATGATGATGAGCGGCGTGATCTCCGACACCATGGGCATGTTGCCCGCGATGAAGATGACCGAGCCGTATTCCCCAATGGCCCGAGCAAACGCCATGGCAAAACCTGTGAGCAGTGCGGGTGCAATGCTTGGGAAAATCACCTTGGTAAAGGTCTGCCAGCGCGTGGCGCCCAGGCAAGTGGCGGCTTCTTCGAGCTCTTTTTCAGTGTCTTCGAGAACCGGCTGAACGGTGCGCACCACAAAAGGCAAGCCAATGAAGATGAGCGCGATCACCACGCCGTTGGGGTTGAACGCCAGTTGAATACCTAATGGCTCCAGGTACTGCCCCACCCAGCCATTGCCCGCCAAGAGCGCGGTGAGCGATATGCCCGCCACGGCCGTGGGCAAGGCGAAAGGTAAATCGACCAAGGCATCGACGATTTTTTTGCCAAAAAAGTCATAACGCACCAACACCCAGGCCACCAACAGGCCAAAAAACACATTCACCAGGGCAGCGATCAGCGACGCGCCAAAGGTCAGTCGGTAAGACGCCATGACCCGAGGGCCCGTGACGGCCGCGACAAATTGGTCCCAGGTTAAGGTGAAGGTTTTGAAGACGAGCGCCGACAGGGGGATCAGCACGATCAGGCTCAGGTAAAAAATCGTGAACCCCAGGGTCAAATTGAACCCGGGCAACACCTTGGCTGGCGCCCGCCGTTTGGCAGGCGCCTCAATGGGCAATGCGGTCATGGAGAAAACTTATTTGACGGTGTAGATCTTGTCGAACTGACCGCCGTCGTTGAAGTGCACTTTTTGGGCGTCAGCAAAAGAGCCGAACACCTCGTTCACGGTGAACAACTGGATCGGCTTGAAGGTGCTGGCGTACTTCTTCAAGATGGCCGGGTTGCGCGGACGCAAAGCATGCTTGGCGGCGATCTCTTGCGCTTCGTCTGAGTACAAGTAGTTCAGGTAAGCCTTGGCCAGATCGGCCGTGCCCTTCTTGGCCACGGTGCGTTCCACCACAGCCACGGGGTTTTCGGCGACGATGCTGATCGAGGGGTGAATCGCATCGACCTTGCCTGCGCCAAACTCGTTGTCCACCGAGACCACTTCGGACTCAAACGTCACCAGCACATCGCCAATGTTGCGCTGCAAGAAGATGGTGGTCGCGTCGCGCCCGCCCTTGGCCAACACCGGCACGTTTTTGTAGAGCTTGCTCACGAAGTCAGCCGCATCGGCGTCCGAGCCGCCCTTCTTCTTGGCATAACCCCAAGCGGCCAAATAGGCCATCCGGCCATTGCCACCTGTTTTGGGGTTGACCACGATCACCTTGATGCCGGGCTTGACCAGATCGTCCCAGTCCTTGATGCCTTTGGGGTTGCCGTTGCGCGTGAGGAACAGCATGGTCGAGGTGGTGGGCGATGCGTTTTGCGGGAAACGCTTGTTCCAGTCTTTGGCCACGATGCCAGTACTCGCCAAAAAGTCCACATCGGTGGTGGTGTTCATGGTCACCACATCGGCGTCCAAACCGTCGTTCACCGCACGCGCTTGGGCACTGGAGCCGCCGTGGGCTTGGTCAATCTTGATGTCTTTGCCGGTGGTCTTTTTGTAGTTGGCAACGAATGCGGCGTTGTAGTCTTTGTAGAACTCGCGCGCGACGTCATAAGACGCGTTGAGCAGGGTCTGAGCACTGGCTGACAGACCCGACAAGGCCAAAACCATCGCCAAAGAGATGCGGGAGAGTTGTTTCATAGGGAGTCCAATCGGTTGCAAATTCTGCAGAAGAGCGCGATTGTGGAAGCCCTCCTTTGAATCGCAAACGAATCATTTGTAGTTTGGTTATACGAATATCTAGATATAGCCAGCAATTTACAAACCACAGGTGATCATTTCTTGGTGTAAATCTGGTCAAAGCTGCCGCCATCAGCAAAGTGGGCTTTGTCGGCTTTTTCCCAGCCACCAAAGGCCTGCTCAATGGTGAACAGGTTGAGCTTGGGGAACTGCTTGGCGTATTTGGCCTGGGCCTTGGGCGAGATCGGGCGGTAAAAGTTTTTGCCCGCAATGTCCTGGCCTTCGTCGGTGTAGAGGTATTCCAGATAGGCCTGGGCCACAGCGCGGGTGCCCTTGCGGTCCACGTTTTTATCAACCACGGTCACGGCCGGTTCGGCCAGGATGCTGATGGACGGGTAGACCACGTCGATCTTGCTGCCGAATTCCTTTTCCAGCAGGTTGGCTTCGTTTTCCCAGCTGATGAACACGTCACCTTGCGCACGCTGTGCAAAGGTGATGGACGAGCCACGGGCCCCGGTGTCGAGCACGGGCACGTTTTTGTAGAGCGCGGCCACAAAGTCTTTGGCTTTGGCCTCGTTGCCGTATTTGCGTTTGGCAAATTCCCAGGCGGCCAGATAGTTCCAGCGTGCACCGCCCGATGTTTTGGGGTTGGGCGTGATCACGCTGATGCCGGGCTTGACGAGGTCATCCCAGTCTTTGATGCCTTTGGGGTTGCCCGCACGCACCACCAGCACGATGGTCGAGGTGTAAGGCGAGCTGTTGTGCGGCAGGCGCTTTTGCCAATCTTTGGGGATCAGGTTGCCGTTTTTGTGCAGGGCGTCGGTGTCACCGGCCAGCGCCAGTGTGGCCACATCGGCGTCCAGGCCGTCGATGATGGAGCGGGCTTGTTTGCCCGAGCCGCCGTGTGACTGCTTGAAGCTCAGGTCTTGGCCGGTCTTGGCTTTCCAGTGCGCGGCAAAGGCCTTGTTGAATTCGACGTACAGCTCGCGGGTGGGGTCGTAAGAGACGTTGAGCAAGCTGACGGGTGCTTGGGCTTGAACCAAAACAGCCGACAAGAACAACGCAGCAAAAGCGCTCAGATGACGGAAAGGGCGATGGGGTTTCATGGCTCACTTCAGAAAGGCACATCAAAAATTGGACGTGCTGGATTCTGGAAGCCCTCCCATCAAAAACAAACGACTGTTTTTCTATTTGTACATGTCAAAAAAATCTATTCACCAGCGCTAATTTTTTTCCGTGAACACACCAGCCGTTCAACCGTGCCAACAAGTCATAGCGCATCGACGCCCAAGGGGGCCTGACACGCTTTGGCTTAAAAAGCCTGATAGGCCGTGAACGTGACCCGGTGCAGTTTGCGGTGCTGCGGATAAAAGTCGGCCACGGCGTAGTGCTGGGTCGAACGGTTGTCCCACACGGCCAATGAGTGGTCCTGCCAGCGAAATCGGGCTTGCACTTCGGGTGCCGTGATCAGCCCAAACAACTGCGCCAGCAATGCATCGCTTTGTGTGCGCGGCAGGCCATGAATGTGGGTGGTGAAGGTAGGGTTGACGTACAAAATCTTTTTGCCCGTGATGGGGTGCACACGCACCACGGGGTGCGTCACAGGCGGGTACTTGGCGCGAGCAGCCTGCAGCTGCTCGCCCGTGGCATCTTGGCGCAGCAGGTACTCGGTCCAGCCGGTAACCTCCCAGGTGTGCATGGCGCTCAGCGTTTCCAGATAGGCTTTGAAGTCGACAGGCAAGGCATCGTAGGCGGTGGTCATGCTGGCCCAGACGGTGTCGCCGCCGCTGGCCGGAATGACTTGCGCATACAAGCTGGTGCCGATGGGCGGATTGGCCTGCCAGGTGATGTCGGAATGCCAATTGTTGTTGGCAGCAGGGCGTTCGGCGGTGCTTTCCACAATTTCAATCTCGGGCTGGCTCTGCACACAGGGAAAGAAGGCTTTGACTTCATTGACTTGGCCAAAACTGCGAGTGAACGCCACCTGCTGAGCAGGAGTGAGCACTTGATCCCGAAAAAAGATCACCTCGTACTGGGCCAAGGCCGCTTTCAGCTCAGTTTGAGCCAACTCGCTCAATGGCTGCGACAAGTCCAAACCATGTAGCGTGGCCCCGATATTGGGGGTGTAGGGTTCGGCTACAAAGGTTTGGTAGGACGCAGAGGAATGGCTCGATAAGGTCATCCTTCAATCATGCCAGAGCACTTCAAGCGGGTTTGATCAGAGCCTGACTATCAAGAATTCCATTATTTCATGGCCCATTTCATCGATTCAATGGCGTCGGCCCGCATCCCTGCCAACAGGGCTTTGAGAAACTGTCCTACCATGGGTTGTACTGTTTCTAACGGCCCGGCATTGAAGAGGGCTGCGGGTCGTACTCCGTTAACAACTGCAAAGCCCGAGGATAGGCACAGCTTTTGACCATACCCGCCGCGCTTAAAACCGAAGGCCACAAACACTTCGTCAACAGTTTCAGAGCGCTGCAACATGACGCCTCTTGTACGCCAGCACCATTTCAATCACGGCCACAGGCACGGCACTGATGGCCAGCACCGGCATGGCCACCAACATGAACGCGCCACCCAGCCATGCCCAGGGGCTGACGCTGCGCCACGCGCCCAGCAAGACCACTGGCCATACGCTGGAGCCTGCAGCACGGCGCTTGAAGAACATCACCCAACCAGACACCAACGAAAACAAAATGCCCGCGCCAAAGACAAAGAGCAGCACCTGATTCCAGACCCCGAACTCCCCTCGGTGAAATGGAATGCCAATGGCCGTGGCTTTGCCAAATGCCGTCTGGTCTGCCCAGCCGCTGTAATACAGTCTTTGGCCCGAATAAGCGTCCAGCAGCAAATCGAACCGCTTGGTCGGATCGCCTTTGTCCATCTGGTTGGCGCGCCAGACACCTTCTGGGCCTTTGGGTGCCATGACCATCATGGACACACTGGGCGCTTCACGGCGAATGGCCTGCAGCGCTTGCTCCCAAGTCAGGGGCTTGGCACCTTCGGTCACCGTGGATTTGAACTGCGCCGGGATGCGCGGCGGTGTCTGGCCTGTAGCGTCCCGTGCCCATTTGATTTGATTACCTGCGTTTTGGCTCCAGGTCAGCCCCGTCGTCAAGATAACGAAACTGACCAGCCCCAAGGCAACGCCCAAAAACGCATGCCACTGCCGCCAGGCCACACGCCCTTTGGCCCCGGATTGCGGCAAACCAGACTGGCCCGGACGTGGCCACCAGAGGTACACCCCGGTGACCAGCATGACCATGGTCCAGCTGGCCGCCAGTTCAATCATCCAGCGCCAGCCATCGCCTTGCTGCAAGCTTGAATGCAGCTTGCGCGCCCAGGTGGCAAAGCGCTCTGACTCTTTCAATTGGCCCAGCACTTCAGCGGTGTAGGGATTGACATAGACCACCGTAGCACGGGCCGGAATGCCAAAGTTGGGTCGCAAAAATGGCGACTTCGCTTGAGCAGCACCGGCACCTGCACCATGGCCTGAATGCCCTCCGTGCCCACCCCCTTGCGCCTTTTCCGGCATGGGGGCAGTGAAAGCCACACGCACGCTGTCATCCGGCTCAAAAGCAGGGATCACCGAGTGCAGGCTCCAGCCTTCAGGTGCGGCTTGCCTGGCTGCGGCAACCGCTTCGTCCAGACTGCGCACTTGCGACTGCGGTTGAACCGTGTCCAGATGTCCATGCCATGCGCGTTCAATTTGCGGCGTGAACACGTACAGCAAACCCGTCAAACACGCCACCAGCACAAAAGGACTGGCAATCAGTGCTGACCAAAAATGCAAACGCCAAAGCAAGGAGCGTCTCGCGGCTCTAATGTGTGTGTTCTGCATAAATTTCTTTGTGAATTCGACTTTGAAGCTGACAGCGGTGTTCATGCGCGATCCAGTACGGACGATGTCCGTACTGGATCATTCAGCGCAAGTATTGACGGACCCAAGATCAATCGATCTTGGCTTCGATACCAACATAAATCGAACGACCATTGCCTGGGTAATACAAAGCACCAGCGCCGTTGCCATTCAAGTTGGCAGAGATGTTGCTGTCTGCCGCATACTTTTTGTTCGTCAAGTTACGGGCATCTGCAAACCATGACCACTTCTTGTCAATGGCCTGACCCGCCTTGAAGCCAATCAAGGTGTAACCATCGCGGTAAACGGTATTGGTGTTGTCCATCGGTGCTTTGCTTGGAACCCACTCAATTTTGGGCCCGGCATAAAAGCTTGGCTTGCCGTTGACTTCTGCGCCAAAGCGATAAAGGCTTTCAGCACGAACAATGATGGGGGGGAAGCCTGGCAGTTGGTTGTTGCCATAAGCAGTGTTATCGACAAATTTGAAGTCGCTGTAAAGCAAGGACAAGCGAGTATCAACTTTGCGCGCATACAAATGGCTCAAACCCAGCTCCAGCCCTTGATGTATGGATTTAGGTACGTTGATGGTCGGCGCGGGTGAGCAACCAGGTACGACACACGCGCTGAGAAATTCATTCTTCAGGTTTGAGCGGTAGTACGTGGCGTCCCATCCGTATTGACTGACGCCTGCGCTGGCCTCACCACGAGTCCCAATTTCAAAAGTTGTGCCGCTCTGTGCCTTGGTCGCCAAAGTGGTCGAACCCGCCAATCCATGGATAGGAGCTTCAAAGTTGCGACTCACACTGGCAAAGACTTGTTGTTTCGGTGTCAAGTCATGCGTGACACCCACACGCGGACTCCATTGACTGAAGTTGTGATCGTAGTTATTTGCAAGCGACACCACGTCAGACACTTTGCGGTTTGCTTTGTCGTATTGCAAAGCACCCACCAACGTGGTCTTATCAGAGAGGCGGTATTTGTTTTCAACAAAAAATGTATGGTTGACAGATTTTTGTTGGTACACGGAAGATGGATTGCCTGTGACCAAGCCATTTGCATTGGGCGCATGGGAAGTGCCTTTGGTCGTTCCCGCACTAGGCAGATAGGCGACCGTCAGCTGATTTGCACCCGACGTGTTCGTGAACTTGATATGGCCGCCTTGCGTGCCCACATCTTGCTGAATGACGCTGAATGAAATGGGATGCCACAGGCTGTAGTTCATGACATAGGCGGCCAATTCGTAGACATTGTTGCCGTCGCGCACAGTGGTTTTATTGGCCAGGCGTTGTGAATCGACATCGCGGCGCTGGTTATTGTCATTAACGTAAGCTGCACCCGAGTTGCGAATATTGGGCGTGGACTCCAACTGCGCTTTTGTCAAATAACCCGGCAATTGGGTGCGACTGCGAACTGCGGCCACATAAAAACGTGACTCCACGTCTTTGTTCACCTTGACACCAAAGTTAGCCAGCAACTTTTGATTTTCCATTTCTGCGTGCTGGCGAAAACCATCTTGCTTGGTTTGCGAACCGGCTACGTAGTAGTCCCACACATTGCCACCTGCTTCAGTCGGCTTCATGACCCCAGCCGTACTGCCAAAAATTTTGTTGTATCCAAAGCTACCCACTTCGGCTTTCCCCACAAACGAAGGGCTTGTGTAACCCGTTGGGGCCACAAAGTTGATGGCCCCACCCAGCGTGGTTGCACCATAAGTGGTAGCGTTCGGACCACGCAAGACCTCGACATAACGCGATGCATTCGGATCCAGAGTTTGCATGTCAAACATGCCGTCTGCGTAATTGATGGGCACGCCGTCCTGCATCACCTTTGTGCCAAAGCCGTGGTAAGTGCGGCTCAAACCTGAACCACGAATGGCCAAACGCGCTTCCTCTGAACCAAAACGATCTTGGATGTAAACACCTGGCGCCATGCCAAGGCTATCGCTCCATGTCGCTTGACGGCCCTCTCTCACTTGATTCAAGTCCACGATGGAGGCACCACCGGGGATGGCCTTCACCAACTCTTTTGCATTCTGAACAGTACTCTGCGTCAAGGACTCGGCCTTGCCAACAACCTCAATGGTTTGCTCGCCTTGCGATTTATTGGACTGTGCCAGCGCATTGCCAGCAAATGCCACGGTCAATGCCACGGCAAGGGGATTCATCACAAATGGAAATTTCATCTTTATCAACCTGTTATTCATTTTCAAAAACCAAATAGCTCAGCCCTCAAAGCCTTGGTGACATTGCCCAGGCAATGCAATTCAAGACGTGGGATCAGCGCATGAGGCCGGAACCGCATCAGCGGTTATCGGCATGTGATCGAAAACTCAAACAGGCGGCCCGCGAGAGGGCAAAGGCGGAGCCGTGCGTGCGATCAGCACGGCCTCGGGCAAACGCTGCACGATGTGCGAGCGGGCATCGGGCACATGGGCCAGAGCGGCCACCGTGGGCGGCGGCAGGGCGGGCGTGGCGTGGGCGCAAAGCGGGCAGTCCATGCTGCTTCGCACCTGGGCGTCACCACCCTCGCCTTGCACCACCACTTTCATAAGGCCCATGCTGGAACACACCACCTCCATGGTTTTGGGCTGCAGCGTGGCCGCCAACACCGACACCCCCACAAACAGCACGTACCAGACCAGCACAAGGCGGGCCAGACGGCGCTGGGTTGACGAAGTGTTGAACATGATCGGCGATGCTTCAACGCTGCACAGACCACGGGTTGCCGTGCCGTGGGTTCTGAATAAAGGTTTTGTCCGTCAGCGCATTCAAAAACGCCACCAAGTCCGTGACTTCTTGCTCGCTCACTTCAAACCCGGCGATCAGCGAACTGCGCATGGGGTTGGGGCCTGCAGGGGTGTTGCCTGCGCGGCCCGCCTGGGCGTAGTGCTCGCGGATGACTTGTTGCAGCGTCG
>JBIKSF010000117.1:0-5878 GCA_044348785.1 Limnohabitans sp.
GGTGACAAGTCGCCCGACGGCCAAGGTGAGCTGGCCATCGAGCGCGGCATCGAAGTGGGCCATGTGTTCTACCTCGGCACCAAATACTCCAAGGCTATGAACGCCACTTTCCTGGACGAGAACGGCAAGCCCCAGTTTTTAGAGATGGGCTGCTACGGCATCGGCGTGACCCGCCTGCCCGCCGCCGCCATCGAGCAAAACCACGATGAGCGCGGCATCATCTGGCCCGATGCGATTGCACCGTTCACCGTGGTGGTCTGCCCCATCGGCATGGACCGCAGCGAAGCCGTCAAGCTTGAAGCTGAACGCATATATGCAGCCTTGATGGCCGAAGGCGTTGACGTGATTCTGGACGACCGTGGCGAGCGCCCGGGTGCCATGTTTGCCGACTGGGAGCTGATCGGTGTGCCGCACCGCGTCACCATTGGCGACAAGGGCTTGAAAGACGGCCAAGTCGAATACCAGCACCGCCGCGATGGCGAAGCGACCAAGGTGGCGGTGGCGGATATCTTGGCCCACATCCGTTCCCGCATGGCCGCTTGATGTGTTTGGGGCATGTCTGAGGTCATTCCCCATCGGTTTGAACTGAGCTCTCGTCGCGGGGCTTTAGGGCATTTGGCGAAGGCGGCATTGATTGGCAGTGGTATTGGCCCATTGATCATGCAGCCAGCGCAAGCGGGTGCACAGGTAGAAGAGCGTTTGTCCCATGCTGTGCGGACGGCTTTGAGCGCCGCAGTGGCCAATGCGGCACCGCCCGATCCGGTGTTGACCACCACGGCGGATCAACAAGCCTATGCCGACTGGCTCGGCAATATGAGCCCTCTTTTAGGGCGATTCAAAAGTCACCCCACTGAACGTCAAGAGTTCCTGCAAACACTCTGGTACGAAGCCCGTCGTGCCGGATTGCCGCTGTCATTGGTGCTGGGCCTCATTCAGGTTGAAAGCGCTTTTCGAAAGCACGCTGTTTCTTCTGCGGGCGCGCTTGGCTATATGCAGGTGATGCCTTTTTGGACCCGTACGATTGGGGATGGCGATGCAAGCCGCTTGTTTCACATGCAAACCAATTTGAGATTTGGTTGCGTGATCTTGAGGCATTACCTCGATCGCGAGGGCGGTGACCTGTTCATGGGCCTGGGGCGTTACAACGGCTCCCGTGGCCAAGCCGTTTATCCCGATGCGGTGCGGTTGGCTCAGCGGCGCTGGTTGCACGCGGTGGACTGATCAGTCTTTTGTGGCGTGGCGTTGCACACAGGCGATATAGGCCTCGCCATCGGGCATGCGGCCCGAACGCTGACTTTCATGCACCATGCGACCCAGGCATTCCATGGCCTGATGGTGGGCATCGTGCAAGGAGTTGAGTCTGTGTGTCAGCAACTCCACCGCCTGGCGGATGCCCCGGGGTTGGTCAATGCTGCATTGTTCGCTGATCGACAGGTGCATCGACAGGTGCAAAAAAGGATTTTCTCTGTGGGGGTCGGCTGTGTGCATGTTGGCCAGCGCAGCATCCACATCGGCCAGCTCAAGGTGGTATTCGGGGTGCTCGTCAATCCACTGGCTGACGAGTATTTCCATGGGTTCAAGCGTTGCAGCGGTTTTGGCCTTGGCATAGACGCCGCAAAAAAAGCGCCGAACGTCGGCTTGTGAAGGTTGAATCAACATGGTTCAAAAAGCTGTAAAACCGACCGATCGGTCGGTTAATGACATAAAATCTGATGGTCAGCACAATACTGCATGTTAAACGCAGACACTTTGATCACTTACCTGAGACAAAAATGAACCAAGCTTACATTTGCGATGCCATCCGTACCCCCTTTGGCCGTTACGGCGGCGCTTTGAGCAGCGTGCGCACCGACGATCTGGGCGCTGTCCCCCTGCGCGCCCTGATGGCCCGCAACCCCAATGTGGACTGGGCCGCAGTGTCCGATGTGCTCTACGGTTGTGCCAACCAAGCGGGTGAAGACAACCGCAACGTGGCCCACATGAGCAGTTTGTTGGCAGGTTTGCCCATCGACGTGCCCGGCGCCACCATCAATCGCCTGTGCGGCTCAGGTTTGGATGCCATCGGCACCGCAGCACGCGCCATCAAGGCGGGTGAAGCGGGTTTGATGATTGCCGGTGGTGTGGAAAGCATGAGCCGCGCTCCGTTCGTCATGCCCAAGGCCGAAACCGCCTTCAGCCGCAACAACGCGGTGTACGACACCACCATCGGCTGGCGCTTCATCAACAAGCTGATGAAAGCCCAATACGGCGTGGACTCCATGCCCGAGACCGCTGAAAACGTGGCCACCGACTACAAGATCGAGCGCGAAGCGCAAGACCTGATGGCTTACAACAGCCAGCTGCGTGCGGTGGCCGCCATCAAAGCCGGTCACTTGGCGCGTGAAATTGTGGGTGTGAGCATTCCCCAGAAGAAGGGGGACGCGATCATTGTGGACACCGACGAGCACCCGCGTGAAACCAGCCTGGAAGCGCTGGCCAAGCTCAAAGGTGTGGTGCGCCCTGACGGCACCGTGACGGCTGGCAATGCCTCGGGTGTGAACGACGGCGCTTGCGCATTGCTGCTGGCCGATGAAGCCACGGCCGCCAAAAACGGCTTGACTCCCAAAGCCAGGATCGTGGGCATGGCCACTGCCGGTGTCGCCCCGCGCGTGATGGGCATCGGCCCCGCACCCGCCACGCTCAAGGTGCTGGCGCAAACCGGTTTGACCATCGACCACATGGACGTGATCGAACTGAACGAAGCTTTTGCGGCACAAGGCTTGGCCGTGATGCGCATGTTGGGCCTGAAAGACGATGACGCCCGCGTGAACGCCTGGGGCGGCGCGATTGCCTTAGGGCACCCACTGGGTGCATCAGGTGCCCGCTTGGCCACCACCGCCATCAACCGCTTGCAGCAAACCGCTGGCCGCTACGCGCTGTGCACCATGTGCATTGGCGTGGGTCAGGGCATTGCGCTGATCATAGAACGCGTTTGAGGCATTGATCCCGGATCAAGTCCGGGGTGACAAAAGGGTTGAATCCAAATTCACGCCACAGGCCACCAGCCCCTTCGGGGGCTTTTTTGTGCCTGCTCAAATTCTTCAGCACTGAGCTCGATTTCCATGCGCAAGAGCGCCGCACCCATGGCCTTGCCCAGGTTGTCCAGCCGCAGGTTGCGTGCGCCGCCGCCTTGCAGCGCGCCGTGCAGCACCAACTTCAGGGCGAGGATGTTGGGCAGTGGCCAGGCATCCACTTGCCCCGGAAACCAGGGCGCGAAGTGCGCTTGTACTTTCGCGGCCGTGACTTCGCGCTCGATGATGTGATAACCCGCTTCGTTCCATGCAAACAGGCCAAAGTCCACCCAGTCGGCCTTGTCGCCGCTTCGGGCGTGGGCGATGCGGGCCAGCGTAATTTTGATCAAGGGTGTGGTGTTCATGCGCTGGGCTCCAGCATCTCCAGGCGGGCTTGCACCCGGTCGCGTGGGATCAGCGTGGGCCAGATGCCCAACAACTCACTGGTGTTGTTCAAGCCTTGAAAGCCGCAGGTGTAGGCCGGACCACTCAGCGCCATCCAGGGGAAAAGTCGCCCAAATCCATCGGCCACCGCTTTCACGGGGGTGCGCAGCACCAAGCGCACCCAAATTTCGGCGCGTTCGTTCAGCTCGGTCGCAGGGGGCAGTGGGGCCAGCGGGCCGTGTGCCGAATTCAGGCCGGGGTATTCGACAAACAGCTCGTCAAAGGGCATTTTTCGCTCTTGCAGTTGGCTGCGAATCATGGCCTCGGCCGCTTGAACTTTGTCCCAAGCGTCGGGCCAGGAAAAGCCCCAAGTGATCTCGGCCTTGAAGCCGTCCCGAAAGCCTGCCACTACCTTGAGCTGATCCGTCGGCGCGCGGCCTTGTGCGCCGGTCAAGCGCACGCGGTGATGGCCTTCGTCGTGCAATTGGATCTGGCCCATGTCGAGCACCACATCGGGCGAAAAATACGCGTGCGGGTTGTGCACCTCGTACAGCAGTTGTTGGCGCACGGTGTCGAAGTTGACCAGCCCGCCGGTGTCGGGCGCCTTGGTGATGAAGGCCGTGCCGTCTTGCCAGACCTCGGCAATGGGGTAGCCGATGTGTGCGAGATCCGGGATGTTTTGCCAATCGCCTTGGCTGCCGAAATTGCCGCCGCTGCCTTGGCCCGAGCATTCGAGCAAATGCCCCACCGTGAGGCCTTGGGCCAGGCGGTTGAAGTCTTCAGGGGTGGCCGCATCGGCCAGCTTCCAGCCCAGGCCATGCACCAGCGGCCCCAGGAACAGCGCCGCATCCGCCACCCGCCCAGTGATCACGATGTCGGCCCCTTGGTCCAGCGCGTCCACGATGGGTTGCGCGCCCAAGTAGGCATTGCCAAACACCAGGCGCTCGCGCACGGGGGTCACATCCGCGCCGTTCATCAGGTGCTCAAAGCGGCTGTCAGGTGTTTGCAGTTGCGTCAGCACATCGTCGCCACTGACCACCGCAATGCGCGGGTGCCAGCCTTTGGCCGCGAGCGCTGTTCGCACTGCCTGCGCCGCGCCCATGGGGTTGAGGCCGCCCGCATTGCACACAAAGCGCACGCCACGCGGCTGCATCAGGGGCCACAGGCGCAAGAGCATGGGCAGTACATCGCGGGCGTAACCCAGTGAGGGGTCGCGTTGGCGGTCTTTTTGCAAGATGGCCAAAGTGAGTTCGGCCAGGTGGTCGCTGGCGATGTATTGAACTTGGCCGCGCTCGATGCTGGCCACCACGGGTTCCCAGTTGTCGCCATAAAAGCCCAGGCCCGAACCGATGCGAATGGATTGCGTCATGGGGCGATATTGAAGCCTTGTGTATTGACCGTAATGGGGGACAACCCCTAGGGAAAGTCTCGTGTAAGACATACATAATCGCACGGTCGTTCGCAAATGCTTTGCCGTGTGCTCAAACAGTGCCCCGCCAAGCCCAGCGAACTCGGCTAGACAGAACCAAGAGGAGACAGGCGTGCAATTGCTGCAACTGCTGATCAGCGGTGTGGCCCAGGGATGTATTTACGGACTCATTGCCCTGGGTTTCGTGCTGATTTACAAGGCCACCGAAACGGTGAGCTTTGCCCAGGGCGACCTGATGATGGTGGGGGCCTTTTCAGGCCTGGCCGCCATGACGCTGCTGGGCTTTCCTTTTTGGATCGCTGTGCCTGCGGCCATCGTGGCCATGGGCGTTTTTGGCGTGTTGGTCGAGCGCCTGGTCATTCGCCCTATCCTGGGGCAACCGGCTTTTTCCATTGTCATGCTGACCATTGGCGTGGGCTATGTGCTGCGCGGACTGATCACCATGATTCCTGATGTGGGCACCGACACCCACACCCTGCCCGTGCCCTATGCGGGCGAAGTCTTGCGCTTGGGCGGTCTGGTGATCGCGGCCGAGCAAATGGTGGTCATTGGTGCCACCGGCATTTTGTGCCTGGGCTTGTTTGCCATGTTCAAGTACAGCAAGCTGGGCATCGCCATGCAGGCGGCCTCGCAAAACCAGCTGGCCGCTTATTACATGGGCATCCCTGTCAAGCAAATCAACGGTCTGGTCTGGGGTCTGGCTGCAGCGGTGGCTGCGGTGGCAGGCTTGCTGCTGGCCCCCATCACTTTCGTGCACGCCAACATGGGCTTCATTGGCCTGAAGGCTTTCCCCGCCGCGGTGGTGGGCGGCTTTGGCAGTTTGCCCGGTGCGATTGTGGGCGGGCTGGTGATCGGCATCGTCGAATCACTTTCCGGATTTTATTTGCCCGAAGGCTTCAAGGACATCGCCCCTTACATCGTGGTGTTGCTCATGCTGGTGCTCAAGCCCAATGGCTTGTTCGGCGAACAACTGCGCAAGAAAGTTTGAGGCCCCGGCATGCGTTTCATTTTCAAA
>JBIKSF010000118.1:0-5870 GCA_044348785.1 Limnohabitans sp.
CTGCGACGACCTGAGCTGGGAATTCAAGGAACACTACTCGGTGCAGACCGTGGGCGTGTCGAGCGGCTTTGGCAAGCCCGGCTCTGACGCTTACAAAACATGGCACGAAGTGCTGCTCAAGTACCGCAATGGCCAACTCCCCGAGCGCGGCGCGATCTGGCTGACCTACTACCCGCACATCATGGTCGAGTGGTACCCGCATGTGCTCACCGTCTCCACCCTGCACCCGATCAGCCCGACCAAGACGCTGAACATGGTGGAGTTTTACTACCCCGAAGAAATTGTGGCATTCGAGCGCGAATTCGTCGAGGCGCAGCAAGCGGCCTACATGGAAACCTGCATCGAGGACGACGAGATTGCCGAACGCATGGATGCGGGACGTAAAGCCCTGCTCGCACGCGGCGACAACGAAGTCGGCCCTTACCAGAGCCCCATGGAAGACGGCATGCAGCACTTTCACGAGTGGTACCGCCGCCAGATGAGCACCCTCTGAACCGAAGGCGAAGATGCAAGCCTCCTGGATGATCCTGGCATCCTTGTTCTTCTCCACGATGGGCGTGTGCATCAAATACGCATCGGCCCACTTCCATACTTTTGAACTGGTTTTTTTCCGGGGTCTGATCGGTGTGATCTTCATGGCCAGCTTGTGCCGAGTGCAGGGCGTGCCCCTGCGCACGCCGATTCCCATGATGCATGTCTGGCGTTCGGTGGTCGGTGTCACTTCACTGGCCGCCTGGTTTTATGCCATTGCCCACCTGCCACTGGCCACGGCCATGACGCTCAATTACATGAGCGGCATCTGGGTGGCGGTTTTTCTGGTGGGCGGCACCTTGGTCATGGGCAGGCTGCAAGAAGCCACCCGGCAAGGCCCCATCGTGCTGACGGTGATCGCAGGTTTCGGCGGCGTCATCTTGCTGCTGCGCCCCACCATCGAACAAGACCAATTGTTTGCCGGTCTCGTCGGTCTGCTCTCCGGCTTGATCGCTGCACTGGCCTACATTCAAGTGGCTGCGTTGGGCCGACTGAACGAACCCGAAGCCCGCACCGTGTTTTATTTTTCGGTGGGCACCACCGTGGTGGGCGCGGCGTTGATGCTCGTCACCGGCATGAGTCCATGGGTTTGGCCCAGCTTGCTGTGGTTGCTGCCGGTGGGTGTGCTGGCGGCGTTGGGCCAACTGTGCATGACCAAGGCCTACAGCCGAGGATCCACCCTGGTGGTGGCCAATCTGCAGTATTCGGGTATCGTCTTCGGTGCCTTATTTGGCCTGATGCTTTTTGGTGAGCACATCCCCCTCATGGGCTGGCTGGGCATTGCCCTGATCATGGCCAGCGGCATCGCCTCCACCATCTTGCGCAACCGAGCCCTGCCCCGCGCCCCAGCCGAAGACCATTGAACGGAGACCTTTGTCATGTACCCCTTGTTGATCACCGCCCCCCAACTGCAAGCCCTACAGGCCCAAGGCACACCTTGCGCCGTGTTGGACTGCAGCTTTGACCTGATGAAACCCGAGCTGGCCGATGGCTTTTTTACCAGCGAACGCATCGCAGCGGCTTTGCCCGCCCATATGGACAAGGATCTGAGCACGCACCAGCCGGGCCAGGCTGTCAACGGCGGACGACACCCCTTGCCGCAGCGCGAGATCGTGGCGCAGTGGCTGGGGAGTCTGGGCATTCACAACGGCATGCAAATCGTGGTGTACGACCGCAACAAAAGCCAATACTGCGGGCGCTTGTGGTGGATGCTCAAGTGGCTGGGCCACGAGGCCGTGGCCGTGCTCGACGGCGGTCTCCAGGCTTGGAAAGACGCTGGAGGGGCCTTGGATTCAGGGCTTGCCACGCCAGCAGCACCCGCTCGTTTTGAGCTGAAACCGCCACTGCGCCAGCTGGTGCTGACCGATGCGGTCTCGGCCGCTTTGGGCCAACCCACCCAAACCGTGGTCGATGCCCGTGCCGGCGCCCGTTATCGGGGCGAGATGGAGCCCCTGGACCCGGTAGCAGGCCACATTCCGGGCGCTTTGAACCGTCCTTTTACCGAGAACTTCACAGAAGACGGCCGCTTCAAAAGCCCCGGACAACTGAAGACGGAATGGACCCAGGTGCTGGCGGGCCGACCCGCCAGCAGCGTGGTGCACCACTGCGGCAGCGGCGTGACGGCCGTGCCCAACATTCTGGCCATGGAGTTGGCCGGTTTCGGCCCCACCGCGCTGTATGCGGGCAGCTGGAGCGAATGGTGCCGAACCCCTGGTCTGCCCTGCGCCAAAGGCTGACCGCTTAGCTCAGTGCTGGTGCCCTGCCAAAGCGCTGACGATGACCACCATGCCGATGCCCACGGCCAGCCACAAAATTTGTGCGGCTGTCTCACGCGCTGACAAGCGCTTTTGCAATTGGGGAATCAGGTCAGCCAAGGCTACATAAACAAAGCTGCTGCTGGCCACCACCAGGAAAAACGGCAGCCAGTCGTGCAGGGCATCGACCAGCACATAACCCACCGCCCCGCCCAGGGCGGTGATGGCCCCGGCCATGGACACCTTGACGATGGCCGCTTGGCGGCTGCTGCTGCCTTGGCGCAAAACCGCCAGATCGCCCATGTGGTGAGGGATTTCGTGGGCCAGCACGGCCAGCGCGGCGATCACACCCAAGCGCATGTCGGCAATGAAGGCCGATGCGATCAAGATGCCATCGCCAAAGCAATGCACGCTGTCACCCGCCAACACGGCCCATTGACCACGGGGTGGCTCGCCATCGGCGGGGGTGTTGTGCGCATGACCATGGTGCGTTTGATGGGCGTCGTGGTCGTGGTGCGCATGATCGTGACCATGCGCATGTTCATGCCCGTGGTGCCACAGTTCGGCCTTGTCGAGCAAGAAGAAAAAAACCAATCCCAACAGCAAGGTCAAAAACAACTCATGCGCCCCGGCCTCGCTCTCAAAGGCCTCTGGCAAAAGATGCAAAAACGAAGTTGCCATCAAGGCCCCGGCGGCCAGGCTCAGCATGTGCTGGGTGTAGCGGCTGAGCACGCCAAAACTCAGCCAAGCGGCCACCCAGACGCTGCCAATGCCCGCCACCAAAGTGCCCACCAAAATCGCCAATAAAGTCATCATGTTTCCCGGAATGCCCTGCACTCCATAAGAAACCGCCCCGAAGGGCGGTCTCTGCGTTCAAAAATCAGGCCACACCCTGGCGTTTGAGCCAAGCCAGCAAGCGTTGCCAGCCGTCTTCAGCAGGCCCCTTGCGGTAGCTGCCACGGTAATCGGCATGAAAAGCGTGCGGGGCCTCAGGATAAACCACAAACTCACTGGCTTTGGCCGCTGCAGGCCCTTGCGCCAAGGCTTCTTTCATCTTATCAACCGTGTCAAGGGGGATGCCGGTGTCAGCCGCGCCATACAAACCCAGCACCGGAGCCTTGAGGCTGCCGACCAAAGCCAGCGGGTGCGCGGGCGTCTGCGCCGTGGCATTGCCCACGAGTCGGCCGTACCAAGCCACACCCGCCTTCAGCTTGGGCTGGTGCGCGGCATACAACCAAGTGATGCGCCCGCCCCAGCAAAAGCCGGTGATTGCGAGTTTGTCGGTGTTGCCACCGTTGGCTGCCGCCCAGGCCACGCAGGCGTCCAGGTCGCCCATGACTTGTGCATCGGGCACCTTGGCAATGATTTCGGACTGCAGCTTGGCCAGCTCACCGTATTCGTTGGGGTCGCCCTGGCGCACAAACAGCTCGGGGGCGATGGCCAAGTAGCCGGCCTGGGCCAGGCGGCGGGTGACGTCGGCGATGTATTCATGCACGCCAAAAATCTCGGAGATCACCAGCACCACCGGCAAACCGGTCTTACCCGCAGGCGCGCTGCGATAGGCGGGCATCTTGAACCCATTGACGTCGATGGTCACTTCGCCCGTCACCAGGCCCGTCACCGGGGTTTTGATGGCGGTCTGCGCCATGATGGGCATGGCCGCAGCGGCATAGCCCACACCCAAAGCCGCTTGCAGGGCCACGCGGCGGGTGGTGCCCGAGGAGTCCACACGGCCACCCAAAAGGGCTTGGGCGTCGTTGATCAGGTCGTTGTTCAAGGCAGGTCTCCGTCTGTGAAAAATAAGAGGGGGCTTATCTTGGCACAGTCGCAACAGGCTTGCACAAAGGCTGCGATTTACACTGCCACCATGCCCAACACCCTGGCCGCCCCTCCGCCCACACCCTTGCCTGTTTTGTACTCGTTTCGCCGCTGCCCCTACGCCATGCGGGCCCGATTGGCCTTGCAGGCGAGTCAGGTGGCCTACGAACACCGCGAAATTGTGCTGAAAAACAAGCCTGCACACATGCTGGCCTTGTCCCCCAAAGGCACTGTTCCGGTGCTTTGGCTTGCAGATACGCCTGGTCACCGGGTGCTGGACGAAAGTCTGGACATCATGCTCTGGGCGCTGGATCGGCATGACCCCATGGGCTGGCTGCCTGCATCGCCAGAAGACATGGCGGCTGCTTTGGCGTGGATTGGTTTGAGCGATGGGGTTTTCAAAAAACACTTGGACCGCTACAAATACCCCCTTCGTTTTCAGCTCGACAGCGGCCTTCATGACCGGGACTTGGGTGCTGAATTTCTTTGGCAGATCAACGCGCATTTGCAAAAAAATGACTTTTTAAATAATCACCATTGGGGCCTGACCGATGCAGCCTTGGCCCCTTTTGTCCGGCAATTTGCGCATGTCGACCCCGCATGGTTCTCTGTGCAAGAGTGGACTGCATTGCGAGTTTGGCTGGAAAACTTCGAAAACTCTCCGGGCTTTCTGAAGGCCATGCAAAAAGTGGCCTTGTGGCCAACCGATCAACTTTCTAACGAACCCTCACACCCAGGAGAAACCCCCAAATGAGAAAACTATTTGCCGCTGCAATTGTCTGGACCGTCTCGCTGGCCAGCATGGCCGCAGACTCAGCACCTGCGTCTGGACCCGCCACACCCAATTGGCTTGCACAAGCTCGGCAAGCCGTTGAGGCAAAAAATTACGATTTGGCCGTCAAGGTGCTGAATCAATCCGACGAGAAAGCCTCGGCCGACTGGCACAACCTGATGGGTTACAGCTTGCGCAAAAAGACACCGCCTGATTTGCCTGCTGCCGAAAAAAATTACCAGATGGCTTTGGAAAAAGACCCCAAGCACCGAGGCGCCTTGGAGTATTACGGTGAATTGTTGCTGCTGAAGAACGATTTACCAGGCGCCGAAGCCCTGCTGCAGCGGCTGGAAAAAGCCTGCTTTTTTGGCTGTGAAGAACTCCGCGATCTGAAAAAAGCGTGACGGATTTCAAAGCCAAAAAATAAGCTTCAGTGCGCCTGCTCCCAGTTGGGGCCAAAGCCCACTTCGGCCAACAGCGGCACTTTCAGGTCGGCCACAGCGGCCATGATGCGCGGGATCTCGGTGCGCACCCATTCCACTTCTGACTCGGGCACTTCAAACACCAGTTCGTCGTGCACCTGCATGATGACTTTGGTGGCCTTGCCTTGTTCGTCCAGCGCCTTTTGCACCGCGACCATGCTCAGCTTGATCAGGTCGGCGGCTGTGCCCTGCATGGGCGCGTTGATGGCGGCGCGCTCTGCCCCGGCGCGGCGCGGGCCGTTGGGGCTGTTGATCTCGGGTAGCACCAAGCGGCGACCAAACACCGTCTCGACATAACCCAGGGCCTTGGCCTGCTCGCGGGTGGCGTCCATGTAGTGCTTGACACCCGCAAAGCGTTCGAAGTAACGGGTGATGTAGTTCTTGGCCGCCGTGTTGTCGATGCCCAGCGCCTTGGCCAGACCAAACGCACTCATGCCGTAGATCAGGCCAAAGTTGATGGTCTTGGCGTAGCGGCGCTGCTCGCTGCTCACGGTGTCGGGCGTTGCGCCAAAC
>JBIKSF010000119.1:0-5863 GCA_044348785.1 Limnohabitans sp.
ATGGGCATGCACACCTCGTCGATGTCGATGGTCAAGCAGTCACCGTCCCAGCTGAGTTGGCTCGGGCCAATGGTGAACTGGCGAGCGCTGCGAGCGCAGTGGCGCTGGCCACGTTCGGTCATGGCCCAGCGGCCTTGGCCTTTGCTATAGATGGCCACGTTCAGGGCGCAGTGGTTGTCGGGATTGGCACGGCCACGTCCACGCGCCCAAGCGTAATAAGGCGAAAAAACACTGCCCACAAAAGCAATGAGGGTGATGCCGTGTTGGCCGTCGTCACTCATGGCGTCGACATACCACCAAAGGTAGCCCCCGTCTGGAACGTGCTGGTCGAAGCGAGGCTCGCCATCAGCGCCTCGGCCGCCCGCTGCCCGGACAAAGCCGCCATCGGCACGCCCGGCCCCGGGTGCACGCTGCCCCCTGCCAGATACAGGCCCTGCAGGGGTGTGGTCGAGCCAGGTCGGCTGAAGATGCTGGTCCAGCCGTGCGTTGCCTGCCCGTACAGCGCCCCCCCGCTGGCCGGAAAGCGCCGATGAAAATCCTGCGGCGTTGTTCGCAGGCTGTTGCTCACCGTGGGTTGCAGGTGCAGACCCAGCTGACGCAGGTGCTGAAAGGTGTGCGTTTGGCATTGTTCTAAAGCCTCCTCGGTGATGGCGTTGTCATCACCGCAGGCTGGGGCGTTGACCAAACAAAAAATGCGCTCGCCCTGGCCGGGTGCCAGCGTGGCGGGACGGTCTTGCGCGCAGACGTAGACCGTAGGGCTTTCGGGCAGGCGCTGGCGCTCGAAGATGTCTTCGAACTCGCTGGCGTAGCTGCTTTGGAAAAACACGTTGTGCCGGTCCAGCGCTACACCTTCGGTGGGCGTGTGCATGGACCAAGTCAAGGCCGACAAAGAGCGCGGTGGCGCAGCTTGCGGCACGGCGCGGCGAACATCGTCGCCCAGCAAGCCTTGGCGCAAAGCGTTGGCGTCGCCATTGAAGATCACGCGGTCGGCGGGCAAAAATTCACCCGACTGCAAATGCACCCCGCACACCCGGCCCTGACGCTGCTCGATGCGCGCACAAGTGCTGTGGTAGCGGAACACCGCGCCACGGCGACGGGCCACACGGGCCAGGGCTTGGGCCATGCCGACCATGCCGCCTTCGACCGACCAGACCCCGTCCATTTCGACCTGAGCGATCAGCATGAGCGTGGCGGGCGATTGCCAAGGTGATGAGCCGCAATAGGTGGCGTAACGCGCAAACAACTGGCGCAAACGCGGGTCAGAAAATTGGTGGCCCAGCTGTTGCCACAAGCTGCGCATCGGGCCAAGTTGCGCCAACACGCCCAGACCTTTGAAGCCCAGATCGCCCATGAAGCCGCCCATGCTGGGGCGTTGGGCGCGGATCATCGGCCCTTCCAGCGTGGCGTAGAGCTGGCGTGTGGTCTTGCAAAAATTTCTGAAGCGCCGTGCTTCGTCTCCGCTGGACCAAGCGGCAATGGTCGCTTCGCTCTCTTGCGCGTTGGCCGACAAATCGAGCTGGCTACCATCGGGCCAAAAGTGCCGCGCCAAAACGGGCAGCGGCGTGATGCGCATCTCTGCCTCGACACTGGTGCCTACGCTGCGCAGCAAGGCATCGAACACCCAACGCATGGTGAACACGGTGGGGCCGCTGTCAATCTGTGCGCCATTCACCTCGCGGCTGTGCACCTTGCCGCCGGGCGCGCCCGAAGCTTCGACCACGGTGACATCGAGCCCTTGGTGTGCCAGTGTGATGGCGCTGCACAAACCGCCCATGCCCGCACCCACGATGACAACGCGGTGCTCAGACATGGCTGGCCTCCAGACTGGGCACACCGGCCAAGCGGTTGCCGACCAGCGGTGCATCGGCTGGGACCGTGCTGGGCGCGGTCAGAACGGGCGCGTCAAAGCTGCGGCCCTGCCAGACCCCGGCCATTTGCAACACTTGCATGCGCACAAACATCGACTCAGAAAAAAATTGGTGCTTGTAAGCGGCGGCACTGGCCACCTGGTGTGCGCCTTGGTGTGCGTAGGCCAGCATGGCGGCCGTGTCCTGCCAAAGGCTGAAGGTGCATTGGCGCACCAAAGGCGCCTCGCCCAAGCCCATCGCCAGCAGGCATCCTGAGGCTTGGCCCAGGTCAGACTGCGCAGCCGGGGCATAGCGCCAAAAAGCCATGGCCTTGGTGGGCACAATGCTGGCGCGGGTGAGCACGGCAAAGGGTCCGCTGTGCGGCATGCCGTCCAAACCCAGGCCTTGCGAGGCCTGATCACCCGACACACCCAGCGCTTGCGCACTGCTCGCTTGCCAGCCTTGTTTGTCCCAGTGGCCACGGGCCGATTGCACGGACAACACACCCGTCCAGCATTCGCGGGCGCGGCTGCGGTAGGCCTGCACGGCCGGGCTGTCCAGAAACTTCAGGGCCAAATCAAGGTGACTGAAAGTGCAAATCAAGCCCTGGTGCGTGGCGCTGGGTCGCAGGCTGAAGCCACCGCCGTGGCCGCTGCCCATGACCTTGACCGTGGTCAGGCCGGGCACGTCTTTGTAGGGCGTGGCGCCGGCCACCAAACGCAACCAACCCCAGCCTTGGTGCTGGCGCAAAAAGTCGGCCAGCAACACCACCACCACGCCGGACAGCGGGTCATGGAGTGGGGTGATGGCTTCCATGACGGGGTGTCCGGTAGATGGCGTGTGCGCTTGAAGACTACTTGGCCGCGACTTTGGCAGCTGCCAAAGCGGGCTTGAGCAACTCTGGAAAGTCTTTGGCCATGGGCGCGCCGTTCAGCGGCTTGTACGCCCCTTGGTGGCAAGTCGCGCAGTTGAGCTTGGCCACGTCACCCGTTGGGCCCTTGCGGTGTGCCGGGAAGACTTCGGTCAAAGGCTCCATGTAAGTCAGGTTCAAGTCACGCGCCATGCGGATGCCGTGCCAGGCCGTCACGCGCTGCGGTGGGCTGTTTTCCCAGTTCTGGAACGATTGCGTGTTGTGGCAATAGGTGCAGTTCACGCCCAGCGATGTCGACATGTGCGTCATCAACCCATAAGTCCACTCGGCCTGCTTGATCGACTGGCGGTTGCCAGACGGCAGTGCCGTAGGACCATTCACGCGGATGTTTTGCTTGTCCAGCAAAAACGGGGTGAAGGGGTCGTTGGGCAGGGAGGACAGGTTGACCACCGGTGAAGGTGTGTTCTGTCCGGCTTTGTCGCCGATGAAGTTGGAGCCTTGTGGCTGCGGGTCGGACTTGAACCAGATGGCGCTGGGCACGGGCTCGCCTCGGTGGCAGGTGTAGCAGGTCACGCCAGTCTGGGCAACGTGCGGCTGCCAGTCGGCGTTGATGTGTTGTGTCATCTCGACCATGCGGCGCGCCACCACCTTGGTGTATTTGCTGTCGTCTTCGAAGTTGGGCAAGGCGTGGCAATAGGCGCAGCCTTCGCCCGGCGCAACCCAGCTGGTCATAGAGACCATCAGGCGGTTGAAATCGCCCACGCTCAAATCACCCAGCACTTTGACGTTCTTGTAGACCTGCGAGGCCTTGGGGCCATCAGAGCCCGCCGATGGAATGGCCACAGGCGGCTGGTTCTTTTCGGTTTTGACTTCGAGCAGGCGGGCGTTGTAGACCTGCGCCATGCCGGTGCCCCGGTAGCCGCTTTGCACCGTTTCGGGAATCGGGCGTTCGCACCCGGCCAAGACCAGGCCGACCAAGGCCAGGCCCAAGCCTTTGAGCCACCGACCTGCCACGTGCTGGGTGTTGAATGTGTTCGTGCTCATGGCTTGACTCCTGTGCTCAGCGCGGGGTCAACCATCGCTGGAAAAATTTCGGGGTACGGTGGCGCCACGCCATGTTTGATGGCCCACAGGTACCAGTTGTCCACCACCGTGCCGGTGAGCAAGATGCCGATGCCGCCAGTGATGGGGCACAGGACCGCGAACCACCAGGCCCAACGGTGAATCGATTCCATGGTGGCGTTGAAACCCATGGTCCAGCGCCAGAACAAGGCGGCGCGCTCGGAAGCTGTGCCCCGGTCGGTGATCTGCTCGATCTCGCGCTCACCGCCGTAACGTGTCACAGCCAAAATCGTGGCACCGTGCATGGCAAACAGCAGGGCTGAGCCATAAAGGAACACGATGGACAGGGCGTGGAACGGGTTGTAGAACAGGTTGCCGTAGCGCAGCGAGAAGGCTGCCGTCCAGTCGAGGTGGGAGAAGATGCCGTAAGGCACAGCCTCACCCCATGAACCCATCAAGATGGGGCGGAACAAACCCAACACCAGGAACAACCAAATGGCCGCAGCAAACGCCCAAGCGATGTGCAGGCCCATGCCCAGCTCAACGGCGCGTCGGTAAGTCCGTGCCCACCAGAACATGATGGATGCGGTGAGGAACAGGCCAACGATCAGGAACCAGCCGCCCTGATTGAGTGGGGGCATGCTCAAGCCGTAGCTTGGCGGTGGCGGCTCCAGCGACAGCCAGAACAATTGACGCACGAACTGGATCGGGTCGTAGTTGACCGAGGCCAGCATGTTCATGCCGATCAGGGTGAAGGCGATCATCCCGAACACGAGAGACGCCAGGCCCAAGCCCCCCAGGTAGATCGGACCCAGCTGAGCGTTGCCCAGCTTGCCGATCCAGTAATTGATCAGGGGCTGCCCAGTGCGCGGGCTGTTGCCGTGACCCAGCTCCACACCGTGGTGGACTGGACCCACGGCTTGCACCGTGGTGAACAGGTTTTGATAGTCGGCCATTTGCGGTACTCCTCAATTCTTCAGATTCGGACGGGTTGTGCCATCCGACTCAAACGGGCCACTGGGACCAGATCGGCAGGTTCAGCCACCAGCTCCACCACTCGGGCCAACCACGGCTCCAGAAGGGGCCACTGAGCACGATGCACAGGGCGCTGAACAAGACAGCTGCCAGCGCCAGGAACAGGCCCACACGGTGGATGCCCAAAGTACCCACCGAGTAACCGATGAAATCCCGGAAGAAGGTGTCCTCGTGCTCTGGGGTTTTGACGACTTGTCCAGGCAGCGGGTTGGTGGATGACAGGACCAGGCCACCGTGCAGCGACAAGGCAAAAACGCTGGCAAAAAAGAAACTCACGGCGATCATGTGCGCCGGGTTGTAATGAAAGTGCAGGTACTGGTAGCCCACGTTCGAGACCCAGTCCAGGTGGCTGTAGATGCCGTACGGAAAGCCGTGGCCCCAAGCGCCCATGAGCACCGGACGCACCACCACCAACGTGACGTAGGCCGAGATGGCGACACCGAAGGCCACGGGCACATGGAAGCCCATGCCCAGCTTGCGGCAGATTTCGACCTCGCGCATCATCCACGAGCCGAACGCGCCAATGGCACACACCGTGATGAGCTGCCACAGGCCGCCTTCCATCAGGGGCGCAAAGCGCAAGCCGTACGACAAATCAGGCGGTGCGATGCTGATTTGCCAAATGTTCCAGGTCGGTCCTTGTGAGGCGCCCCACAAGATCAGGGCCGTGCCCAGGAACGAAAAGAAAAGGGTTGTGACGCCGAAGAATCCGACGTAAAACGGGCCGACCCAAAAGTCGAACAAATCACCACCCAGCAGGGTACCACCGCGAACACGGTACTTTTTTTCAAAACTCAGCATGGCCATGGTAGGGTCCTCCTGCTTCAGTGGATGAACAGGTGCCGCATTGAACGAAGCTCAATGGCAGCACCTGGACGGCAAGTCCTGGATCAGGACTTGGGCGCGGCGAGCGAAGCCACCGCAGTCGGCAGCGGCGAGTTTTGCGCCGATGCAGCGACTGGCTTTTTCGCGCCGTCGAGCCAGTTGAATTTGTTGGTGCTGAGCAAGATGAGGTGAATCATCGCGGCCAGGCCAAACAAGAAAATAC
>JBIKSF010000029.1:0-20209 GCA_044348785.1 Limnohabitans sp.
CTTGCCCGTCGATCAGCGGGTAGCGCTGCGAAAAGTCTTGCGCCATGCGCACCAGCGCGTCATACGCCGCCGTGTCGCCGTGCGGGTGGTAACGGCCCAGCACATCGCCCACCACACGAGCGCTTTTGACGGGCTTGGCGGCGGTGTTGTTGTTCGGGCCGCTGTAGGACAAACCCATGCGGTCCATCGAATACAAAATCCGCCGCTGCACCGGCTTTTGGCCGTCACACACATCGGGCAAGGCGCGGCCTTTGACGACGGACAGCGCGTATTCGAGGTAGGCGCGCTGGGCGTAGGCGCCTAGATGGTCACCTTCGGGTGCGGCTGCGGGTTCGGGGGTCAACAGGTCAGTGGTCATGGCAAGACGGGTGTTTTGTAGGTCGGGGCTTCAGCCCCGACAAAGGATGTCCATGAAACGTCGGAGCTGAAGCTCCGACCTACAAGAGGGTCAAACGTCAATTTCGATGCTGTCGCCGTGCAGCTCCATCAGCTCGCGGCGGGCGGCGGCTTCGCCTTTACCCATGAGCTGGGTCATGAGGTTTTCGGTGCCTGCGTTGTCCAGCGGTCCCAACTCGATGGGCAGCAAGCGGCGTGTGTCGGGGTTGAGCGTGGTGTCCCACAGCTGCTCGGCACTCATCTCGCCCAGGCCCTTGAAGCGGCTGATGCTCCAGCCGCCTTCTTTGACACCGTCTTTGCGCAGCTTGTCGATGATGGCGGTCAATTCGCCGTCGTCCAACGCATAGGCCTTGGACGCAGGCTTTTTGCCACGCGCTGGTGCATCGACGCGGAACAACGGTGGCCGCGCCACATACAGGTGACCCGCTTCGATCAGCTTGGGGAAATGCCGGAAGAACAAGGTCAGCAGCAGCACCTGGATGTGCGAGCCGTCCACGTCTGCGTCCGACAAGATGCAGACCTTGCCGTAGCGCAAGTTGCTCAGGTCGGGGTTGTCGTTGGGGCCGTGCGGGTCCACGCCGATGGCCACCGAGATGTCGTGGATTTCGTTGTTGGCAAACAAGCGGTCGCGGTCCACTTCCCAGGTGTTGAGCACCTTGCCACGCAGGGGCAAGATGGCCTGGCACTCTTTGTTGCGGCCCATTTTGGCGCTGCCGCCAGCAGAGTCGCCCTCCACCAAAAACACCTCGTTGTGCAGAATGTCTTTGCTCTCGCAATCGGTCAGCTTGCCGGGCAGCACGGCCACGCCGGAGCTCTTGCGCTTTTCAACTTTTTGGCCCGCTTTTTGGCGGGTTTGCGCGGCCTTGATGGCCAGCTCCGCCAGTTTTTTGCCGAAGTCCACATGCTCGTTGAGCCAGAGTTCGAGCGCCGGGCGCACAAAGCTCGACACCAAACGCACCGCATCGCGCGAGTTCAAACGCTCCTTGATCTGCCCTTGAAACTGCGGGTCCAGTACTTTGGCGCTCAGCACATAGCTGGCGCGGGCGAACACGTCTTCGGGCATGAGTTTGACGCCTTTGGGCAGCAAGCCATGCAGTTCAATAAAGCTCTTGACGGCGGTGAACAAGCCGTCGCGCAAGCCGCTGTCGTGCGTGCCGCCCGCGCTGGTGGGAATCAGGTTGACGTAGCTCTCGCGCACCGGCGCACCGTCTTCGGTGAAGGCCACGGCCCACGAAGCGCCCTCGCCTTCGGCAAAGCTGTCGTGGTTCGCATCGGCAAAACCCTCGCCTTCAAACAAAGGAATGACCGGGTCGCCATTCAAGGTTTGCGTCAGGTAGTCACGCAAACCCGCCTTGTATTGCCATTGCTGGGTTTCTTTGGTTTTCTCGTTCACCAAAGTCACCGACACGCCGGGCATGAGCACGGCTTTGCTGCGCAGCAGGTGCGTCAGCTCATTCATGGGCAGGGCGCTGGATTCGAAATATTTGGCGTCGGGCCAGGCACGCACGGTGGTGCCCTGTTTGCGGTCGCCTTCACCTGTGGCGCGTTTGACCAGCGGCTCGGTCACGTCGCCACCCGAGAAGACCAGCGTCGCCACTTGGCCTTCGCGGTAGCTGGTGGCTTCCAGGCGCTTGGACAGCGCGTTGGTCACGCTCACCCCCACGCCGTGCAAGCCGCCCGAGAAGCTGTACGCCCCGCCCTTGCCCTTGTCGAACTTGCCACCCGCGTGCAGGCGGGTGAACACCAGCTCGATCACGGGGGCGTTTTCTTCGGGGTGCAGGCCAAAGGGAATGCCCCGGCCATCGTCTTCGATGCTGACCGAGCCATCCAAGTGCAGGACAACTTTGATCTTTTTGCCGTAACCCGCCAGCGCCTCGTCGGCGGCGTTGTCCAGCACTTCTTGGATGATGTGCAGGGGGTTGTCGGTGCGGGTGTACATGCCCGGACGTTGCTTGACGGGCTCGAGGCCCTTTAAGACGCGGATCGAGCCTTCTGAGTACTCGCTGGAGGTTTTGACAGTTGATTGGGTGGCCATGGTGGCGGATTGTAGTGGGATTTGCAGCAAGCCACTGGATACAAAAACAGTGCTTTGAATGCACCCTCCCAACCCACCGGGTTGGCAAAGGCTTGCATTTGCGGGACAAGCCAGTCCGGCAGCATTGGTTAAAGTCAGGGGATGCAACACAAACCCCTTTCCCTGACCCAGGTGCTGATTTGCGGCGCGGCCATCGTCACGCTGTCCATGGGCATTCGCCACGGCTTTGGCCTGTGGCTTCAGCCCATCACCCAAGCCCAAGGCTGGGGCCGCCAAGAATTCGGCTTCGCCATGGCCATCCAAAACCTGTCTTGGGGTTTCATGGGCATTTTTGCGGGCATGGTCGCCGACAAGTTTGGTGCGTTCCGTGTGATTGCTTTGGGCGCCGTGGTCTACGGGGTGGGCTTGCTGGGCATGGCCTGGGCCACCGACCCGTGGGTGTTTGCCCTGTTCACTGGCGTGATCATCGGCACGGCACAAGCCGGAACAACCTATGCGGTCATTTACGGTGTCATTGGCCGCAACGTGCCTGCAGAGCGCCGCTCTTGGGCCATGGGCGTGGCAGCGGCAGCGGGCAGTTTTGGCCAATTTTTAATGGTGCCGGTCGAGGGCTTGCTGATCAGCCAAATGGGCTGGCAAACCGCCTTGGTCATCCTGGCCGCTGCCGCCATGCTGATCATTCCTTTGGCCTGGGGATTGCGCGAGCCCGCCTTGAACGCGCCGGGGCAAGTCAAGCGTGACCAAACCATTGGTCAAGCCTTGAAAGAAGCCTTCAAATACCCGAGCTTTCAGCTGCTGATGGCGGGTTATTTTGTGTGCGGCTTTCAGGTGGTCTTCATCGGCGTGCACATGCCCAGCTATCTGAAAGACCACGGCTTGGCCCCCCAGGTGGCCAGTTATGCACTGGCCTTGATCGGCCTGTTCAACGTGTTTGGGACCTACATCGCGGGGACCTTGGGCCAAAAAATGGCCAAGAAAAACATCCTGGCCTTCATTTACATCGCCCGCTCGGTGGCCATCGTGTTGTTTTTGCTGGCCCCACTCACACCGACCAGTGTGTACATCTTCTCAGGCGTGATGGGCTTGCTGTGGTTGTCCACGGTGCCCCCCACCAACGCCGCCGTGGCCCAGATTTTTGGCATCTCGCACCTGTCCATGCTCAGCGGCTTCATCTTTTTCAGCCACCAGATCGGCTCGTTCATGGGCGTGTGGCTCGGCGGTTATCTGTATGACAAGACCGGCAGCTACGACATCGTCTGGTACTTGGCCATTGCCCTGGGCGTCTTTGCCGCGCTGGTGAACCTGCCTGTGCGTGAAAGCCCTATTCAACGCCAAACACCCCAAACTGCATGAGCGCCAACATGCCTCACAGCCCACGCAAATCTTCGGCCGCAGGGGCGGCCTCCCACAGAACACCCTACAAAAAATCTGGGGTTGTCATCGCGGCCGCCCTGCTCTTGGCCATCACGTTCTGGCTTTATGCCAAACCTGACGTGATCGTCATGCTGGCCGAACAAATGTGGTCTTGCTTTTGACTTGACAGGATTGACACCATGCACGGCACCGAAAACCCTTCTGCCTGGCTGCAACGCTGGGCCCATTTGATCCCCCCGGGCAGCCGCGTGCTCGATGTGGCATGTGGTGCCGGACGCCACATGCGCTGGCTGGCAGCACAAGGCCACCGTGTGCAGGGCATCGACCGCAACCCAGACGCGCTGGCCTTGGCCCAGGCTCACGGAGAAGTCACCTGCGCCGACATTGAAAACGGCCCTTGGCCCTTTGCCGGGCAAACCTTTGGCTGTGTTGTGGTCACCCATTACCTGTGGCGACCGCTGATGCCCATCATCATCAACAGCGTGGCACAGGGCGGCGTGTTGATTTACGAAACCTTTGCCGCCGGCAATGAAACCGTCGGCAAACCCTCACGGCCCGACTTTTTGTTGCACACGGGTGAACTCCTGCAGGCGACCGCAGGCCTGCGCACTGTGGCATACGAAGATGGCTTCGAGTCATCGCCAGACCGGTTTGTGCAACGCATTGCGGCAGTCCGGCCTGAGTCTCACGGTGAAGTGCAGCGCTGGTCTTTGCGTCCCGACTGAGCCAAGGGCGGGTTTACCCGAGCCTTCCGGGTGAAATTCCACCGTACGCCAGTTCAGCAAAGTGGTCTGCAATCGTTAGAATGGGTTTTTTCTGTTCAGAAACGCCTGACATGACCACCGAATTTCGCCCCATCCGAGGCAGCATTCCTGCCCTGATCACCCCCATGCTCGAAGACGGCAAAGTGGATTACCCCACATTGCGAAAACTGATCGACTGGCATGTGGCCGAGGGTACCGATGGGCTGGTGATCGTCGGCACCTCGGGCGAATCGCCCACCGTGACCGTGGAAGAACACCGAGAAATCCTGCGTGTCTCGGTTGAACAAGCCGCCAAGCGCATCCCCATCATTGCCGGCTGCGGTGCCAACTCCACCGCCGAAGCCATTTCGCTGGCCAAATATGCCGAGTCCATCGGTGCTGACGCCCAGTTGCAAGTGGTGCCTTATTACAACAAGCCTACCCAAGAAGGCCTGTTTCAGCACTTCAAGGCCATCGCCGAGGCCACGCCCAAACTGCCGGTGATTTTGTACAACGTGCCAGGCCGCACCGTGGCCGATCTTCAGCACGAAACCGTGCTGCGCTTGGCCAAAGTCCCGGGCATCATCGGCATCAAGGAAGCCACCAGCAACATCGAGCGCGCTCAGTGGCTCATCCGCGACGTCCCCAAAGAATTTGCGGTGTTTTCTGGCGATGATGGAACGGCTGTGGCCCTGATGCTGTGCGGCGGTGCCGGCAACATCAGCGTGACCGCCAACGTTGCGCCGCGGCTCATGCATGAACTGTGCATGGCAGCGACCCGTGGCGACGTCAAAGAAGCCATGCGCATCCAGTTCCAACTGCTGCCCGTGCACAAAAACCTGTTTGTCGAAGCCAACCCCATCCCCGTGAAATGGGCCATGCAACGAATGGGCCTCAGCGGCCCCACTTTGCGCTTGCCCATGACCGAACTGTCCGAGTCGCAACAACCTGCTGTCGAGGCTGCACTCAAGGCCAGCGGCCTGATTTGATTTCCACCTAAGGATTGCCTGTGAAATTGCCCCTTTTCTCTACGTCTTGCCAAACTGTCCAACGCACTGCCGTTGTCGCGGCCTTGGCCATTTTGGTCAGCGGTTGCTCGCTTCTGGAAGAAGACAAGATTGATTACAAAAGTGCGGCCAAGGCGCCCACACTCGAGATCCCCCCCGATCTGAGCCAGCTGCGTCGCGACTCCCGCTACGCGCTTGAAAGCAATTCGGCCACGGCTTCCGGCTTCCAGAGCGCTGGTGCACGCGTGGCCGATGCCGGCACCGCTGCCAACAGCTTGGGCGATGTGCGCATGGAGCGCCAAGGCAACCAACGCTGGCTGGTGGTCGCACGCCCAGCCGACAAGGTTTGGGAGCCCTTGAAAGAATTCTGGACCAGCAACGGCTTTACCCTGATCACCGATTCGCCAGACGTGGGCATCATGGAAACCGACTGGGCAGAAAACCGCGCCAAAATCCCACAAGACATCATTCGCCGGACCTTGGGCAAGGTGCTCGACAGCTTGTATTCGTCGGGTGAGCGCGACAAATTCCGCACCCGCGTGGAGCGCAATGCACAAGGCGGCGTCGAGATTTACATCACCCACCGCGGCATGATCGAGAACTACACCAGCCCGCAAAAAGAACAGACCATCTGGCAACCACGTGCCAGCGATGCTGAACTCGAAATCGAGTTCCTGCGCCGCATGATGGTGAAACTGGGCGCATCGCCCGAAGCCGCCAAAACAGCAGCGAGCGGTGCAACCCCCACCCCAGTGGCGACTGTCACCACCGTGGACGGACAACCCACCATCCAGATCAACGACACATTGGACCGCGCCTGGCGTCGTACCGGTGTGGCGCTGGACCGCACCGGTTTCACGGTCGAAGACCGTGACCGCAGCAAAGGGGTTTATTTCGTCCGCTATGTGACGCCCGGCACCACCACGAACAAGGAACCCGGCTTTTTTGCCCGGATGTTCAGCAGCAAGAAAGAAGAAGTGGCTTTGTCACGCTATCGCATCGCTTTGACGGAACAAGGCAGCACCAGCATGGTGCGTGTGCAAAATGCCAATGGTCAGCCTGAAACTTCGGGCAATGCCGAACGCATCCTGAAGTTGCTGGCCAACGAACTGCGCTGAGCGCGCCATGACAGGCAGTAGGCTGACCAAAGCCTGCTGCCTGGCAATGGAATGCAAAGGCGCATAAAAAAACCCCGCTATGCGGGGTTTTTTTATGCGTCCCCGGCGCAAGCCGGGAAAGCAGCAAGCCATTACTTGGCAGCAGATGCGTCAGCAGCTGGAGCGGCAGCAGGAGCAGCGGAAGCGTCAGCAGCAGGAGCGGCTGGAGCAGCAGCTGGAGCTGGTGCAGCAGGAGCAGCGGCTTCTTCTTTTTTGCCGCAAGCGGACAGAGCAGCAGCAGCGATGATGGCGGCCAAAACGAGGGACTTGTTCATGATGATTTTTCCTTATGGGGTTAAAACAATTTCCGGAAATTGTCGAAAGCAAACTCAAAAGCTGCTCAGACCGAGACAAAAGCACTCGAGCTCTTTTGTTCTCAGCCTCAAATTATATCGTTTTCCCTAGTGTCTCGGTTAACAGAAGTCACAAAGCTGACGCGAAACCTTCAAACCACCCCTTTACCCGGGAAAGTCCTCTGCGGGTTTCAACCAATCAGCCACCATCCAATCGAGGAGGGCCTCGCGGGCCGAATCGCTCAACAACGCACAAGAAGCCGCATTTAAACAACGTTTGTCCGCCAATTGACGCAAAAAGCGAGCATCTTTGCCTGCCACCCGGAAACTTTCGCCATTGATGAAGATGTGCCGATCGTCGTACATCATTTTGGTGCGCCGATCGAGTTGCACGCCCGCCGACAAATCGGGCTCCACATCAGAGATTTCAAACCAGACATTGGACTTGGGTTCGGTCAGATACTCCCCCAACAAACTGTCCAGCAAATTCGGATTTTGAAGCGCTTTATTGACCACTTGGCGCGCAAAGGCAGCCAATGAGGGCGGAATGGCAGCCGGAGCCGTCACCGCCTCTTGCTTCGGATCGCGGTAAAGCGCATCCCCCACACCTTCAAAAGCCTCATCGGCCAAGCCCAGCAACAGCTCACGCGCCAACTCGCCCTCTTGCGGTGCCCGAAAGCCCATCGACCAAGTCATGCACTCCCCCTCGGCCACACCGTCATGGGCGTATTTGGGAGGCAGATACAGCATGTCGCCGGGATTGAGTACAAACTCTTCTTCGGCTTCAAAGTTTTGCAAAATCTTGAGCGGCACGCCTGGCTGCAAACTCAGGTCTTTGTTGCGGCCAATGCGCCAGCGGCGCTGGCCATGGGCTTGCAACAAAAACACGTCGTAGCTGTCAAAGTGCGGCCCCACGCCACCGCCATCGGTGGCGTAACTGATCATCACATCGTCCAGCCGCGCGTCGGGCACAAAGCGAAACTGCTGCATCAGCGCGTGAACACCGTCGTGGTGCAAGTCGACGCCTTGCACCAAAAAAGTCCACTTTTTCTGGCTGAACGGCGGCAAACTGCGCTTGAGGAGTGGGCCGTGCTTCATCTTCCAGCCCTTGGGCGAATCCACGATCAAACGCGACTCCACGCCCTCTTTTCCAGCCAGCGCCACCAAATCGGCACGGCCCACGCAGGGCACAAAGCCCGGGATGGCATTGCGAACCAGCAAAGGCTTTTTTTGCCAATAGCGCCTCATGAATTGGCTGGGGGTCAGGCCCCCGAGCAGGGCCAAGGCTTGTTCTGTGTTCATGCGGGTGATCCGGTTGCACAGGCCGAAAGACCTGCGCGCAATGACAAGGCGGCCAAAAACAGGCCGCCAAACTGCGACAATTGTCCTATGGAAATCAAGACACCTTCTGTGGTCGCACTGACCTGGACACTCAAAGACACGCTGGGCGAAGTTCTGGACACCCTGGACGAACCTGTTGAATTCTTCATTGGCGGCCAAGACCTGCTGCCCAAGATCGAGGAAGCCCTGCAAGGCCACGAAAAAGGCGCCAAGGTCGACCTGCATCTGGAGCCCGAAGACGCCTTTGGCGACTTCAACGAAGAGCTGCTTTTCTTGGAGCCGCTGGCCCTCTTCCCCGAGGGCCTGGAGCCCGGCCTCACGATCGAAGGCACCGCTTTGCCTGAAGGCTGCCACCCCGACGCACCGCGAAATGTGCTCTACACCGTGACCGAGATCTACCCCGAGCATGTGGTGTTGGACGGCAACCACCCGCTGTCGGGCATTGCGCTGCGCCTGCACCTGAAGGTGGAATTGGTGCGCGAACCCACCGAGGCTGAAGTGGGCAGCGGCAGCTGCGGCACAGGATTTTTCAAAATCGAGGTAGCCGACGAAAGTACCCTTTTGCCATCGCCCAAAGGCCCCACACTGCACTGAGCCGCCATGAATCCGACCATCGAAATCAAGATTTTGGACCCCCGCCTGAACACTTGGGGCTTGCCCAAGTACCAGACGCCACTGGCCGCCGCCATCGACTTATTCGCCTGCATCGACGCGCCCTTGCGCATCGAGCCCCAAAAACCAGCATTGCTGGTGCCATCGGGCATTGCGCTGCACATGGATTCACCGCACCTCTGTGCGGTGATCCTGCCCCGTTCAGGTCTGGGTCACAAAAAAGGCTTGGTATTGGGCAACAGCGTTGGGCTGATCGATGCCGACTACACCGCCCAATGCTTCATCAGTGTCTGGAACCGGAACCCTGGCGGCAGCGAAGCCATTACCATCGAGCCGGGTGAGCGCATCGCCCAGATGATGTTCCTGCCGGTGATCCGCCCCGAATTTCAGGTGGTGGACGAATTCAGCCGAAGCAGCGAACGCGGTGCAGGCGGCTTCGGCTCGACAGGCGTCTGAGCTGACCTGCACAAAAATCGGGCGCTGGTGAAATCACCTCACCAGCACCGCCAGAGTCATCAAATCGGCCGCAAAGCCTGCGACATCACCTTGCTCACGGGGTTGACCAAATAGGACAACACGGAGCGCTTGGCCACCACCAAATCCACTTGGGCGGTCATGCCGGGTCGCACTTCCATGCGCTGGGCTTTTTCACCATCAAAATCCTTGGTGCCAATCTTCACATGGACGCGGTAATACGGCTGTGGTCCGCGCTGGGTTTCTTCGTTCAGCGTGTCGGGGCTGACATAAATCACCTCACCGCGAAAGCCGCCGTAAACGGTCGAATCAAACGCATCGAGTTTCACGTTGGCTGATTGCCCCACAGTCACAAAGGCGATGTCGGCGGGATACACCTTGGCCTCCAAAATCAAACCGCTTTGTGTGGGCAGCAGTTCCATCACGATGTCACCCGCACGCACCACACCGCCCAAGGTGGTCACGCGAATGCTTTTGACCAAACCACGGCTGGGCGCGGTCATGTCGGTCTGTTCCAGCAACTGGGTGCGGTCATTCAGCGCCTCGGACTGGGCATTCAAATCTTCTTGCGCCTTGGTCATTTCGGCCTGCGCATCCTGAAAGAACTTGTTATGGCGCGTTGTGATTTGTGCCTCAATGTCGGCAATCTGCCGGCGTGAACGCAAGATATCAGCCTGACTCACATCGCCTGTGGTCTCCAGTTTGGAGATCATTGCGTTCTCTTCGAGCAAGACCGCTCGCACTTTGCGCAACGCCTGAATGTCCTCAGTGAATGCTGTTTTTCGGCGGTTGTACAAGTTGGTCTGGTTCTCGATCAAGGCCGGGTAGGCCTTCATCTCTTGGTCAAAGCTCAGTTTTTGCCCATACACCTCGGCACGCAAGCGCGCCAGCGTGATGCGCAACGCCATCACCTTGCCTTTTGTATCGTCGAGCGCCGCCCGCACACGGGTTTTTTCAAAGCTGGCCAACAACTGCCCCGCCTGCACCTCGTCGCCCTCTTGCACCAGCAACTCGCGCAGCACACCGCCATCCACCGCCTGGATCACCTGGGTCCGATCGCTGGCAATCACCTGCCCTTGAGCACGCTTGACCTGGTCGATCTCGGTCATGCCTGCCCATGTGGTCATGATGACCAGGCCAATCATGGCCACCCACAAGGTCAATCGAACCGAAGAGTTCGAAGGCATATCCATATCTGACTGACTCATCTTTTTTTCTTTCATGCTGACACCGCCGCACCGGGGGCCGTGACTTCAATGGACCGCTTTTGTACAGAATCGGTTTGCGAGTTTTGCGTCAACTGAGCCAACACCGCATCGCGTGGGCCATCCATGACGATCTGGCCACGCGAGACCACAATCACGCGATTCACCACCGACAACACGCTGGGCTTGTGCGTGACCAACAACAAAGTACTCGACGCCAGTTGCGGGCTGACCAAGGCATTGAGGCAACGCATCTCGGTGCCGCCGTCCATGGATGCCGTGGGTTCGTCAAGCAACAGCACCTTGGGCTGCGCCAACACCATGCGGGTGAACACCAGCAACTGCTTTTGACCGCCTGACAAACCTCGACCGCCTTCCGAAATAGGCAAATCCAGGCCCATGGGGTGCGAGGCCACCTGGTCCAACAAGCCGGTTTGCATCATGGCGGCCTTGATCGCATCGTCTCCCGGATTGGGCAAACCAATCAACAGGTTCTGACGCAACGTTCCCTCAAACAAACGGTGGTCTTGCTGCACATAACAAACATGGCGGCTCATGGTCTCACGGGCCACATGCGACACATCCAAACCATCGATCAAGACACGCCCCTGCGTGGGCCGGTACAAGCCCGCCACCATGCGCAGCAGCGTGGATTTGCCAGAGCCCACTGTGCCCAAAATGCCAATGCGCTCCCCCGGAGAAATGGCCAAGCGCTTGATCGCCACTGCTGGCGGTGCTTTGCCATAGGCAAACGACACATCTTCCAACAGGTAATTGCCGCGCAGCACCGAAGGCGTCAAGGGCTGCACACCGGGGATCAAATCGGTTTCGAGCTTGTACAAACCCTCTACCCCTTGCATGGCGACCCGCGCATGGGCGTGCTGCACCATCAAATTGGGCACCATCATCACAGCCGACAACACACGCCCACCCAAAATGGAGCACGCAATCAAACCGCCCATGGTGACGCCACCATCGATGACCAAAACAGCCCCCAAAGAAATCAGCAACACAAAACTGATCTGCTGCATGCTGGCCATGAAGTACTGCAAGCTTTCGCTTGTGTGGCGCATCTTCAGGTCATTGGCGATGGTCTTGTTGCACACGTCTATCCACTTGGCCAAAAAAGTCCAGCCTCCGTGGGTCGACTTGATCGTCTCGGCACCTTCAACCGTCTCCACCAGCATGCCGGTCTTCATATTGACCTCGCGCTGGCCCTCGGCCGCCAACTGCTGAACCCGGCGGCGAAACATCAGGCCCACAACCAAAGCCAATGTGGCCACTGTCAGAGGCACCACGGCCATCCAGGGCGAAGCAATCCAGGCGATGACCAACAGAAAAATGATGGCCGCTGGCACATCAACCAAGGCAAACAAGGTCGAAGCGGTGTAAAAGTTGCGCACCTGCTCATAGCCACGCAACTGCGAAGCCAAAGAACCCACCGATGCAGGCATCTGGTCGAGCCGAACCGACAACAGACGCTCAAAAATCTCGCGGCCCAGTCGGCTGTCAAGTCCGACCACTGCCCTGTCCATCACTTTGGAGCGCGCCCACTTCATCAGCCACTCAAACAAAATCAGCATCAACACGCCACCCAACAAGGCCACCAAGGTCTCTGTGCTGCGTGTGGGAATGACCTTGTCATACACCTGCATCGAAAAGAAAGACACCACCACCGCCAGCAAGTTCACCATCAAAGAAGCCACGATGGACTCCGAGATCGGCCCGCGAAACGACTGGAGGCCACGCTTGATTTGAGATTCAAAATTGCCGTTTGCCCCGGCAACGCCAGGCTGCGGCGTCAACAAACGCAATACACAGGTCAAATCGGCAGCGCCCACATGTTGGGATGGCTGACCCGGCAACACCAGCAACCATTCGTCGCCATGCAGCCCCTGGGTCAACATGCCCCATCCGTGCGTGTGACTGTGCACCAGCAAAGGCAGACGCTCACGCGCAGGCACGGACAAGGCACGAACACCCAACCAGCCAGACTGCAGGCAAACCTGCTCCACCAAGGCAGGCGTCAAGCCTGTGGCACGGTCGGCCGAAACGGCCAACAAAGCCCCTTGCAGCTTGACCTCATCCAAGGCAAAACGCTGCTCTCGCGCCATGGCCAACAAGGCCTCGCGCAATTGATTCCAAACCAACTCATCCATGATCATTGCATCCAATTTGTTTGATGTGGCAACTCACCACCGCGCAAACGCCAGCGGTAATAGGCCAAGGTCGTGGCGTTGCCCGCCTGGGCCAAACGCAACTCCGACTGCGTCAACTCCTGCACCGCGTTCAGAACCTCCAGCCAGCTCTTGAGCCCGCCGAAATACTGCCGTTCATAGGAAGCCAGCACATCACTGGCGCTGCTGATGGTGGCCTCCAAAGAGGCGCGGCGGTCGAACTCACGCTGCAAAGCCGACCAATCCAAAAGCAACTGCTCGCGCTTTTCCTGTCGTATGGTGTCCACGGCTTCCAGTCTGGCCTGCAGCCTCGCGCTGTCAGCCGCCGACTGGGTAAAACTGGCCAAGCCAGCACCCGGTGTGTAATTGAGTCCCAAGGTCCAGGCGCTGCGGTCCCTGGTGGTCACTGGCAAATCGCCCAATTGCCGCTGGTAACCCAACACCAACTTGGGCATACGCTCCGCTTTTTGCACCACCAACTGATCAGCGGCTGCCGCCGCATCCAACTCGGCTTTGCGCACGGCAGGGTGCTGGTCCAGTCGATTGGCATGCGCAGCCCACGACTGTTGGCGGACCCACTCGGCCAGACGCTCCTGAGCTATGGGCTTGAGCAACTCGGGCAATGCAGAATCCACCGGCGCACCCACAATTTGCGCCATACGCTGCGCCGCAATTTGCAAAGACACCTTGGCATCGGCCAAATCCGTTTGAGCACGGCTCACCCGAACCGCCAAGAGGCGCAACTCCACATTCGAAGACAAACCGGCCGACACGCGCCGCTTCATGATGTCCTGATAACGGGTCAGCACATCCAGCGTGCGCTGGGTTACTTGCCGGTTGGCTTCGGCATCCAGCAAGGCCGCCCAAATGTCTACCAAACGCAGCCCCAACTCCCCCTGCACCACAGACACCTGCTGGGCACTGGCCTGGTCCAGCTTTTCTGTCACGGCCACCTTGGCCGTCAAAGCACCGCCTGACCATACTGGCTGCTGCACGGACACTGTTGAACTGGTCTGAGCGTTCGACTGACCATCCGTGCGCTGGGTGCTGACAGAAACCGTGGGCCAAAACGCCCACTTGGCCACATCCACATCGAGCTTGGCACCGCTGGCCTGAGACTGCGCAGAACGAACCGATGGATGCTCACGCAAAGCACCGCTCAACAAATCATCAAAAACACGGTGAACCGGCACAACTGAAGTCGTGGTCGCCGCCGGTAGGGCTGCAAGCAACTTGCGCTCGCCGTTCAGCACCGCAGAGGGCTGGGCCACGGCCACCGACAAACCGCCCACGCACAACAAGGCCAGCGCACCTTGCAGCGACAACTTCAAACCATTTCTCAAATCAAGCATGGATGACACTCCAGTCAAAGCACAGTGACCCGGCTCCCGGGCACACCTCCAGCGTGCGGCACCAGCCCATAAAGGGATGAAACTTGTAAAAGGCATTGTCAAATTTAAATTATCTAAAAACAATAACAACCACTATAGTATCAAAAATAACGGTCTATTCATCTTAATTTCCAACAAAATCAGCACATAACGTCTAAAAATTGTTAAATATTGTTGAAATGAATACCAGCTATGGCCCCTTAATCGGCTCCAAGCTTGCCGAGCTGGCAAACGGCGACCATCTAAGGCGCGCACATTCACCAGCCCGCCAGTGGCTTACAAGAGATTGCGATGCAGCTGCTGGTCGATCAATAACTGAGCCGCCAAACCGTTGGCAGCGGCATAGACGTCGTACACATGCCCGTTGTCCACCACCTGCTGGCCCGCGTGTTGCCACTCCTCAGCTTGGAAGACCAGCGTGTCATCGGCATCACCTGTCAGCTGCAATCGACCTGACAGCGTGCCCTGCAAGACATCGCTCAGCGTGACCTTCAAGCTGTTGGCCCCGGCACCAGACAAGTCCACCTGGCCAATGCCATCGTGCACCGAGGCCAAGCTGGCAAAGTCCAGGTTCAAGCCCACGCCCAACAAATCGATGTGAGCGCCCAAGCCCGCCACAGTCTCGGCCGAATACGCCAGGCTCTGGTACTCAAAACCCGCATCCGACACCAGCACACTGCTGCCATCGGTGGCCGTGGCCGTGGTGCGACCGGCTTCGATCACGCCCGCCGCAGGGGTACGCGCCACGCCATCGCTGACCAAGTTGATGCTGTTGATGCCCCAATCGACCAAGCTGCGGACTTCGCCTGCGTCGCTCACGCCGTCTTGGTCCGCGTCTTGCCAAACCTTGAACTCGGCAAACTTCGCGTCTTGCGCGTCGAACATGCCGTCGTGGTTGCTGTCAAACGCCTCGGCCAGGCCCGACAAGTCGGTGGGCGCTTTGCCGTTAGCGTCCAAGCCATTGGCATACGTGGTGGCGTATTGGGCAAACGCGTACTGGCTGTTGTCGTGCACCAAGCCATCGGCGTATTTGTCCCACACCAGCACGCCGTCTTGCGCGCCGGCCCACTTGGTGGTGTCCAGGTGGCCGTCACCGTTCACGTCCATCGTCACTTGGCCGTAGCTCAGAATGCCGTCTCGGTTCAAGTCAATGACCACGGGCAACACTTGCAGAACCAGCATCTCAGGCGTGCTGTCTGCGCTGGTGTAAACCCAGTCACCCGCAATGCCCACGCTGGTGTGGTTATTTGCAGAGGACAAGGTCGATGACCAATAGCGGTTGTTGTACCAACCCGTTGTCGGAATCGTGTTGGACAAGGCCACCAGTTCAGCCTGAGTGGGCAACACAAAGGTGTACCCGCCAGACAAGAAGGTTCGTGCGTCGTCCACGCCTGCCGTGACCGTGGTGTCCACAGTGTCCGCACCACCGTTGAACAGGGTGTCCAACAAAGTGTGCGTGGTGTACATGGTGTTGTTGTTGGAATCACCTGTACCGCTGAAGTTCTTGACTGCAAAGTAAGTTTTACCGTTTTGAACCCACTGGTAATCCAGCGACATGGTCACACCGTTGACGGTCACATTCCCGCCGGTAAAGGGCACAGGATCGTTGTTGGTGACATTCACCCCGCTTCTGACCAGAACCTGGGAATTGCCGCCTAAAGATTGTGCGTAAACGGTGTAATTGGAACTGCCATTGCTCACGGTACCCGCATTGATCCAGTCACCCAGATCAGGCGACAACACCACCGTGTCGTTGGACGAGCCATCCACCACCAGCTGGTGAGCGCTGGTCGTCGAGCCCAGTGCCTGAGTATTGGCTGTGGCCGTCAAATCGTCCACCCAAGCACTGCCAGTGGCCTGACCCGTCCGACCGCCATAACCAAACATCCACCCCGCTTTGTTGGCGCTCTGCCAGCCACTGATCGTGGCTGTGGCAAAAGAGCTGCCATCGACCAGCACCGTTACCACGCCCGTATCTGACACGCTCACGTTGGTCGTGTGCTTGGCGTTCAGTGTGATGTCTGCCGTCGAAACACCAATTTGTGTGCCGTTCCAGTAAATGCGGAGTTTTTGGTCTGGCGCAAACACATTCAAACCACCGTATTCGATCGACAAGCCTCTGGAATAGCCTTGCTCAAAATTGCCCAGTGAGGACTTGTCACCAAACGAGAAGTTCAGTCCATCGCCAGACTGCCCCCCCACCGTGGTCATCGCAAAATTAAAACCTGCATTGATGGATGTGACCGCATTGCCCGCAGCAATGGCCGTGTAATCCAAGTTTCTGTAACGGCCTGAATTCGCCGCAGAGTACAGCACGTCTTCCAAATCAGCATCACCCGAGTTGCTGCCGTCAGCCAATGCCCAGTCGTTAGAAGATCCAGACCAAATTCTGGAGATGCCAGCGGGCGTTGTCTCAAAACTCAACACACCAGAGGCACGCGTGCTGCCCGTCACATTGGTCCAAGTGTTGCCATCGGCACTGACTGAACCGGTGCGAATCAGGTTGAAGCCCGCCATGTCCTTCACATCGCGCCCCATCAAGGTCAAGGTGTTGACCGCCGTGTCGGTGGCCAAGTCGATTCGCTCGATGCCCTCGATACGGCTGTTTTCCTCCAAGCCCATTGCACCCGCATGGGTGATGGTGGTCAGGTCCAGGGCTGCACCGCCGCTCATGCGGATCGTGTCAAAACCGCCACCACCGTTCATGAGGGCTTTGGGCCCACCTGCCGAGTTGTTGGCCAAGTTGGTCACGTCGCTGGCTGTCAGCACCACGGTATCGTTGCCAACGCCTGCATAGAAGCGGTCCACGCCACCACCACCCGTCAAGGTGTCGGCTGCCGCAGAGCCAATGACCGCTTCGGCAGATGCCGTGCCCGTCACCGTGCCACTGCCCGACACCGCTGCGGTTTGCCACTGCGTGCCGCCCAACACCAGACTGTAGCCCGCTGCGTTAGAACCCACCAACAGATCGGCCAAGCCGTCACCGTTGATGTCGCCTGCGCCCGAAACCCTGTAACCGTAGAGGCCGGAGGCTGGGCCAGAGATGCGGAAACCATTGGCTGCCGCGATCACTCCATTGCTGTCGATGTTCACCGTGGCCCCTGTGGCGTTGCCGTACACCACATACGCACCAACCGAGTTGTAGGTTGTACCAATGATGAAGTCACCCAAGCCGTCACCGTTGACGTCGCCTGCGCTGGAAACCCAATTGCCAAAGTCCATGATCTTGGCAGAAGCAATACGGAAACCACTGGCGGCAGCAATCGCACCCGCACTGTCGATCGTCGCCGAGGCACCACTTGCATTGCCATAAATGACATAAGCGCTGTTGTTACCGTAAGAGCCGACGATCACATCAGCCAATCCATCCCCGTTCACATCCCCTGCGCTAGAGGCTACGCTGCCAAAGCCTGAAGTCGCAAGCGTGGTGCTGATCTTGAAACCTCGGGTGTTCGCAATGGCGCCCCCACCTAAGTCAACCGTCGCACCAGTGGAATTGCCGTACACCACATAAACGTTTTTATCGGTGCCTGTCACGATCACGTCCGACAATCCGTCGCCATTCACGTCACCTGCACCCGAAACCGATGCCCCCAAACCACTGTTGGTCGCACCGATGATTTGGAAACCATCTGAGGCTGAAATCGTCAGATTGGACAAGTTCAAACCCGTATGGGTGTTACCGGCCTTGCCGTAAACCACAAAGGCGTTGCCACTGCCGCTTTGGTTGAAAGCGCCCACAATGAAGTCAGCCAAACCGTCGCCGTTCACATCGCCAGCACCAGACACCGAAGAGCCCAAGTAACTGCCGTTCTTGCCAGCGATTTTGTAGCCGCTACTGCTGTTGGTGATGTTGTTGCTGCCATCCAGCGTCAAGCCGGTTCCGCTGGTGTTGCCGTACACCACATACGCGGCACCAATCGTGCTGTAAGAACCCACGATCACGTCGTCCAGTCCGTCACCGTTGACGTCGCCAATGCCCGACACCCAATTGCCCAAGTAGTTGCCGCCCGATATTTTGAAGCCCTTAGACGCTGCAATGGTGCCGCCCGTCATGCTCAACCCCAAACCGCTGGCGTCACCGTAGACCACGTAAGCGCCACCGGTACTCGAGTCCGTGCCAACGATGAAGTCGCCGTAACCGTCACCGTTCACATCACCTGCGCTTGATACGGAATAGCCAAAGAAACTGCCTACCGGACCGGTGTAAACCGTAGGGGCCACACTGCCATCTGCCGCTGCCGTGGTGAAGTTCAAGGTCGTTGCATCGTTGATGCCGACAAAGCTGGCACCGCCTGCACTCTTAACCGCGGTGCTGGTCACCTTGACGTAATAGCCCGTGCTCGCAGCCAAGTCGATGCTCGGGTTGATGGTCAGCTTGTTGGTGCCCCAGCCGGTGACCAAACCACTGCTGGCCACGTCATAGGCGGTTTCCAGCAGCGTGTTGTCGGCCGACTTATAAATGCCAATCGTGCCTGTGCCTTTTTCTACCGCCTGGTCAAACGTCAGAGTGATGTTGTTGCCCAAGGCCAACATGTAGGCGTTATCGCTCGGACTGCTGAACAACAGCACCGGAGGCACACTGACAGCCACACCCGATTGCACCAACACCTGCGTGTTGGTGGCGGTGTTCTGGTAAACCGTGTAATTGCTGGTACCGTTGTTCACCGTACCCGCGTTGGTCCACGCACCCGCATGGGTGTTGAGCACCAGGCTGTCGGTGTTACCGCCGTCCACCACCAACTGGTGGAACGGCGTAGTGCTGCGCAAGGCAATGCCTGACACATTGGTCCAAGTTCGACCGTCTGCACTGGCGCTGCCGGTGCGGATGAGATTGAAACCGGCCATGTCTTTGACATCATGGGCCGCCAAAGTCAGGGCGTTGGCAGCGCCGTCGGTGGCCAAGTCAATCCACTCGATGCTCTCGATGCGGCTGTTTTCTTCCATGCCCATCGCGCCAATGTGGCTGATGGTGGTCAGGTTCAGGTTGGCAGCACCGCTCAGGCGGATGGTGTCAAAGCCACCACCACCGTGAAGGGTGGCGCGTGTGGCACCCGATGCGGCAGAGAGGTTGGTGACATCGCTGGCGGTGAGCACGATGGTGTCGTTGCCTTTACCTGCAAAGAAACGATCGACACCGCCACCGCCGGTTAGCGTATCGTTACCCGTGGTGCCTAAAACCGCTTCAGCGGCAGTGGTGCCGGTTAAGTTAATGGCATTGGTTAACCACTGCGTGCCACCTAAGAGGATTTTGTACCCGCCTTGATAACCGGTATGTTGGCTATTAACACCAAAAATTAAATCCCCGAGACCATCACCGTTGATATCACCTGCAGATGAAACCGAACTGGCAAATGTCCTGTAGAAGATTTCTCCAGTAATCTTAAAACCATTGTTCGCGGTGAAACTAGAATTATCAACAGTTACTGTATTTGGGATGGCGCTGCCGCCATAAACCACATAGGCAGTACCAATACCAGAAACTACAGACCCAATAAGCACATCGGCAAAACCGTCACCGTTGATATCACCCGCAGCAGTCATCGAAGAACCAATTTGACCAGATGTGGTTGATACCTTAAAACCATCTGCCGCCAAGATGTCGCCCGCGCTGTCGATATTCACCGTGGCACTGGTGGTTTTGCCGTACACCACATAAGTACTTGTGCCGTTATACATCATCACATCAGCTAAGCCGTCACCGTTGACGTCACCGGCACTAGAAACGTAATACCCAAAATTAGTGACTTGCGCAGAATAAATCTTAAAACCACTGCCTTGCGCAATAGTACTGCTATTTAGGTACACGGAAGTCCCCGTGGAGTTACCATACACCACGAATGCGCTTCGAATATCGCTATGACCCACAATCAAGTCGCTAAAACCGTCACCGTTGACATCACCCGCCGATGCCACAGTCCGGCCAAAATTGACTGCGAATCCGTCGTTTGGTGTGATACCGCTGCTTAGATCCAAATTGGTTCTACCGACACGACCGTACACC
>JBIKSF010000041.1:0-16695 GCA_044348785.1 Limnohabitans sp.
CCAGGCGCATCGCCAGAGATTGTGGAGAGCGAAGTCTCCAAAAAGATCGAGGAAGGCGTCAACTCGATCGCTGGCATCAGCGCCCTGACCTCGCGCAGCTACGAAAACCAGTCCGTGGTGATCATGGAGTTCCAACTGCAGATCGATGGCCGCAAGGCGGCTGAAGATGTGCGCGAAAAAGTCGCCTCGCTGCGCCCCCTGCTTCGCACCGAGGTCAAAGAACCCCGGGTTCTGCGCTTTGACCCTTCCAGCCGTGCCGTGTGGTCGCTGGCCGTTATTCCGGAGGGTGACAAACTCAACGCAGTCGAGTTGACCAATTGGTCAGAGCAAGTGCTGAAAAAGCGTCTGGAAAATGTGCGTGGTGTGGGCTCGGTCACCTTGGTGGGCGGTAGCAAACGCGAGATCAATCTGTATTTGCAACCGGCCAACATGGAGGCCTTTGGCGTGACCGCCGAGCAGGTGGTCAGCGCCGTACGCAACGAAAATCAGGATTTGCCCGTGGGCGCGATCCGCTCTCTCGAACAAGAGCGCATGGTGCAGATCAGCTCGCGCATGCAAAGGCCCGAGGACTTTGGCCGCATCATCGTGGCCCGAAAAAACGGCACCCCCATTCGCTTGTCGCAAGTGGCCACGGTGAAAGACGGCGCACAAGAGCTGGAAAACCTGGCGCTCTACAACGGCCAACGCACGCTTTTGATGTCGGTGCAAAAGTCGCAGGATGAAAATACCATCCAAGTGGTCGATGGCCTGGTCAAGGCTGTGGCCGAGTTGAAAGGTCAGCTGCCGCCTGGCCTGCGGCTTGAACCCATCACCGACAACTCGCGGCCCATCCGCGTGTCGGTGAACAATGTGCGCCAAACCCTGATCGAAGGGGCCATCCTCACGGTGTTGATCGTGTTTTTGTTCCTCAACTCTTGGCGCTCCACCGTCATCACAGGCCTGACGCTGCCGATCTCGTTGATCGGCACCTTCATGTTCATGCAGATGTTTGGCTTCACCATCAACATGATCACGCTGATGGCGTTGAGCCTGTGTGTGGGCCTGCTGATCGATGACGCGATTGTGGTGCGAGAGAACATCGTGCGCCATGTACAAATGGGCAAGAACGCCTACAAGGCCTCTTTGGAGGGCACACAAGAGATTGGCCTGGCCGTGCTGGCCACCACCTTGTCGATCGTGGCAGTGTTTTTGCCCATCGGTTTCATGGAAGGCATCATCGGCAAGTTCTTCCACGAGTTCGGCATCACCATCGTGGCGGCCGTGATGATCTCGATGTTCGTCAGCTTCACGCTCGACCCCATGCTCTCGAGCATCTGGCACGACCCGGCGATCGACGCGCATGGTAAAAACCAGCCCCCCGTGAGCTGGTACGACAAAAGTATTGGCCGCGTGACCGGCTGGTTTGACCGGAGCACCGAGCGCCTGGCCGATGGCTATCAGAGCATCTTGCGCTGGGCTCTGGTGCACAAAAAGTCCACCGTGTTTCTGGCGCTGGGCATTTTTGTGGCCAGCGTGTTCATGGTCAGGCTGCTGGGCACCGAGTTCGTGCCCAAAGCTGATTTTTCTGAAACCTCGGTCAAGTTCGAAACCCCGGTGGGTACTTCGCTCGAGGCGACTGAGGCCAAAACCCGCCAGGTCGAGGCTATCCTGCGCGACTTCCCGGAAGTGCGTTACACCGTCAGCACCATCAACACCGCCAACGCTCAGGGCAAGAACAACGTCAACCTGTACATCCGTTTGGTGGACCGCAAAAACCGCAGCCGCAACGCCGACCAGATGTCTGCCGTGCTGCGCGAACGTCTCAAACAAGTGCCCGGCATCGCGGTCACGCACACCGGTTTGCTCGACGCGATTGGCGGCAACAAGCAAGTCGAGTTTTCGCTGCAAGGCCCCGACCAAAAAGAGCTGGAGCGCTTGGCGCTGCTGGCCTTGGCCAAGGTTCGCGACATTCCCGGCTTGGTGGATCTGGACTCCAGCGTGAAACCCAACAAACCCGTCATCGGCGTGGAAGTGCTGCGCGACGCCGCATCCGACTTGGGCCTGGGCACAGCGCAGCTGGCATCGCCGCTGCGCATTTTGGTGGCGGGACAAACCGTGGGCAACTGGCGCGCGCCAGACGACCAGACTTACGACGTTAATGTGCGTCTTGCACCCGAAGCCCGCAACAGTCCGCAAGACCTGGAACGACTGCCCTTCATGGTGACTGCGCCCGATGGCAGTTCGCGCACCGTTCGCTTGGGCCAGGTGGCCCGGGTCAGCGAAACCACCGGCTCCAACCAGATCAACCGGCGCGACATGATGCGCGAAGTGGCCATCAACGCCAACGTATTCGGACGCGCTGCGGGTGAAGTGTCCGCCGACATCCGCAAGGCCATGGACAGCCTGAACCTGCCGCCCGGCTACCGCTACAGCTTTGGCGGCTCGACCAAAAACATGGCCGAATCCTTTGGCTACGCCCTGTCGGCCCTGGCCATGGCAGTGATCTTCATCTACATGATTTTGGCCAGCCAGTTCAAAAGCTTCCTGCAGCCGCTGGCCCTGATGACATCTCTGCCCCTGACCTTGATCGGCGTGGTGCTGGCCCTGATGGCGTTCCGCTCCACTTTGTCCATGTTCTCCATCATTGGCGTGATCATGCTCATGGGCCTGGTGACCAAAAACGCCATCTTGCTGGTGGACTTTGCCATCCGCGCCCGTGAGGACGGGCTGGAGCGCAGCGAAGCGCTGCTGCTGGCAGCCAAGGTGCGGCTGCGACCCATCTTGATGACCACCTTGGCCATGATTTTTGGCATGGTGCCGCTGGCCTTTGCCCTGAGCGAAGGCGCCGAGCAACGCGCGCCCATGGGCCAGGCAGTCATTGGCGGTGTCATCACCTCGTCCTTGCTGACCCTTGTGGTCGTGCCCGTGGTTTACTGCTACATGGACGACTTGGCCCAATGGCTGCGACGAAAAGCTGGCCTTGCACCCGAGCGTCAGGGTCAAGAAACGTCCGCCCCTTAAAATCAACTCATTTAGCGATAACCCCCTCAGGAGTACCCGAATGGATCTGAATCAAGCCCGATTCAACATGATCGAACAGCAAATCCGCCCTTGGGAAGTGCTGGACCCCCAAGTACTGGAACTGCTCTCCGTCGTGCGCCGCGAGGACTTTGTGCCGATGGCGCACAAAGCCCTGGCCTTTGTTGACATGGAAATCCCTCTAGGCGCTGCAAATAACCAAGTCATGTTGGCCCCTCGCGTTCAGGCCCGAATGCTGCAAGACCTGGCCGTGAAGAAAACCGACAAAGTCTTGGATATCGGCACGGGATCCGGCTTCATGGCCGCCTTGCTGGCGCACCAATCGTCCAGCGTGCTGAGCCTGGAAATCGATGCCAATTTGGCCGCCCAAGCCCAAGCCAACCTGCAAAAAGCTGGCGTGACCAATGCGGTTGTGCGCACGGCCGATGGCAGCCAAGGTGCACCAGCAGACGGCCCCTTTGATGTGATCGCGCTCAGCGGATCGGTGGCCGAAGTGCCTGCCGCATTGCTGCAGCAACTCGCCGTAGGTGGCCGCCTCGTCGCCATCGTGGGTGAAGAGCCCATGATGCGTGCCACGCTGATCACCCGAACCAGCGACAACAACTGGACTACGACTGAGCCCTGGGATTGCAACGCCCCTCGCCTGAGTGGTTTCCCCGAGCACTCACGGTTCGAGTTCTGAACGGGCACGCCATGGAACAAATCACCCCCGCACAGCTAGCCGATTGGGCCAAAGGCCAGACACAACGCCCCATCCTGCTGGATGTGCGTGAAGGCTGGGAGGTGCAAACCGCCAGTGCCAAGACCGATGCGCTGGACTTTGTGCATATGCCCATGCAAACCATTCCAGCCCGCTTAGATGAGCTGGACAAGTCGCGCCCGATTGCCTGCCTCTGCCACCACGGTAGCCGCAGCATGCAAGTCGCGGCATTTTTGCAACAGCATGGCTTCCAGGTGGCCAACGTCTCGGGCGGTATCCACGCCTGGTCTGCGCAAGTGGATCCGACCATTCCGGTTTACTGAACCCCAACTGGCCACACTGAATTCCGAAAGCTCTCCATGAAACTGCGCCTTTTGCCTTTGACCCTTTCTCTGGCGGCTTTTCTGACAGGCCACGCCCAAGCCCAAAGCCTGGTCCAGCTTTACGAAGCTGCCAAAGGCTACGACGCCGCCTTCAAAGCGGCGCAGGCGCAATACCAAGCCAACCTCTCAAAAGCCGAACAGGCCAAGGCTTTTTTGCGGCCGACTGCCGGGCTGGGGGCGACGGTCAGTGAGTCAGACTTCAACAACCTCACCAGCACCAATGTGGATGCCCGTTACGGCACACGTACGGCTACCCTCAGTGCGAGTCAGCCCTTGTTCCGCCCAGCCAACATGGCAGGTTACCAACAAGGCATGAAGCAAGTCGGCTTGGCGCAGGCGCAATTGAAGGCCGCAGAGCAAGAACTGATCGTGCGTGTCAGTCAAGCGTACTTTGAAGTGCTCACGGCCCAAGAGAGTTTGGCCTTTGTGAAAGCCCAAAAAACGGCGGTATCGGAGCAGTTGGCTGCCGCCAAACGCAATTTTGAGGTGGGCACCTCCACCATCACCGACACCCGCGAAGCGCAAGCCCGATTCGATTTGGTGACAGCTCAGGAAATCGCCGCAGAAAACGACTTGCGGGTCAAAAAGTTAGCCCTCGACCAATCCGTCGGCACACCCAACACCCAACCTGTGCCGCTTAAATCGGGCGCGAACCTGAGCGCAGCGGTCACAGGCAGTGCCGACACATGGGCACAACAAGCGGTCGAGCAAAGCCCCAGTATCGAGCAAGCACGCATTGGCTTGGAAGTGGCCCAACTTGAAACTGAAAAGGCCAAGGCGGGACACATGCCCACCTTGGACTTGACAGCCTCTTATGGCGGCACACGGTTTCGCAATGGCAACTTGACTTCCAGAGTCGACAACAACACAGCGACCATTGGTCTCTCCTTCAACCTGCCTTTGTACGCAGGCCATGCCACCCAAAACCGCATTCAGGAAACCGTGGCACTCGAAGAAAAAGCCCGTAACGACCTGGAAGGCGCACAGCGCACAGTGGCTCAAGCCACCCGCACGGCTTACTTTGGGGTCCAATCCGGTTTAGGCCAGGTCAAAGCACTGGAAGCCGCGGAGGCCTCCAGCCAAAGCGCTTTGGATGCCAACAAACTGGGCTACCAAGTGGGGGTGCGCATCAACATCGATGTGCTCAACAGCCAAAGCCAACTCTTCCAGACCAAACGCGATCTGGCCAAAGCGCGTTACGACGTGTTGCTGGGGCAGATGAAGTTGCGTCAGGCTGCGGGGGTGCTCAAGGTTGAAGATGTGCAAAGTATCAGCAACCTTCTCCAGAAGTAACTTCGACAACACTTTTCAGGTATCAAGAAGCTCATTTCGTCGATCTTCCCCATCACTTTGCCACGTGCATGACCTGAAAACGCCAAGTTTGAAGCTGACTTTGAATCCATGAATATTTTGGTGATCGGTGGTGCGGGTTATATCGGTTCGCACATGGTGAAAAAACTTGGCCGCATGGGCTGCCAAGTGACCACACTGGATAACCTGAGCAACGGCCACCGTGATGCTGTGCTCTGCGGGACTTTCGTGGAAGGGGATCTAGCAGACAGCGCCCTTTTGGAACAGCTGTTGTCGATAGAACGTTTTGACGCTGTGATGCATTTTGCATCGTTCATTCAAGTAGGCGAGTCGGTTGAGCAACCGGCCAAGTACTACGAAAACAATGTCACCAACACACTGCGCTTGCTTGGGGCGATGAGGAAAGCGAACATCAAGCGTTTCATATTTTCGTCTACTGCCGCAACTTTTGGTACGCCGCAGTACACGCCCATCGACGAAAATCACCCTCAAAACCCCATCAATCCCTACGGACGCAGCAAACTGATGGTCGAGCAGATGCTGGAGGACTTTGATCGGGCGTATGGATTAAAGTCCGTGTGTCTACGCTACTTCAATGCAGCAGGTGCGGACCCGGAAGGGGAACTGGGTGAACGACATTCACCTGAAACACACCTGATTCCCCTGGTGCTACAAGCTGCGTCGGGTAGACGATCTCACATTTCGGTTTATGGGCGCGATTACGACACGCCTGACGGTACTTGTGTACGTGACTATGTCCACGTCAGCGACTTGTGTGAGGCGCACTGGTTGGGACTACAAAGTCTTATGGACGGTGCGGGCAGCCAAAACTACAACCTCGGTAACGGCAACGGGTTTTCAGTACAGGAAGTGATCGACACTGCCAAGTGGGTCACCGGAAAACCAATTCCAGAGCTCGATGCGCCACGCAGGTCCGGAGACCCTAACCGCTTGGTTGCCAACGCAACGCGCGCAAAGCAATTCCTAGGTTGGGAACCTCAATTTACAGACCTGCGCACCATTGTGAGGCACAGCTGGGAATGGGAGCAGCGACAAGTAGTTTAATGGCGCTTTCAGAGTCCCATCAAGCCAATAAAGGTCTTCATGTCTTCACACTCCTGATCAGCGCTGTAAGTACTGGCCAATTTTTCAATCGCTTCCACATAAATTGGAAAGTGATCCATAGCGTCAAGGGCTTTAACCTTGCTCAAAACACGTTGTGCAAATGTCACGACGTCACCTGACTCGACTTCTTCAAATATCTCTCGCGTCCAGTACTCTTTAGCGCCTTGCCCTGTATACCCAATGACTTGGTTTCCAGAGAGCGCTGCCTCAAGCGGCGGCAGCGGACACCCCTCAAAATGGCTGAACGAGAGGAAAATTTTCGAGCGCTGCAAGAGCTCAGCTACGCCAACTTCGTTGAGGCCGTCAATGGGGACCACTCGCCAATGAGAAGGCAAATGGTTTCGTAAAAAAAACAACACTGTTGCCGAATGATCAGCCAGCTTGCGTGGCATGTAAGTGATCAAATTCTCTTTCGACTGCGACGGATTAAACCGAGTGGCATCTACAGAATAGTGAACACGCAGAATCCTGGACTCGGTACCCGGAAATGCCATGGCAACGCAACGACTTGCATCATCGGAGATGGTCAAAATACAACGAGCACTTTGATAGGCTTCGTTCAGTACTTCTGGACGCCCTTTACTGATGTAGTAGCCGTTTTGAACAAATATGGCAAAAGGCACCTGCATGCGAGCAAGTTGAGCACCATATTTACGGGCCCACAACTCGGGCAAAACGACCATTTGCCTTTGAGGATCAAAGGATCCATCAATGCGTGAAAGCGAAGGCTTGCCGACCCAACGCCATTTGAAAAAGCCATGCTTGACAGGCACTTGCGACTCGAACCAACGAACCTTGAATGACCAAGTATTAGGATGCATGACTGCCGCGGAGTGGCCACGGGCGTGGAGCAGTTGGTTGACGAGCTCAGCCTGACGGTAGATAACTTTGACGCCACCCACTGCTTTTTTAATGGGATGGCAAAGGTAAACGAGTTCCATAGATTTTTTTGAATTGTCCATCTGGCCAAGCAACGCGATCATTCATGCTGCCGAGATCCCCGATGAGAACAAACAGTGGTGTGGATCAATTATGCGACCGACTTGGCGTCGCGATAATCAGCCGCATTAACTATTTAACAGGCCAAAGATGGCAGTCGCATGCGAAAATTCATCATGACATCGACTCCAGAGATAACAACGTGACTGAAGTAACCACGACAAAAATAAACAAAATACAAACAAGCATCCATGGATTGTTTTTTGTTTTCGGATTTTCAGCATTTCTTCCCCACGGGTTGAGTGCAGCAGCTTTGCTGCTTGTCTTGATTCTCTGGCTCGTTTCAGGTCAACAACGGCATTTACATATCCAGCGCATGCCACCAACAGCGATCATGCTGCTGCTTGCTGCTTTTGCACTGTGGCCTTTCATCGTTGCAATTTATTCCGGTTGGTATACCGACACCACAACACGTTTATTCCACATGGCGAGAGTCGCTTTGATGCTCCAAATGGGGTTGATGACGACTTCTCCAGAACGGTTGATCGCCTTCAAGGGTTTGGTCTGGGGTGGGATATTTACAAGTTTGGTCGTGCTCGTTCATCACGCTCACCCCTTGCCTGAATGGGCCATTTGGCATCACCTGCTCACCGTAAAGGGAAGTCAGAGTTCACGAGCCATGATCATGCTTGCACTGACATCAGGGGTATGTGCAGCGATGTGGCTGAAAACCAGGCATCACCCCAACGCTCAACCTCTGATATGGCTGACGGGCGCTGTCTTGTTTGCCCTTGTTGTCGGCATTTTCAGCTTTTCGCGAAATGCCCAAATCGTCTTGCTGATATTGCCTATGGTCTTGCTGATGCACCACCATAGATCGGTGCGAGGCGGGTTGATTGCGATGGCGTTTTGTGCTTTTTTGACTTTGATTGCTTGGGAATTTTTCCCTCTCATATCCGCTCGATTTAGCCAAGCCATAGTTGAACTTCAAACCGTCATCAGTAGCGGCAACTGTGAAAGCAGCGTCGGTGTGCGATTCGCCATGTACAAGATGGCTTGGGATCAATTGCTACTTCATCCGTGGATTGGCACTGGCATCGGAAGTTTTGTAGATTATTGGGCCCCGCTCGCACAACAAGGCTGCCCATCGGTGGCTGGCATAAGGCAACCACACAATGATTTTTTATTGTTTGCCATGGAAAGTGGCTGGGTGGGCTTGCTCACAACGCTGGCGGTGATCGGCTGGTTCATCAAAACCTTTTGGCGACAAGTGAACATCTACGGAGCGGTAGGTTTGATGCTCTGCTTGACTTTCATCATCACTGGATTGGTGAACTCTCCCATGCGGGATGCGGGCATTGGTTTTGTCATGATCTTCTTACTGGCTTCTTGTTATCAAAAAAATAATCAGCCAATCACTGTCAAGCGCTGAAAAAACTCAAACGTCAATTTATCCCTGGAAAGCCAACAATCCGCGCCAGCGACCCCACATGCGGGCTACCAACTTAGGAGAAAACAAGACGACCCTCAGTGGCAACGCCATAGTGGTCGTCCAGATAAGGTGCCGTCGCAAACGGTTCGCCGCCTGCAATGACTCGTGTTTATTGAGAAATATCAACTTCGATTGTGCATGGTGATACCCGCGCAGATACTCACTCCGCCAAGGAGAACTGCCCCTCACAGAGCCTCTTGAGCGGTGAAGCACCTTCACCTGAGGGCACAAAACCATGGGCAGCTTCGCCTGAAAAAGCCGCAGACACAAATCATCGTCTTCGTAGTACAAAAAGAAACGCTCATCAAAAAAGCCTGTGGTTGCCATGCGGCTCATGCGCAACAGCATGACAGCACCACAGACAAAGCCAACACATAAAGGCCCCTCTGCAGCGGCTCCGCGACTGGTCCAATACAAAGAGGGCCATCGGTAATTGACTTCTGCTTTACCTTCAGCAGCCATGAGCTGCGGTGCGACAAGGGCGGCATCAGGCAGATCTTCTGCAGCGGCCAGTAAACAGCCCAGCGCTTGAGCTGTCATTTCACAATCGGGATTGAGCAACAAGGAGAAAGGTGTTTTCACGTGCTCAAGTGCTCGGTTGTTGGCTGCGCCGAACCCGAGGTTTCGTCCATGTGACAAAACATGGGCATGCGGCCAGAGCATTTGAGCCTTAAGTGCCGTGTCGTCATCGCTGCCGTTGTCAGATATAACAACATGAGGGCAAAGAGACAGCAAAGGTGACAGCACAGGCAAACAATGCGCACTGTTAAAAGTCACAACCACCACCGTGACTTTTGAAAAATCCATAGGGGTCATACAACAGTCCCGCTCATGTTGAGGTGTTGTGAGGAACGCAATGCCTGTATGTGCTGAGCCACGGCACCACGTCCGTTTTGAAGCAACTGAACGGCGGCAATTTGCGCTTGATCAAGCCATTGGGGATCGGCCAATACCAAGGCCACATGATCCAATGCGGCGTGCATATCTTGTACTTGCAACGCAGCGCCTTCTTTCTTCGCCAACGCAGCAGCCTCAGAAAAATTGAAAGTATGCGGCCCCATGACCACGGGACATCCGCAAGCAGCTGCCTCAATGAGATTTTGCCCACCCAAGGGTGCAAAGCTGCCGCCCAGCAGTGCCATGCGACTCACAAGGTAATAGGCCTGCATTTCACCCAAGCTGTCACCCAAAACCACATCGGTCGATGCCAGGGTCTGGACATCAGGCAAACCGTCTGTCCATGCGCTTCGGCGAAAACAACGCAATCCGGCTTGTTCAATCAAATGATGCACTTCATCAAAACGCTGAGGATGACGAGGCACAACAAGCCACAAAACATTGAACGCAATGAGTCGAGCCAAGCGTTCCGGATCTGACTGCAAAGCCTGCAGCCACAAAGACTCCTCCCCCTCTCGTGTGCTGGCCAGCATCACCACTGGTCGAACGGACAAAGAACTCTGCCAGCGCTTGGCCAGAGTCTTTGCATGCTCTGAGACGTTTACGTCGAATTTGAGATTGCCCACAACCCGAACATCCTGGCAACCCAATTTTTTCAATCGCTGCGCATCTGCTTCTGATTGAGCAAGCACCAAGGTCAAGCCCCGATAAGCAGGACCAGAAAGCACGGCCCAACGCGTGGCTTGCCTAAAGGATTTTTCACTCATGCGCGCATTGAGCAAACACAAAGGCACCCCCGCTCGTCGGCAAGCAACGACCAGCCGCGGCCAGACTTCTGTTTCCATGAGCAGCCCCATCCGGGGCTTGAAATGCGCTAAAAACCGATGCGTTGCCTGCGCAGTGTCCCAAGGCAACCAAGTCTGCACATCTCCGGGCTGCAACAAAGAACGTCCCTGCACCCAACCTGTGGCCGTGCTGTGCGTCAACAAAAGACGCATGCCAGGAAGCGCGGCTCGCAAAGCGGGCAACAGCAGCGCTGCGGCGCGGGTCTCGCCCAAGGAAACTGCATGTAACCAGACAAAGCCCCCCTGAGGAATGTTACCGACATACAGGCCAAAGCGTTGCGCCACATTCAGCGCGTATTCAGGCTCTTTCTGGGCACGACGACTGAGCTTTCGGCGAAGTACAGGCTGCAAAGCCCTTAACAAAAGATCGTAGGCAGTCAACGCCAACCGCTCGACCCCCGTCAAAGTGCGCGAAGCCTGAGTCATCAAGCGCTGGCCTTTTCAAATAGCCCGCGGTAAACACGGCCGATACCCTCTGCCTCACGGGCCAGAGAAAAATGCTCCGTCACACGCGCACGCGCAGCCTCTCCCATGCGGGCGGCATGCACCGGATCAGCCATGACGGACACCACAGCGCGGCGCAGGCCGTCGAAATCACCGGTATCCACCATTTCTCCTGTTTCTCCGGGTATGGCCAATTGATCAAAGGCACCCGTTCGCGAACACACCAATGCGGACCCGGTCGCAGCTGCCTCAAAAGGTGTGAGGCCAAACGGCTCGTAGCGTGGGCAAGCCACACACAAGAGACAGCGTTGGTACCACAGGTGCACCTCGCCGGCAGGCACCTCCCCCAGAAAAACGATGCGATCGTGCAAGCCTGCGTCATCGATCTGACGCTGCAGATCTTGCTGGTAGGCCTGATGCTGGGGCTGAGCCAATCCAGCGATGACCGCAGTGGCACCCGGCAGTTGCGGCAAGGCCTGGATCATGGCTTGCACAAACACATCGCTGCCCTTATCGGGTCGCACACGGCCAAACACACCGATGCCGTATTGACCAGGCAAGCCTGAATCAGCCCACGCTTTCAGTTTGTCAGGCGGAGGACTGAAGCGCGACAAATCAATGCCATGCGGAACCACTGCAGTGGTATTTGGCACAAAGCTGGCAGCCAAAGGGGTGGTGGAGATGACCGCGTCCATTTTGGAGATCAGCCACCGTGGAAACCAGCCATGCAAATGTTGGGCGGCCGAGGTAAACACCAGCTTGATGGGCAGACGCAATACATCCCGCGCAAAAATAGCGGCCATCATTTCCGGATCACGTCGCACATGCCAGATCCTAAAAGCGCGCCCTGCGGGCGGCTTGCGCGACAGCTCAATCGCCTTCCCCAGGGTTATGCCATCGATGCCGTTGGACATGCGTGTGCCACAAAACCCCAAACGCCACTGCTGAGCCTGCAAGGGCACGAGCGCATTGATGGTGGCTGACACGCCTGTGTAGCGCTGCTTGAGGTTGAAGACAATCACCTCAGGATCTTGGCTCAACACAGAATCGCTCTTGTTCATGGCTCTTTTTTCCTGGACTGATCGGCTCAGTGCGCCGCAGCGCCCACTTGCGCATTGGGTTTGACCGAGCGCAGCAGCGCCAGCATCTCGGCCTCGATCCGGTGGAGCGCCGCTTCGGTCTGTCCCTCAAAACGCAGCACCAGCACTGGTGTGGTGTTCGATGCGCGGATCAGACCAAAGCCATCGGGCCAGTCCACTCGCAGGCCGTCGATGTCAGACACTTTGGCGGGGGCGCTGAAAGCGCTCGCAGCTTTGGCTTGGAGGGTTTTGGTCACGCTGTGCGGTTCGCCTTCAGCGCAGGCCACATTCAGCTCAGGCGTACTGAAGCTGGCGGGCAATGCGTTGAGGACGGCATTGGCATCGGGGGATTGGCTCACGATTTCGAGCAAGCGGCAGCCGGCGTAGGTACCGTCGTCAAAACCATACCAGCGCTCTTTGAAGAAGATGTGGCCGCTCATCTCTCCACCCAAAGGCGCTTGGCCACCCGCTGCCTCAATGGCCTTCATCTGGGCCTTGATGAGCGAGTGCCCGGTTTTGTACATCAAAGGCTTGCCGCCCGCGGCCTCAATGGCTGGGGCCAAGCGTTGCGAGCACTTCACGTCAAACAAAATGGTGCCGCCTGGCACGCGACTGAGCACATCTTGTGCAAACAACTGCATCTGGCGGTCGGGGTAAATGTTGTTGCCGTCTTTGGTGACGATGCCCAGGCGGTCGCCATCGCCATCAAAAGCCAAGCCCAGCTCAGCCCCACTGGTTCTGAGCGCTTGTATGAGGTCTTGCAGGTTTTCGGGTTTGCTCGGGTCGGGGTGGTGGTTAGGAAAGTTGCCATCGACTTCGCTGAACAACTCAACCACCTCGCAGCCCAAGGCACGGAAGATGGCAGGGGCTGAAGCGCCGGCAATGCCGTTGCCCGAATCCACCACGATCTTCATAGGGCGCGCCAAGCGGATGTCACCGACGATGCGCTGCGTGTAGTCTGCCAACACATCCAGAGAGCTGACACTGCCGCCTTCGCGCAGCTTCCAGGTTTCGGTCTCCATCATTTGGCGCAAAGCCTGTATCTCGTCGCCGTAAATGGCGCGACCTGCCAGCACCATTTTGAAACCGTTGTAATCTTTGGGGTTGTGGCTGCCAGTCACCTGAATGCCACTTTGGCAAGCGGTGTTCGCGGCAAAGTACAAGATCGGTGTGGTCGCCAGACCAATGTCGATCACCTGTACACCTGCAGCGACCAAACCACGAATCAGTGCTGCCGACAAAACGGGGCCGCTCAGGCGCCCATCACGCCCCACGGCGACCGTGGTCTGTCCTTCTGCCATCGCCTGAGTTCCAAAGGCTCGCCCCAGCCCTTCAGCCACTTGCTCGTTGAGGGTGGACGGCACCACGCCGCGGATGTCGTAGGCTTTGAAGATCGAAGGAGTGACTTGCATGGTGTCGAGCCAACAAAAGAGGCTGTTCCAGAGTAAAGAGATGACCTACATTGTAGGTGTCGACACGCACCTGCCACGCCCCACTCAGACTGGCTGAAACGATCGCCAAAAATCACATGATGAAAAATTGCAGCACACATGCCGTCAACAGTCCATTGGGCCTGATCACCCTTGCCGCCAGTGAAAAAGGTTTGTGCGGACTCTGGTTTGAAAACCAGAAACACGGCCCAAGCCTGACAATGATTCAGTCTTGGCGCATCGACCCGCGCAATACCTTTCTACAGCAGACCCAAACGCAATTGCTGGCCTATTTTTCTGGACAACACACGGTATTCAATGTGCTATTGGACTTGTCCGCCGGAACCCCTTTCCAGCAATCTGTCTGGCAAGCCCTGCTCACCATCCCATCGGCGTCAAGCCAAAGTTATGGCCATCTGGCAAGACAATTGAACAATCCCAAAGCCGTGCGCGCGGTCGGCGCGGCCGTGGGACGTAATCCGGTGAGTATCATCGTGCCCTGCCACCGCATCTTGGGTGCGGGTGGCCAACTCACCGGCTACGCCGGCGGTCTTTGGCGCAAACAAGCCTTGCTGAAACTCGAAGGCCACCCGGCTGTCTGACAAATCCCCTCGAATGACTTCTTCTCACGCCAAAGGCTGGCTGGCCGATTTTTTGCTGCTGGCCGCCATCTGGGGCTCCTCGTTTCTGTTCATGCGCTTGGCAGCGGTGGAACTGGGCGCTTTGCCCACTGCCGCCATTCGGGTGGCCATTGCCTCGCTGTTTTTGCTGCCCCTGATGTTGGCCAAAGGCCACTGGGGGGCACTGCGCCAACACTGGAAACCCGTGTTGTTTGTGGGCGTACTCAACAGCGGCGTACCGTTTGCTTTGTATTCATTTGCCGTGATACACATCACCACGGGTTTTTCATCCATCCTGAACGCCACGGTACCGCTTTTTGGCGCGGTGGTGGCTTGGATCTGGCTGGGTGACAAGCCCAGCCTGTCGCGTACAGTGGGTTTGGCCATTGGTTTTGGCGGCGTGGTCCTGCTGGCCGAGGGACAAGCCAGCTTCAAACCCAACGCCTCAGGCATTGCTCCGGCCTGGGCGGTGCTCGCTTGCCTGGCCGCCACCACTTGCTATGCATTGGCCGCCAGCTTCACCAAAAAACACATCCCCAGTCTGCCGCCGCTGGTCACTGCCACCGGCAGCCAGATCGGAGCCACCTTGGCCTTGGCATTGCCCGCACTGTGGTTCCGCCCTGACCACTGGCCCAGTGCCTCGGCCTGGTGGTCATTGATCGTGGTCGGTGTGCTGTGCACCGGAGTGGCCTACATCCTGTACTTTAAATTGATCGAGAACTCGGGGCCTGCTCGCGCCCTCACCGTTACCTTTCTGGTGCCGGTGTTTGCCATCGCCTACGGCGTGCTGTTTTTGGGCGAAAGCGTCACGGCTTGGATGCTGCTGTGCGGCGCGGTGATTTTGCTGGGCACATCGCTGTCCAGCGGGCTGGTCAAGCTGCCGGGGCGCTGATACGTGGGTACAGAGTGACAGGGCTCACGCGCTGCACATCGCGTGCCCTGAGCTGACCACAGCCGCCATCCACATCTTGCCCCGCTGACTGGCGCAACTTGGTCAGCACCCCGCGCTGGTGCAGCGTGCGGGCAATGGCTGCGGCCTTCTCCCAACTCGGCCTTGCATAAGGTAAATCGGTCACCGCGTTGTACGGGATCATGTTCATCAGCGCGTATTTGCCCATAAGCAGGCGCACGATGCCGTCGATCTCTTCATCGCTGTCGTTCACGCCCTCGATCAGCGTCCATTGGTACTGGATCGGGTAGCCCGTAGCTCGGGCATAAGCCTCGCCGGCCTCCACCAGATCTTGCGGGTCAAAGCGTGGGGCTCGGGGCAGCAGTTGCATTCGTAAATCGGCCCGGGTGGTGTGCAGCGACAAAGCCAGCGCGGGTTTGACGCGGCCTTGCGGCAAGCGTTCAAACACCCGCACATCGCCCACGGTGGAAAACACCAGATTCTTGTGGCCGATGTTGCCCACCGTGCCCAGCAGGTCGATGGCCTCCATCACCGCATCCAGGTTGTGCGCCGGCTCGCCCATGCCCATGAACACCACTTTTTTGACGGGTCTGAGCGTGCGAGCCAACGCGACTTGCGCGACGATCTCGGCGCTGCCCACCTGCCGGATCAGGCCCTCGCGCCCGGTCATGCAAAACACGCAGCCCACGGCACAGCCCACTTGGCTTGAAACGCACAGGCCCTCGCGCGGCAGCAGCACGCTTTCGACCGTCTGGCCGTCTTGCAGGCCCACCAGCAAACGGGCTGAGCCGTCTTGCCCCGGGTGCTGCTCGCGCAGCGTGGTCAAGTTAGCTAGCGTGGCGCTGAGCGCAGGCAAAGCATCGCGCACTGCGGTGGGCATGAAACTTTCTAGCGGCCTGCGACCGCTGTCTTGCGGCTTGGCCTGGGTCCACAGGCGCAACACGCGTTGCTCATGAAGGAGGTTCGCCCCCAGCGCCCGCAAATGGTCTCGGATGTCCTGAACGCTTTGGATATTCATCAGTAATGCGGTGGGATTTCGTCGCGCAGGTTACGCACCTCGGCCCCGCCGCCCGATTCGGGCAAGCGGTCGCGCATTTGGCGCAGCTCCTGAATCAGCGCGTCAATTTGCTGCTGCTGGCGGTAAACCTGCGCATTGAGCTGGTCCAGCAGGTCTTCGGTGAAGCCAGCCTTGATTTCCAGGTCGACCAGGCGGTTTTCAATCGGGGTGGGAATGTCCATGGGCTGTATTGGACATGATTTCCGGCAGGGCTCTGACATCTTTTATAATCTACCCATCGCCGAGTTACCTGAACTACTTGCAGGGCGATTCATAAAACCTGCTAAAGCGTTCGCCAGGCTCCGGGTTATCAGGGTCGGCAACGCCGACAAACCCCTGAAACTTTAGGAGCTTTTTTCATGTCCAGCAATTTCCTCTTCACCTCGGAATCCGTCTCCGAAGGCCACCCCGACAAAGTCGCCGACCAGATCTCTGACGCGATTCT
>JBIKSF010000169.1:0-2730 GCA_044348785.1 Limnohabitans sp.
TCGACGCGATCTTTGAACAAGACCCCCGCAGCCGCGTGGCCGCCGAAACCCTGACCAACACAGGTCTGGTGGTCTTGGCCGGTGAGATCACCACCAACGCGCACGTCGACTACATCCAGGTCGCACGCGACACCATCAAGCGCATCGGCTACGACAACACCGAGTACGGCATCGACTACAAAGGCTGCGCCGTCATGGTTTGCTACGACAAGCAGTCCAACGACATCGCCCAAGGCGTGGACCACGCGTCCGACGACCACCTCAACATCGGCGCGGGCGACCAAGGCCTGATGTTCGGCTACGCCTGCAGCGAAACACCTGAGCTGATGCCGGCCCCCATCTATTACGCCCACCGCTTGGTCGAGCGCCAGGCCCAGCTGCGCAAAGACGGCCGACTGCCCTTCTTGCGTCCTGACGCCAAGAGCCAGGTGACCATGCGTTATGTGGACGGCAAGCCCCACAGCATCGACACAGTGGTGCTGTCCACCCAGCACAGCCCTGACCAGTCTGAGACATCGACCAAGATGAAGGCCAGCTTCACCGAAGCCATCATCGAAGAAATCATCAAACCCGTGCTGCCCAAAGAGTGGCTACAAGACACCAAGTACCTGATCAACCCCACCGGCCGTTTCGTCATTGGCGGCCCCCAGGGCGATTGCGGTTTGACGGGTCGCAAGATCATTGTGGACACCTACGGCGGCGCTTGCCCGCACGGTGGTGGCGCGTTCTCGGGCAAAGACCCATCGAAAGTGGACCGCTCGGCCGCTTACGCCGCACGCTACGTGGCCAAGAACATCGTGGCCGCGGGCCTGGCCACCCAGTGCCAGGTGCAGGTGGCTTACGCGATTGGCGTGGCCCGCCCGATGAACATTACCGTCAACACCGCAGGCACGGGTGTGATCTCGGACGACAAGTTGTCAGCGCTGGTGGCCGAGCACTTTGACCTGCGCCCCAAAGGCATCATCCAGATGTTGGACCTGCTGCGCCCGATCTACAGCAAAACCGCCGCTTACGGCCACTTTGGCCGCGACGAGCCGGACTTCACTTGGGAGCGCACCGACCGCGCCGCTGCACTGAAGGCAGCTGCTGGCCTGTAAACCCAAAACGGAGGGCTAGCCCCGACCAAGATCGGGGCAAAACACAAGCCGCTCAGCGTCCGTTGAGCGGCTTTTTCATGGGCGCAGGATCGTTCAGATACCCGGGTGGGCCAATCAATGAGGCGCTGCTTGACGAACCATTTCCCCGATCGGCTGAAACGCCAGTGCGGATGTCATTACAAACGGAATTCACTGCGCAAGCGCTTATCCAATTCCGTCAGACTCAAGGACGTCAAATCCAATACGTGTTTGACCACGATGACGTCTTGCACGTGAGCGTCCAGATGCGACATCAACTCCCCCATGAAAGGGTTAGAGACAAACAAGGCCAAAGCATTCACGCGGTGGTTCACAACCGCTTCATGAAAATATTTCGCCAGCGTTTTGGCAAAAACGCTGCGATGCTGCTGCTTGAGGTCTGACCTTGGAGCCAAACCAGCCCGCCCCGCCTCCGAATGGCCCAAGGGCGCCCGTTCGGTCTCACTGGCATGCATTCGACTTTCAGGGTGACGCCAATGGGTTAAGTCCACCAAAGGCTCAGCGAAGGATGCTCGCTCCAAAAGCCTTGCTTGGGAAGCGTTGGCCACCATCACCCAATGTTTTTCAGGCATGCCGTTTCCTTTTTGAGTTGAATGATGTTTTACCTTCAAGATAACTAACCACCGGTGCGCCTGGGCCGAGGCATCAGTTGGGGCCTCAAGCGATCTTCAGCAAATGGCTTTGGCCGTTGGGCTTTTTCGGCAAGATCAACTGCAACACGCCGTTTTCGTATTTGGCAGTAGCCGAAGACGCGTCCACGCTTTCATCCAGGGTGAAGCTGCGCGCCACACTGCCGTAATAGCGCTCACTGCGAATGAGTTTGGCACCTTCCTTTTCCTCTTTTTCTTTTTTCACATCAGCGCTCAAGGACACCTGATTGCCCTGTATGGACACTTTGATGCCCTCTTTCTTGACGCCTGGGATCTCGGCTTTGACGATGAAATTATGCTCATCCTCTGTCAAATCCAGCCGCATTTGAGGCTCCCCCTCCATGAGTCGTTGCATGGGTCGCATCGCGAATCCTTTGAAGAAATCTTCATTGAAAGGGTCGCGCAATTCGCTGAAAGGGTTGAGTCGTGTGAGGCTACTCATGGGGTGTTCTCCATCGATCAAAACGGCGGCATCTGTGCCGCCTGACAACGAGGAGCGCGGTGGGATTACGTATCGCTCCAAGGGCCTTGCAAGCCCCTGGCGACCACTGTCGTTATTTCTGCGTGCATTGTCTGTTGACCATTTCACAAAAGGTCGACGCAACAGACGCTGGTTTTGGCAAGCAGCCAACCGCTGAGTCCAGATGAGGACCAGGCAAGAAAAAACCGCCATAAATCAAAGACTTATAGCGGTTATTCATTTTTTGGCGGAGTGGACGGGACTCGAACCCGCGACCCCCGGCGTGACAGGCCGGTATTCTAACCAACTGAACTACCACTCCTGGTAGCTGTAACTTTTGTCAAACTGCTGAAGCAGCTGACCAAGTGCTACAAAACTTGGCGACCCTACGGGGATTCGAACCCCGGTACTCACCGTGAAAGGGTGATGTCCTAGGCCTCTAGACGATAGGGTCATAACCTGGACTGATTCTTTCGAATCTTCT
>JBIKSF010000030.1:0-19409 GCA_044348785.1 Limnohabitans sp.
ATGGCGGCGCTTCAGCCACCCCCAGCCGCCGTTCCTTCATACGTCTTGTGGGCGGCGGTGCAGTACTCGCGGCCACCGCTTCGCTGGCCGGCTGCAGCAGTGAACTCCCAGAAGCTGCCATCCGACCCTGGCGCAGCCCTGATCGCGAGACCGACATGCGGCGCTTCATGCTCGCCCATGCACTGTTGGCACCTAATCCGCACAACCTCCAGCCTTGGATCGCCGATCTGCGTGAAGCCGGACGCATCCACTTGATCTGCGATGCTGAGCGGGTGCTGCCTGAGACCGATCCCTTTGGGCGACAGATCCTGATTGGCTTCGGCACCTTCATTGAGTTGGCCGTGATCGCGGCCGCCCAGCGTGGCGTTGCAGTTAAGGTTGAGCTTTTCCCGGGCGGCGCACCCGCTGACCAACAATTGCCCAAGGGCAGCCGCGTGGCTACTCTTTTTCTGGGCGATCAGGGCAGTGCACCGGCTGACCCTTTGTTCGCCCAGATCGTGCGCAGGCACACGCGCAAGTTTGCCTATGCGAATGATCGTGCGTTGCCTGACACGCTGGTACGCAACTGGGTCGAGTCGGCTAGCCGCTTTGGCTTGCGTAGCGGTGTTGCGTCCGGTGCAGCTGCTATGGATCCGATTCGCCGCATCACGCGCGAGGCCTACGAGATCGAGGCGACCACGGCCCGCACCTGGCTCGAATCGGCTCGCGTGATGCGCATCGGGCCCGGCGCCATTGAGAAAAACCCCGATGGCATCAGCCTCAACAACCCGATGGTTCGGGCGCTGCACACAGTTGGGCTCTTTGACCCAATGGAAGTGCCAGCCAAGGGCAGCAGTTCACTGCAGCGGGTGATGGACCGCTGGGTACCCTTTGAAACTGCCAGTGGCTTCCTGTGGTTGGCCAGCCCAGACAACACACGGCCGACGCAGGTGGCCTCGGGACGTGCCTATGTGCGAGCCCACTTGCTGGCCACGGCTGCGGGTGTGGACATGCACCCGTTGTCTCAGGCCATGCAGGAGTTCCCGGAGATGCGCGGGCCGAGAGAGGCGCTGCACCAAACCCTGGGCCTCGGTTCAGCGGGTCAAACGCTGCAGATGCTCTCGCGTGTGGGATTCGCGACGAAACCTGGCGGGCCGAGTCCGCGCCGAAGCTTGGATTCACTGCTGCGAACCTGAGCCATCAGGCTCTGCCATAGTCAATATTGAACTCCACCACACTCGTAAGAAGATGCTGCGCCTAAAGAAAGAAGTCGCCATGCGTCGGCCTCTGTTTGCAACAATCTTGTCGACGCTTTTGCTTGGATGCTCATCCACAGGTGACGTGCCGCCACGCCCTGAGTTTGTGAGTAGTGGATGGCGGGAACCCGCTGCTTTTGCCCCTGTCGCCGATTTCGAGACCTATATAAGGGATGTGAGCCAGGAACTTCGCACGCACCGCTTGCCTTTTGTTGCATCGATGGCCGATGCAGAACTGGGCAAGGTGGTGCCCTTCAAGCTGCCGCCAGACCAGGGATGCAAAAAGGGCGCACCCCGAGGCATCGCTGTCCTTATCCATGGCCTCTCTGACACGGCATATGCCATGCGGGATCTCGCGGAGACACTCACAAAACAGTGTTTCGAAGCGCGTGCACTGTTGCTGCCCGGGCATGGGACACGTCCGGCAGATCTGATGGTCGTCGATCACCACGATTGGTTGTCTCATGTTGAAGTGGCTCTGCGGCAAGCGCGTGCCGAGAGCCCTTTCGTCGTGGTCGCAGGCTTCTCCTTGGGCGCAGCCCTGGCTCTGACCGCCGCCGCCAAGTCGCCAGGCAATGTGGATGCGGTCATTGGCTTGGCGCCAGCGTATCGCATCCGTTCCAACTTTCTGGCTCGGCAAGCAAGATGGATTGCCACGTTTCGTCCCTGGTTAGACCTGGGTCCACGCGAAGATTTCGCGCGTTATGGCGCGATGCCGACGCGAGGGATTGCTTCCACCATGGCCGTATTGGGAACGATGGAAGCCCGTATTCGCCAACGAGGACCGATCCAGACACCTTGGCTGGTTGTGCAGAGTGAAGATGATGAAGTGGTCGATGTGGCCTGGAATCGACAATTTTTTGACGCCAATGCCCTGAATGCGCGCAGCTTGCTTATCAACTACTTTTCCAACCCTCCGCAGACGACAGCGAGCGACAGGACGGTCTGGCTCTCGGCATCGGACACCACACTGCGAGTGGTTGGAATTTCCCATCTCGCTGTCCACATCTCTCCAGAGAATCCGCACTATGGTGAGTCAGGCACTTACCGTAATTGCGGCAGCCCGCCATTTCGTACGGAAGAGCAGGTTCGAGCGTGCAAGCAAGCGCAGCGGGTCTGGTACGGTGTCGGAGGTCAGTCGCCACCTGCCGGCGAGGCCGGTGCACGTGCAACATTCAATCCCCACTATCGGGATCTGGAACGTCGAATTGGCGAGTTCCTGGACAGGGTTGACGGTCAAGATAACAGCCAAGATCCTTCGAGGCATTGAGATTCATTATGCTTTTCCGTTAACCGCCATTTTCTAGATGATCGGCTTGTGACTCTTTTGCCAAACCACATCCGATGATCACGTCCAAATCCCCACCTCGCCAAAAAAAGAGGCTCAGAAAAATGAGCGAATCAGATCAGTCATCCCTTCCGGTTTGATCTGAAAATTCTCTTTTTACAGGGCTAAACGCTTGCTGGGGCGTGCCGTAAAGTGTCTGTTCATCCGACACTTTGGGTTGTGCCCCTGGTGATGGGGTGTCGGTTTTTGCGGTCATGACCAGACCATCAAATCGGCTTTTACGGCTGTCAGTTTTTGCCAATCTGTGTCATTCGGTTTGAAAGCGCCAACGTCTGCTATCGCTGCACTTCTGACTTTGGACCTGAGAGCCGGCCTTAGTCACTAATGAAGTGAACACCGAAGCGCTTCTTGAGCTGCCTAACAGTGTTGTTATGGGGGGCGAGTCAAACTTCAACTACACCAAGGCCAGGGAGTGCTACTGGCGACCACTTCGTCTCGCAGCAATGACAATTGCTGCATCATTGGCAAGTTGAACTTCAGCTAGCAGCTTTTGAGCTTGCGCTGGCGTTAGGCCTTTGGTGGCCAATGGACTGGACTTCAGCACAATTTTTCGACGAGACGCCTCGACCTTTTCCCAAACATCGCCGGCTGCTACCTTCAGGATGCGACAGGCATCTTCAATCGCCAGCTGCGGCATGGCTACCGGCTCTGTAGGTGCGGTTAGCTTCTTCACTTGGTCAACATCGGGTAAAGGCGAAACAGGCTCTACCACCTTGGGTGGCCTGGCTTCAATCGGCTGTGGCAGCCCGCTTAAGAGGTCTTGTTGCTCGGGAACTGTCGATAGCCCAACGGCAGCAGGAGCCGGGCCCAAGGTCTTGGGTATCAGCGATGCAGTTGGCGCTGCAGCAGGTGCTCTAGGGCTAAGACGCAAAGTACCTCGAGGCGCTGAGGGGACTGGCCTATGGTTGTCGAGATCTTCCAGCAGAGCCTCCGCTTTATGGATTCGCTCCAACAGCGCCAATGCTCGGGGAACCTGTCGGTGGCTGATTTCGTGCTTGAGCTGAGCCAACGTAGCAAAGTTATTGCCTTGTTTCTCGAAGATATCTTCTAGGTCACCTATGCCCAGTCGCATCAAGGGACGAGTCGTCGCCATCAGACAACCTCCTCGGTCGTGTCAATCTCAAAGGGGTCAACCTCGCGGTATTCGACCCACAGTGTACTGTCCACCGACTCTGAGCCCACTGGCTCGATACCCAGGCTCGTCAAGGTCTGAAGCAAATCGGCCAACACCTCCTGGCGCCGGCGTACAAAGCTGGAAGCAAAGCACCGCCAGAACGTCCAGCCGGCCCGCTCCAGCACCCGCTGGCGCGCCATGTCGTCAGCCCACTGTCCTGGCCCATGGAATCGGTCCCCGTCGCACTCAATCGCCAAGCGTCGGCCCTCGTTGCCTTCTACGACGAAGTCGATGAAGTAGCCGCCAGCGGGAACTTGAGGCAACACCCGATACCCGCGTTTCACCAGCTCGTCGAACACCTCGACCTCAAACCCCGATTGGCACTTGTCGCGCAGCGCTTCTACCTTTTTGGCGTCCTGTCTGAACGGCTGCTTGAAGTGCAGGATGACTCGACCGGTCAAAGAGTCTTCTTTCGCCTCGTTGTCGGTCACAGAGCGGAACAGGTACATCCGGTCTCTAGCCCGCGACAAGGCAACGTTGAATCGCTGGTGCATGTCAGCACGGTTCGCGGCCCCACGGTCACCCGGGCCAATCACCATGGACACCATCATGATGTCGCGCTCCCGCCCCTGGAAAACGGGCGGCGGTCCGACACTTATTTTGCGGGCCACCACGTCGGCCGGCGAAATATGGTCCGAGATGAGCTTGTGGATGTAGCTGGCCTGTTCTGTGCCCATCAAGGTGACCACCCCAATCGAGCGGCCGTCAAAGACCGGGTCTGCGATGAGATTGGCAATTTCGTTGACGATGGCCTTAGCCTCCGCCTTGTTGACGTCCTTTTGCCTGTTTCCGCCCTTCACAAACACGTCCACCAGCGGTGGGTCGAGGCGCTCATTGGCTTTCGGCACCCGTAGGGGGCGGATGTCGCCTTCGTAGAACTCCCGGTTGGAGAACTCGATGATGGCGGGAACCGACCGGAAGTGCTCCTTGAGCATGACCGAGTTGCCCGCAAAGACGACGCGCGCCAAGTCATAGATGGACTTGTCAGGGGTCATCTCGGAGCCATGGGGCTGGTCACCTAAGAAACGGTTGACGAGCTCACGAACGCGCTCTTCAGCGGTACCGACCGCCGAAGGTGACACTTGCTTGTGGTCCCCCACGACCAGAAGCTTTTGGCCCCTCAGCAGTGCTGGCAGCGCCCAGATGTCGGACTGCGAGGCCTCGTCCACGATGACCAGGTCAAACAAGCCGACCTCGGCCGGAATGGTCTCAGACACGCGCCACTGCGGTAGCACCCAACAGGGGACAGCTTTGTAAGCCCGAACCATGGCGTCTCGAGCGTTTTTGCGATGGCGTACGGCGCGCACGCCAGTACCGGCTCCCATTGCCTGAACCGCGTTCAAGTACGCTTGCAAAGCTTGGCGCACGCTATCCGGTGAGTTGTTGTACACACCCAGCCAGGTTTTCTCGGCCACCAACTCCTGATAGGTCTTTGCCAGGGTGCTGGTGAGTTGGCGCCGCTCTTCAAACAGCTGGCGCATTTTGTGGTGGCCGTCAATACGGTCCAGAAAATTGACCGCCAAGCGCCAGTCCCAGGCCTCTTTCCAGTTGAAAGGCACTAGCGTGTCGATTTCGCCCTCGGACTTTTCTGCTCTGACGCGTTGAGACCACTTCGGAGCGTCAGCCTGCTCCAGCAGGTCCGTTACCTCTTCAATGACCTTGATATGCGGCCACTGCTGCTGCAGTCGTTCCAACCCCGACATGGTTGCAAGCCAGGTCGTCTGCAAGACACTTTCATCCGCGTCGGGGCGGCCCAAGGGCCCCATCAAGAAGTCGCGAATTTCACTGGCGATTCCCCCCGTATGTCCGTCCAGCTTCTTGACGATTTCCTGCACACGTCGAAGCGCGTAACCCAGACGGCCTTTGTCCAAGTGGGACTGAAGGCTTTCGAGGACCAATCCGACGAAAACTTCACCCTGGTCCCAAATCTTGGCTGCCATTGCATCGCCAAAGACCGCTGTCACCTTTGATTGCAGATGGGCGTCGAACTCGAACTGGAGTTGGTCGATATCTCTAACCAATGCGATGGGCTGAGTCAGACCTCGGACAGCCTGTTCCGGCATCTCCCCAGGCGCGTCGAAGCCGAACTCCCCAGACAGAGAAGCCCACTGCGCCAAGGCCTTGCGAGCCTGCAGTCGCCATTGAACCCAGTCATTGACCGCCTGCCAGTCCTCGACCCCTTTTGGCTTTGCGCCACCAACGGTGACGGCTTCGATCAGTTTGCGAGCAGCCGACTTGCCAAACGGCAACGCAAATGCGCTCTTGCCAGCAAGCAATCGAACCAGGGCGTCATTGAAGTCCTCGTCCAGCTCTGCGTTGCCTGGCAGCTGTACCGCTTTGGGCACAAGGGCCGCCCGAGCTTTTTCCAGTTGCTGCAGAGCGTCACAAGACTGTCGGAGCGCTGCAAGCAACGGGTCGTCCAGGGTCAAGTCAGCCATGCGCGCGCGAAGTGCGTCAGCCCAAGCGGTTTGGCTTGCTGCCACGCGGCCAAGGGTCTGCTGGCGCTGCCCCAAGAACTCAGCCAGCTGTTTGGCTTTGTCGAACGTATCGAGGGTGGCGTCTGCAAGCGCCAAAACTGCACCCTTCTCCACCTTCGCTTCAATCGTCTTGGCGCGAACCAAGTCACGATGGAGCGCCAACATGTCCACCCACTGTGGAAACTCTTCAGCCTTCGGTATCGATGTGCCAACATAGACCAAGTCGTCGCCAACCGTCTTTCGGGCCTGTCTCAAGGCAGTGATATCGTCGTCTGTCACTGCCAACTCATCTACCTCGGGCGGGTCGTCATCGAACCACTGGTAGAGGTCTGCTTGCTCCAAAACCTCCCTAGCCATCTCTTCCGGGCTGACTGACTTGCCGCGGAAGGTGTAATTGCGCATGTGCCGCTGGGCGTGCTCCTCAACGGTACGGTCTACATTCGCAATCTTGGCGTGCAACTGGTCGAGTAGCTGCTCTGCGGCTGCAATGGCTTTTTCTGATTGATTGGGGTTGAGGCCGGAGACACGAGCGGCAATCGTCTGGATGGCGTGCTCGAACTGCTTCATACCGTCACGTTCATCTGACAGCAACGAGACACACAACGGCCTGATTCGCTCAGGGAGCTTTTCCTGAACCACAGCCAAAGCCGACTCGCCCTTGGCGGTCACCAGAACACGCTTGCCCTGCGCCAGATAGTGGCAGATGACGTTGGCAATGGTATGTGTTTTGCCGGTACCTGGCGGGCCTTGAACGACGACGCCGTCATTGCTCTCCAGTTTCTGGATGATGGACACCTGCTCATCGTTGTACGGCATGGGAAAGTACAACTCACGCGCGTTGTTGGGCCCGTGGCTGGTAGAAAGTCCCCGAAATGGGATTTCAGGACGCCTGCGCACGGTGTCGTCGCCGGAGGTGACAAAGCTCTGAATGACGCCGGGCACCGAGGTGGCTACCTCCAGCTTTTGTTTCAGGCGTCGTATGTCCTCAATGAGGACGTCACCAGAGCGCTTGCGACCAAAAATGACCCAGCTGCCTGTTACAAGCAGCTTGTCAGAGGGGGTGGGCAGGCTTGTCCAGTCCGTGGCTTCAACGTAAGCGCCGGAGGGATCCAAGTGCCCCACAGCCGCCCGCAGCGTGGGCTCAAAGGTGCTGGAATCAAAAGGGGTCAGTCGGCTGGCGCTGGCTTCGATGACTTTCTTCCAGAAGGTCTCCAGCTGGTGGACACCGGCAATTTCCATCTCGGCGTAGCAGTCGACCTCCAGCTTGGGTTCAACGTCACGCGGCCTAACCTCCAGGTCAAGCGTCAGCTCATTGAGGTTGATGCTGCAGGCCTGGATCAGCAGCGGGTGACGAACCGGAGTCGCGTGGCCGTCTTTTTTCCAGACTGTGTGGCCGATGCCCCAGACAAGCTCAATCGGGGTTTCAGCGCCTTCGGAGGCAATGGCCTGTTGAAGCGCGAACAGCTTGTTGTAGACAGAAATGGCTTTGCGACGTGGGCGCTCGGTCTGTGACCAGGGCTTCCACATGAAATCAACGTACCAGTCGAACTGCGCCTTGACGTCAGGGCGGTCCTGCAGGCGCTCGCGCTTTGGCTCTTCGCCCGAGACTACATCATGAATCTCCTGTTTGATTTCAGGTGATTTCTCAGGGGATTTCGAGATGGTCACCCAGGGCTTCAGCAACTCGTCTACGTCCGGGGCGGCGACCTCTTGGAGGCGGGGAAGCTTGAGCCAGACATCGTCTCCCTCCTGTTGAAGGTTGAGCTCAAGCTCGGGCAGCCCGATCAGCTCATGTCGATGAGCGACAAAATAGTCGTCGGGAACGCTAAAAGCTGGCTTTCTCTTGAGCTTTTCGACTTGCTCGATGTAGCTCAGCAGGTCAATGACTTTACCGGCGGACTCAATCAACGGGGGCTCCCTAAATATGGCTTCTCAACAATGTTTATAGATTATGGATGCAGCCGTGCTTTTAGTAGCCAGCGGTCACTAAGGTCGTAATTGTGTTCCTTGGTAAGTACCATTTCCTTGGCCCGGACGACTGCTTGAGGTCATCCAGCGTGAGTTCGCTCACGTCACGCCACCGTCTGCAACCGCTGCCTTTGAGCCAACCATCAAAACTAATGCCTTTGTTATTTCTAGCAGTCAAGAAAAGGTTGAGAGCAGACTGTTGCTGTGGGCATTTGAGCAGCAATAGCCGACCCGCAACGGACACTCGTCCGCTGTCTAAGTGTTGAACATCAAGCTGACTTGATAGCTCGAAGATGACTTGAGAGATTTCCCCCCTTGCAGACATCGAGAATATTCCACGTTACATAAATGCCGGAAGACTTAGATGCCAGAGAAACTTGCCCGCGGACGATTTGAAGTCTCTTCCCGATGTCACCATCTGACTGCGCATCTGGTTCACCCGTAGACACGTATTTGTCAATTGATTTGGCTAGGCGATCCAAAATTCCGGTTTCTTGAACTCTTGAATCGATTTCTGGCATGTACTTCTCGAGAGTGGCAGGATCGAACTTCCCCGAACGAAGATCAATTTTTGCAAGCACATTAGTAGCGCTGAAGAACAATGATTGAAGCTCGTCCAACCTTTCAGCAACAAGCAACCTCGTTCGGCGTTTGGCTCTTCCTTCGTGCTCGTCCAAACCCACTTTCACTTGTCTGGTCGCCACAAAGTAACTCATAGGTAAAGCCAAAATTGAAACAACTACTGCAACGAGAGAGATGATTGTTGGTGTATCCATTAGTGACTTTCTGATAAGTTATTTACTGTGCTCAGCACCAGATATCGCATAGTTATTATAACTTTAAAGTATTAACTTTTAAAGTGCTAGACGTGTGGAAATGACCAATTTGGGACATCCCTTGGTTGATGTGGAGCTCGAGTAACCGCTTCCGCTGCTTATCCGCCTCTCGATAGACAACAAGAGATCAAGGCATTGCAGGTCGATATCAAGACTTCAATCCATTTGGAGGGTTTCATTCCGAAGAATTTAGCTGAGGGTGCCCCAATCAAAGTTCTCAACATGGTTATCACGCTCCATATAATTTGCGGATGCTTCAATACGAAACCATTCCCGTCACACCATTCCAACAAAACTGCTCGCTGATTTGGGACGATCAGACCCTTCAGGCGGCGGTGGTGGATCCAGGTGGAGATTTGGATTTGTTGTTGGGTGCCACCAAACGTCTGGGCCTTAAGCTCGAGCAAATCTGGATCACCCATGGTCATTTGGACCATGCGTCGGGCACGGCCGATTTGGCCGAACAGCTGGGGGGGCTACCGATCATCGGGCCGCACCCGGCAGACCAGTTCTGGATCGATGGTTTGCCTGAAGCTGCTGCGGCCTATGGGTTTCCGCCTGCGCGTGTTTTCAAGCCTACGCGTTGGCTGGCCGATGGCGACACCGTCACCTTGGGCGCGCACACTTTGCAGGTCCGCCATTGCCCAGGTCACACGCCGGGCCACGTGGTGTTTTACTCGCCCGACATCAAGCGTGCATTTGTGGGCGATGTGTTGTTTGCGGGCAGCATTGGTCGCACAGATTTTCCGCAGGGCAATCACGAAGATCTGATCGCCAGCATTACCGAGCGTCTGTGGCCCATGGGCAATGACACGGTGTTTATTCCAGGGCACGGGCCTGAAAGCACCTTTGGGCGTGAGCGCCAGAGCAATCCCTATGTGCGTGACCGGTAAGGGGATGGATACCCGATCAAGTTGGGTATGACATCTCAAAGGGATCTTCAGCTCCGGCGGGCCTGTTCGTAAAGGTGTTGCACCTTGGGCAAGTTGGCCTCAAGTTCCTGAATCCGGTTCGCGCCGCTGGGGTGTGTCGACAGGAATGAGGGGCTGCCATTGCCGCTCGCTGCTTGCATTTTTTGCCACAGGCTCACGCTGGCTTCGGGCCGATAGCCACCACGTGCGGCGATCTCCAGGCCCACCAAGTCAGATTCGGTTTCGTCGTCGCGGCTGTATTTCAAGGTGAGCAATTGCGTGCCCAGGTTGGCCGCCACATCGCCCAAAGAACCCAAACCCAGCAGTTGAGAAGCAATGGACAGGCCAATGCTGGTGGCTTGGCTCTTGGCCAGACGTTCGCGTGCATGTTCGCGCAGGGCGTGGGCCATCTCATGCCCCATGATCATGGCCACTTCGTCGTCGTTGAGCTTGAGCTGGTCCAGGATGCCTGTGTAAAAAGCAATCTTGCCGCCGGGCATGCACCAGGCGTTGATTTGCTTGCTGCCAATCAGGTTGACTTGCCATTTCCAGTCACGCGAACGTGAGTTCCAGGACGCCGTGTGCGGGATGAGTTTTTGCGCGATGGTGTGCAAGCGCTGCAGTTGTGGGTGGCCGTCGGGGGCCAGGGCACCTTTGGCGCGGGCTTCGGCCAGAACTTGTGTGTACTGTTGCCGTGCGGAGGTTTCCAGTGTTTCGGCGGGCACCAGTTTGCGCAAACCGGAGGAAGAACCCACGTCCACCTGGGCCAAAGCTGAGCCGGCGGCCGATGCCCCCGCTGCCAACAAAAATGCACGCCGGGCTTGCCAGCGCGGCGAAGTGGCAGCCGTCGCACTTGAAGCGGGATCAGCAGGAGGATTTTTAAGGTCACAGAACAAGCACATGGTTTGCAAATGATAGCGACTTGGCGAAGTTCAAGGTGAGCGGGTTCCCGTTGGGTCGACCGATAATGGCGCATGGCTGAAACTGCAACCCCTCTTGAGCAAGCCCCCCCGAGCACCGTGCGCACTTGGCGCGAGGCATTGCGCCTGTATTTGCAGCCCGCCAGCTTGCGCATGCTGGCCTTGGGTTTTTCAGCGGGCTTGCCACTGCTGCTGGTGCTGGGCACGCTCAGCTTTCGGCTGCGCGAGGCGGGCATTGACCGCAGCACCATCGGTTACCTCAGCTGGGTCGGCCTAGCGTACGGCGTGAAATGGATGTGGGCCCCGCTGGTGGACCGCCTGCCGATTCCCTGGCTCACGCGCCAGCTGGGGCGCAGGCGCAGCTGGCTGCTGGTGTCGCAACTGGTCATCGCGCTCGGGCTGGTGGGCATGGCGCTGAACGACCCTTCGCAACTGCTGGGCCCCTTGGTCGCTTGCGCTTTGGCCGTGGCCATTGCTTCGGCCACACAAGACATTGCGCTGGACGCTTACCGCATCGAATCGGCCGAGGTGAATGCCCAAGCCGCTTTGGCGGCCAGTTATCAGACGGGTTACCGCTTGGCCATGATCTGGGCTGGGGCGGGGGTGTTGTGGGTGGCGGCCTGGGTCCAGGGTGAGCAAGCCACGGGTTACGCGCAATCGGCTTGGCAGGCGGCTTACCTGGTCATGGCGCTCAGCATGCTGCCAGGCATGTGGGTGGTGCTTTTCTCGCCCGAGCCGGTACCCGCACCCTTTGCGCCCGCGCGCAACGTCGCCGAATGGCTCAAGGGCGCGGTGGTCGAGCCCTTTGCCGATTTTTGGCTGCGTTACCGCTGGCAGGCGGTGCTGTTGCTGGCGCTGATCGCGGTCTACCGCATCAGCGATGTGGTCATGGGCATCATGGCCAACCCGTTTTATGTGGACATGGGTTTCACCAAAAGCGAGGTGGCCAGCGTGACCAAGGTCTACGGCGTCATCATGACCTTGGTCGGCGCGTTTGTGGGCGGTGTGCTGTCGGCGCGCCTGGGCGTGATGCGCGTGCTCATGCTGGGTGCCGCACTCAGTTCGGCCAGCAATTTGCTGTTTGTCTGGCTCAGCGGCGTAGGCCACGATGTGCAGGCCTTGGTGTGGGTCATTTCGGCGGACAACTTGGCCAGCGGCATTGCTTCAGCAGCCTTCATTGCTTATTTGTCGTCGCTCACCAACATCAGCTATTCGGCCACGCAGTACGCGCTGCTCAGCTCCATGATGCTGCTGCTGCCCAAGTTCATTGCCGGGTTTTCGGGGGACTTTGTGGATGCCCACGGCTACGCCAGCTTCTTCACGGCCACGGCCTGGTTGGGTTTGCCGGTGCTTGTGCTGGTGGCACTGGCCTCGCGGGTGCACGCGAACAACCCGCCTCCCCCACCGTCGTCACCCCGGGCTTGACCCGGGGTCTATGCCCCCAGAATGTCACCCCGGGCTTGACCCGGGGTCCATGTTCGAAGCAGCTGTAAAGATGGATCCCGGCTCGGGGGCCGGGATGACAAATTCAGAGGCCGGGATGACAAAGCGCAGGGCAAGCCTCGGTTTTACCCAGATTTACACAACCGACACGTCCAGCGCTTGCAAAAAGGCGATGATCCAACGATGCAACAACTCTTGATGATCGAAGACGATGTGCGCCTCGCGGGCATGATGGCGGACTATTTGGGGCAAAACGGCTTTGCCGTAGCCCATGCACCCGATGCCCGCAGCGGCTTGGCCCGTTTGCAAACGCCGGGCGTGGACTTGGTGATCCTGGACCTGATGCTGCCCGACATGGACGGTCTGCAGGTGTGCCAACGCATCCGCGCTCTGACGGGCGGCTTGGGTCAGGTGCCTGTACTCATGCTCACGGCCAAAGGCGACCCGATGGACCGCATCATTGGCCTGGAGATGGGGGCCGACGACTATTTGCCCAAGCCCTTTGAGCCGCGTGAGTTGCTGGCCCGCATCAAGGCCATTTTGCGGCGCAAAAACAATGTGAACGACACGCCCCCGCAGCTCATGCAATTTGGCTCGCTGGAGATTGACCGCGATGCCCGCCGCGTTAGCGTCAAGGGTCAGGACTGCGAGCTGACCTCGTACCAGTATGACCTGCTGGTGGCACTGGCCGAACGTGCTGGCCGTGTGCTCACACGCGACCAGATCATGGAAGCCGTGCGGGGACGCGAACTCGAAGCCTTTGACCGATCGATTGACGTGCACATGGGCCGCATCCGCGCTGCCATCGAGGCCGACCCTAAAGCGCCACAACGCATTCTCACCGTGCGCGGTGTGGGCTATGTGTTTGCGCGTCACCAAGACTGACCAAAGATCCCCAACATGCCCATTCGAAGCCTGTCACGCCACTGGTCACGCCACCTTTACCTGCGCATTTGGCTGGCCGTGGTGGCGGGCGTGGCGTTGCTCATGTTGGTGGTGGGTTGGGCCTGGCGGGCCACGGTCGAACACCATGCGGCGCCATCGGCCCCTCGTGAATGGGTAGTGCTCAATGCCCAAGGCGAGGTGCTGGATAGCACCACACGCCCCGGACCGGGTGAACCTTTGACCTTTGAGGTCAAGTTGCCCGATGGCCAGCAGATGCAGTTTCAAGTGCAGCGCAGCGCCGATCGCGTGCAAGAGCGATCCAACCGCGCTGCCTTGCAAGGCCTGCCGGGTATGGCTGCCGGTATGCCCCACCGCGCAGAGGGCCGCATGCCGCCCCATCTGCGCAAAGACATGCCCTGGTGGGCCAAGCCCTCGGGTTTTTTCTGGATGCTGGGCCTCATTGGCCTGGCCGTGGCGCTGGGCCTGTACCCGGTGGTGCGCAGGCTTACGCAGCGTCTGGAAGGCCTGCAGCGCAGCGTGCAGCGCTGGGGTGAGGGCGACTTGTCGGTGCGCGTGCCCGTACAAGGCGACGACGAGGTGGCCGATTTGTCCGAGCGCTTCAACGCGGCGGCTACCCGCATCGAAGCACTCATGGCCTCTCAAAAGTCATTGTTGGCCAATGCCTCGCACGAGCTGCGCTCGCCCTTGGCGCGCATCCGCATGGGCTTGGAATTGATGAACGTGCCTGCGGCCGAGCCGGACGCATTGGCGCGCAGCCGGGCCGAAATTTTGCGCAACATGGCCGAGTTGGATCAGCTGATCGACGAGATCTTGCTGGCCAGTCGCTTGGACGCGAAGGAGGCTGACATCGGCACGGTGGAGGCGGTGGATCTGGTGGGCTTGTGTGCTGAAGAGTGCGCGCGGGTGGGGGCGAGTTTTGACGTTCCCGAAGGCTTGGCACAGCTCGAAGTGTCTGGGGTGGCCAAATTGCTGCGGCGCATGGTGCGCAATCTGCTGGAAAATGCCCGCCGTTATGGGGCTGTTGGCCCGGAAACCTCGCAGGACGCAGGCATCGTGCTGTCCTTGAAACGGCAGGCACAACAGGTGCTCATTGAGGTCGGTGACCGTGGCCCCGGCGTGCCCCTTGAATACCGTGAGCGTATTTTTGAGCCGTTTTTTCGCTTGCCCGGAGCCAGTGAGCGCGTTGGCGGCGTGGGCTTGGGGCTCTCGCTGGTCAAGTCAATTGCCGAGCGCCATGGTGGACGGGTGCGGTGCGCAGACCGCCCTGGTGGCGGGGCCTGCTTTGAAGTGAGCTTGCCCCAAAGCAAAACGGCGAACACCTGAGTGTTCGCCGTGGCGTGATCCTGCCATCGCCAAGATGGCTCGGTGTGCGCTTCAATGGTGGTGAGCCACCACTTCACCCGCTTTCAGTTGGTAGACCGTGCCGCAATAAGGGCACTTGGCTTGGCCGGTTTTGGCCACGTCCAAGTAGACCTTGGGGTGGCTGTTCCAGAGTTTCATGTCGGCTTTGGGGCTGGGGCAAAACACGCCGCCCTGGGGGTTCAGGTCGGCGGCCAGCAGTTCAACGGTTGCGTTGCTCATGGTTCAAACCTTGGTCAGCCAGTGGGCGTATTTGGGATTGCGGCCGTTGACGATGTCAAAGAACGCAGTCTGGACTTTTTCGGTGATCGGGCCACGGCTGCCTGCGCCCAATTCAATGCGGTCGAGTTCGCGAATGGGTGTGACTTCGGCGGCGGTGCCTGTGAAAAAGGCTTCATCGGCGATGTAGATCTCGTCGCGGGTGATGCGCTTTTGCACAATTTCAAGGCCCAGGTCTTTGGCGATGTGGAACACGGTGTTGCGTGTGATGCCATTCAGGGCACCGGCCGACAAGTCGGGCGTGTAGATCACACCGTCTTTGACCACGAAAATGTTTTCGCCTGCGCCCTCAGACACAAAGCCCGAGGTGTCGAGCAACAGGGCTTCGTCGTAACCCTCGTCGGTCACTTCCATGTTGGCCAAGATGGAGTTGGTGTAGTTGCTCACCGCCTTGGCTTGCGTCATGGTGATGTTGACGTGGTGGCGTGTGTAGCTGCTGGTCTTGACGCGGATGCCGCGCTTCATGCCTTCTTCGCCCAGGTACGCACCCCAGGTCCAAGCAGCGACCATCAGGTGGATGGTGTTGCCCTTGGGGCTGACGCCCAGCTTCTTGTCACCAATCCAGGTCAGAGGGCGGATGTAGCCGGACTCCAACTTGTTCTCACGCACCACAGCGCGTTGTGCTTCGTTCACTTGATCTTTGGTGAACGGGATCGCCATGCGCAAGATTTTGGCGCTGTTGAACAGGCGGTCGGTGTGCTCCTGCAAGCGGAAGATGGCGGTGCCTTGCTCTGTTTTGTAGGCGCGCACGCCTTCAAAAGCGCCGCAGCCGTAGTGCAGGGTATGGCTCAGAACGTGGATCTTGGCATCGCGCCAATCGACCATCTGGCCGTCCATCCAGATTTTGCCGTCACGGTCTGACATGGAGGGAATGACAACGCTCATGAAAGTGTCCTTTGAAGAAGGGGCATTAAACAGTGCAAAACAGGGATTTTAAGGGCTGACCTGCTCGGGTCTGTGCAATGTCCATTCGGTCAGCTTGCCGCCCACAAAGGTGCAAGTCACCACCGATTGGCTGGTGTCGGTCCAAGTGAAGACCTCCGGCTGGGTGTCTTTTTCGGTTTGCAGCAGCCCCAATGAGCGCGTCATGGCGATCACATGCATCAAACTGACGCCTTTTTTCAGCTTGGCATTGAGCATGACGGCACTGGCCACATGGCCGATGGGCCGGTCGGCGGCCTTTTTCAGGATGGTGACCATGCGCGTGAAATGCAGCAGCACCCACATGACCACGCCGCCTACGGCCAGGGCGATACCCGCCCATTGAAAGGCCTGCCAGGCCCCGATGGTGAAAACAACAATGGCCAGCGGCGCGAGGATTTTGGTGAAATTCATGGGGGCAGATTGTGCCTTGCCTGAGCGGTGCTCAGTCCAGCCCCCGCACCACCTGCATGGCTTCTTCGATCCGCTCGACCGGGTAAATGGTCAGGCCTTCAAAGGACTTGTCGTTTTTCTTGGGTGCGTTGGCCTTGGGCACCACCGCCACCTTGAAGCCCAGCTTGGCCGCTTCCTTTAAGCGATCTTGTCCGCGCGGGGCAGGGCGCACTTCCCCAGCCAGACCCACTTCGCCAAAGGCGATGAAGCCCTTGGGCAAGGCTTTACCGCGCAGGCTGCTGGTGATCGCCAGCATGACCGCCAAGTCGGCGGCGGGCTCGCTGATGCGCACACCGCCCACCGCGTTCACAAACACGTCTTGGTCCATGCAGGCCACACCGGCGTGGCGGTGCAACACAGCCAACAACATGGCCAAGCGGTCGCGGTCCAGGCCCACCGACAGGCGTCGGGGCGAAGGGCCGCCGCTGTCCACCAGGGCCTGAATTTCCACCAGCAATGGACGCGTGCCTTCCAGTGTCACCATCACACAACTGCCGGGCACGGGCTCGGCGTGTTGGCTCAAGAAAATCGCGCTCGGGTTGCTAACGCCCTTCAGGCCTTTTTCGGTCATGGCAAAGACGCCGATTTCGTTCACCGCGCCAAAGCGGTTTTTGATCGCGCGGATCAGGCGGAAGTTCGAATGCGTGTCGCCCTCAAAGTAGAGCACCGTGTCCACCATGTGCTCCAGCACGCGGGGACCAGCGAGGGCGCCTTCTTTGGTCACATGCCCCACCAGCACGATGGTCGTGCCGGTGGATTTGGCGGTGCGCGTGAGGTGTGCAGCGCATTCACGCACCTGCGCCACCGAGCCCGGTGCACTGGTCAGCTGGTCCGAATACACCGTTTGTATCGAGTCGATGATGGCAATGCCCGGTTGGCGCGATTGCAGGGTGTGCAGTATCTTTTCGAGCTGGATCTCGGGCAGCACCGGCACCTGCGAGTCGGGCAAGCCGAGCCTGCGCGAGCGCATGGCCACTTGCGCGCCACTTTCTTCGCCCGTCACATACAAGGTGTTCATGCCGCTACGCTGCAGCGCGTCCACCGCTTGCAAGAGCAAGGTGGATTTGCCAATGCCCGGATCGCCGCCGATCAGCACCACCCCGCCTTCCACCATGCCACCGCCCAACACCCGGTCGAGCTCGTCGATACCGGTAGGGTGGCGCTCAAAGTCGGCCGCCTCGATCTGGGCCAAGGGCAGCACCTCGGACGTGGGGGCGAGCGAGGCGTGCACTGAGCCAAAGCGGTTTTTGCCTGCAGCGGGTTCGCTCGAACCCTCGATCAGGGTGTTCCAGGCGTTGCAGCTGGGGCATTTGCCCATCCAGCGGGCGCTGGTGCCGCCGCATTCGGTGCAGGTAAAAATGGATTTGTCTTTGGCCATAGGACGCAAGTGTGCCTGAGGCGAAAGTTCAGGCCGCGAGCCAGGCGTTCAGAAAATCACGGGTGATTACGGCTGCTCCAGCCGCTTGGCAGCCGCTGGCGTTTTGGCCTGCCCACAGCGGCGTGAAGTCACTGCTGCCTTGGGCTTCGGCTGCTGCGCGCAGTGGGGCCATGTCAGCAGTTGCCAGTGGAAAAGCGGGGACCAGAGGGTGTATGGCCCCCAACTCGCGCATGACGCGGTTCACGATGCCCCTTGCCGGACGGCCTGTGAACAGCGTGGTCAGCGCCGTGTGCTCTGCCGCGTTGGACTGCAGGGCGGTGCGGTGCAGGGCGCTGGTGGTGGCCTCGTGGCTGCACAGGTAAGCGGTGCCGATTTGCACAGCCGCTGCCCCCAGCGCTTTGGCGGCAGCCACGCCGGCAGGGGTGGCGATGCCACCTGCCGCAATCACGGGCAGATGGACGGCTTGCACGATTTGCGGCAGCAGGGCGAAGGTGCCAATTTGGGTGCTCAGGTCTTCGCTCAGGAACATGCCTCGGTGCCCGCCGGCTTCTAGGCCCTGCGCAATGATGGCGTCCGCGCCATGGGCCTGCAGCCACAGTGCTTCTGCCACAGTGGTGGCCGATGACAGCACCAAACTGCCCCAGCCTTTGACGCGTGTGAGCAAATCAGGCGATGGCAGGCCAAAGTGAAAGCTCACCACCGCTGGCCGAAAGACTTCCAGCACATCCGCCGCCGCGTGGTTGAACGGCACACGCGCCGCACCGTTGCTGGCTGCGTTGGGCGCAAGCCCCATGGCTTGGTAATAAGGTGCCAAAGTTTTTTGCCAAGCCGCCTGCATTTGCGCATCGGGTGTGGGTGGGGTGTGGCAAAAGAAGTTGACGTTGTAAGGGCGCTGCGTGGCTCGCTGCAGCGCTTGCAGTTCGGTGTGCAGGTCGGCAGGGCTCAACATGGCCGCTGGCAACGAGCCCAGACCGCCGGCCTCGCAGACTGCGGCAGCCAAGCGGTGGTTGTTGGCCCCGGCCATGGGGGCTTGCACGATGGGAGCCAGCAGATCGGGTGGCAGTGCTTTGGCGTTCATGGTTCAGGGTGGTGTGGGTGGGTTTTGGATGAGTTTGAGCAAGTCGGCGAGCATCTTTTCCTTGGCCGAGTTCTCGGATCCCGTCCATGAAAAAGTGACGTTGTCGGTGCCGTAGGTCAACATTTTTCGATCGATGGACCCCTGAAAAATACCATGTGCAGCGTTGTCGTAAAACCAGACATCGATGTCGGCTTTTTGGGCTTTGAGCCGGCTCATCCAGTCGATCGGTTTTTCGGTGAGGTTTGTGGGGTTTTGGCGACCGTTGCATTGCGCTGCGTTGCCCGCTGGAACTTCGGCGCTGGGTGCGCGGTTGACGAAACAACTTTCTTGTCGTTGCCACATCCAATCTTCTGGGTGTTTGCCGCCATAGTTGTCGAGTTTGCCAAATACCAGCTTAACGGGCACAGCCACCGTGTCAGGCAAACCGATGCCCATGCCGGGCAAGCCTTCGGCGATGACAGCTTTGACATGTTCGGGGTTGACCACGCTGGCCAGATTGGCCACCACCGCAGCGCCGTTGGAGACGCCTTGTAAATAGATTGAACGGGTATCGATTTTGTCCGACTGGGTCAGCGCCCACTCATAGGCCCCTTTGGCCGCTTTGTAGATCATGCGCTGACGCGATTCGTTGGTCGCTTGTGAACCCCAGAACGGGTAGCCTTGGTAAAAGCCGTTGAGGTGGTAGGCGTCAAACACCAGCGTGGCGATGTCCTTTCTCTGAAG
>JBIKSF010000120.1:0-5536 GCA_044348785.1 Limnohabitans sp.
GTCTTCGAGTGCCATCACCAGTTCCACCGTGTCCAGGGAGTCGGCACCCAGATCGGCCACGAAGGCTTTTTCGTTGGTGACTTGTGACTCTTCAACGCCGAGTTGTTCGGCAATGATTTTTTTGACACGTGCTTCGATATCGCTCATGGGGTCCCTCTGAGGGTTGTGAAAAATGAAGATTTTACCTGTCCGGAAGGGGGTTCCGGAAATCAGGCCATGAACATGCCACCATTGACATGCAATTCTTGTCCGGTGACATAGCCAGCGCCTGGTCCAGCCAAGTAAGCCACCGCGTGAGCAATGTCATCGGGTTGACCCAGATGGCCCAGAGGAATCTGGCCCAACAAGGCTTTGTGTTGTTCTTCGGGCAGGCTGGCCGTCATGTCGGTGGCGATGAAACCGGGGGCCACACAGTTGACGGTGATGTTGCGGCTGCCCAACTCGCGGGCCAGTGCACGGGTCATTCCCGCCACGCCCGCCTTGGCGGCGGCGTAGTTGGCCTGCCCTGGGTTGCCCGATGCGCCCACCACGCTGGTGATGCTGATGATGCGGCCGTAGCGCTGCTTCATCATGGGGCGAATCACGGCGCGGCTCATGCGGAACACGGCCTTGAGGTTGGTGTCGAGCACCGCATCCCAATCGTCGTCCTTCATGCGCATGGCCAGGGTGTCGCGGGTGATGCCGGCGTTGTTGACCAGCACCTGCAAGCCGCCGTGCTCTTTGACAATGGCGTCGATCAGGGCTTCGCCAGCAGCGGCGTCGTTCACGTTCAGGTTCGCTCCCCGGCTGCCAGGGAAAGCCGACAACGCCTGACTGATTTTGGCCGCACCGTCATCGCTGGTGGCGGTGCCAATGACCACATAGCCTTGTTGGGCCAGGTGCAAGGCAATCGCTGCACCGATGCCGCGCGAAGCGCCCGTGACCAGTGCAATTTGTTTTGGTGTTTCGCTCATGCCAGGATTCCTTTCACTTCGGACAAAGTGGCGGGGTCGTACAGCGCCACGCCGTTCAATTCCGCATCGATGCGCTTGGTCATGCCTGCCAGCACCTTGCCGGGGCCGCATTCGACCAGTGTGCTCACGCCGCGGGCCTTGATGGCCTGAACGCACTCCACCCAGCGCACCGGGCCAAAGGCTTGACGGTACAGCGCGTCACGGATGCGGTCGGCATCGGTTTCGATGGCCACATCGATGTTGTTGAGCACAGGGATCTGGGGAGCGCCCAGCGTCAGGGTGGCCAGTTTGTCGCGCAGCTTTTCAGCGGCTGGCTTCATCAGACTGGAGTGGAACGGGGCCGACACGGGTAAGAGCAGCGCGCGCTTGGCACCCATTCCCTTGAGGACTTCGCAGGCTTTGTCCACAGCGGCCTTGCTGCCCGCGATCACGGTTTGCGCCGCATCGTTGAAGTTCACGGCTTCAACCACCTCGACGCTGCCTGCGGCGAATGTGGCTTGAGCTTCTTTGCAGCCCTCAATGACTTTGTCAGAGGCCAAGCCCAAAATCGCGGCCATCGCACCCACGCCCACGGGCACAGCTTCTTGCATGGCGGCGGCGCGCAAGCGCACCAGTGGAGTGGCTTGCGCCAGCGTTAGCACGCCCGAGGCCACCAAGGCGCTGTACTCGCCCAGCGAATGTCCCGCTACCACAGACGGCTTGTCACCGCCCTCGGCCAGCCAAGCGCGGTAAGCGGCCACGGCCGACACCAGCATCACGGGCTGCGTGTTGGTGGTCATGGCCAGCGCTTCTTTGGGTCCTTCGTGGATCAGTTTGGCCACGTCTTCGCCCAAGGCGTCAGAGGCTTCTTGGAGGGTTTCAAGAACAACAGGGTGATCGCCCCAAGCGTCCAACATGCCCACCGATTGGGAACCTTGGCCGGGAAAAACAAAAGCAAATGTGGTCATGTGCAAATTTTGTATCTGAAAAGAATAGGGGTCAGCGTGCAGGAAGTCGCTGGACTGGGCCTGTCAAATCAACAGCGGATCAGTAACGCAGGAGCACAGAGCCCCAGGTGAAGCCACCGCCAACGCCCTCGAGCATGAGGGTCTGGCCGCGCTGGATGCGCCCATCGCGCACGGCGGTGTCCAGCGCCAGCGGGATCGAAGCCGCGGAGGTGTTGCCGTGCTGATCCACCGTGACCACCACCTTGTCGGCTCCAAGTTTGAGCTTTTTGGCGGTGCTTTGCATGATGCGGATGTTGGCCTGGTGCGGGATCAACCAATCGATGTCGGCATCGGTCATATTGGCCTTGGCCAGACTGGCGCGGGCCGTGTCTTCGAGCACGCCCACAGCCAGTTTGAACACGGCCTGGCCGTCCATCTTGAGTACCGGGTCACCCAAAATGGCGCCTCGGTTGACGTGACCGGGCACGCACAAAATGTCTTTGTATTTGCCGTCTGCGTGCAAATCGGTGGCCAAAATGCCGGGCTGCTCAGACGCTTCGAGGATGACCGCGCCAGCACCGTCGCCAAACAACACACAGGTCGTGCGATCCTTGAAGTCGAGGATGCGGCTGAAAATCTCTGAACCAATGACCAAAGCGCGCTTGGCAGAGCCGGACTGGATCATCGAGTCGGCGATGGTCAATGCATAAATGAAGCCGCTGCACACAGCCTGAACATCAAACGCGGGACAACCGGCTGTGCCCAGTTTGTGCTGCACCATGGTCGCCACCGACGGGAACACCATATCGGGAGTCGAGGTGGCCACAATGATCAAGTCGATGTCTGCCGCGGCCAGACCCGACGCAGTCAGCGCCTGTCGGGCGGCCTCGGTGGCCAGATCGCTGCAGCCTTGCTCATCGGCGGCAAAGTGTCGGGCACGGATACCTGTTCGCTCCACGATCCAGTCGTCAGAGGTTTCAACACCCTGCTGCGCCAGCTCGGCGGCGAGGTCGGCGTTGCTCAGGCGTCTGGCAGGCAGGTAGCTGCCGGTGCCCAAAATGCGTGAATAAATTCTCATAAAGATGTGACCGCGGGTTCAGTTCGCTCGGCCTGCGCACCCATCAACAATGGGGCGGCATGGGCAATGCGGTCCCGAACGCGGTCCAGCAATTGGTTTCGGGCTGCATCATAAGCCCGGATCAAGGCATTCTCAAAAGCCACCTCGTCGGCCGAGCCATGGCTTTTGAAGACCAAGCCACGCAAACCCAACAGGGCCGCACCGTTGTAGCGGCGGTGATCAACACGGTTTTTAAACGCAGTTAAAACCGGATAAGCCAATAAGGCGGCGGTTTTCGTGAAAATATTGCGAGAAAACTCAGCTTTCAAAAAGCCGCCCACCATGGTGGCCAGGCCTTCGCTGGCCTTCAAGGCCACATTGCCGACAAAACCATCACAGACCACGATGTCCACCGTGCCCTTGAAAATATCGTTGCCCTCAACGTTTCCGTGGAAATTCAGATCGCCAGAATTGGCAGCAGATCGCAACAGTTCACCCGTTTTTTTGATGATTTCATTGCCTTTAATGGCCTCTTCACCGATGTTGAGCAGGCCCACCGAAGGTTGGTCCCTGTCCTGCAGGACCGAGACCAAGGCCGAACCCATGACCGCAAACTGCAGCAAATGCTCGGGCGTGCAATCGACATTGGCCCCCAAATCCAGCATGGTGGTGCCGCCACCCTTGAAATTGGGCATCTGGCCGGCAATGGCCGGGCGGTCAATCCCGTCCATGGTTTTGAGCACATAACGCGCAATGGCCATCAAAGCGCCCGTGTTACCCGCCGAAACAGCCGCCGAAGCCTTGCCATCGCGCACCTGTTCAATGGCCACCCGCATCGAAGAGTCTTTCTTCTTTCGCAAAGCCACTTCCAGTGGATCGTCCATCTCAACCACTTCAGTGGCTGCCACCACTTCGGCCCGGGGATCGGCAAATGCCGACAGCACCTCAGCACGCCCCACCAGCAACAAGCGCGCATCGGGGTGACTGGCCAAGAAATGGCGACAAGCCGCCAGCGTAACGCGAGGGCCGTGGTCGCCCCCCATGCAATCGACTGCCAGGGTGATCGGGATGGGCGAGGTCATGGAATCCTAGAGCTCAAAACCGTTTAAAAAACCAAAGCCATAAAAACAAAAGCCCGAGGCTACTGTGAAAGTAGCGCCGGGCCTCTTGAGGCTTGGGGCTGACGCCGATCAGGCTTCGGATTTGTTTTTCAACACCTGACGGCCACGGTAAAAGCCGTTAGGGCTGATGTGGTGACGCAGGTGGGTTTCGCCTGTTGTGGGCTCGACGGCGATGCCGGGCACGTTCAAAGCGTTGTGCGAACGGTGCATACCGCGCTTGGAGGGCGACTTTTTGTTTTGCTGAACAGCCATGATGGCTCCTTGGAAGCTTGGAGGCCGCGCAAATGAAGACGCAGCGTCTGGTTAATGAGAATGTCACCCAGATCAACCGGGCGAAGCCATCGATTATAGCCTAAGACGAACCCCAAGGAAAGGGGCTACCCCTCGCTCAACTGGACTTGTTCGTTTTCAGGCCCGCCAAAACCCCAAATGGGTTCGGCCGCTCTGCGGCTTCTTCAAACTCCGGGTCCACGGCAGACATGGGTACAGCTTGTGGGCACATCTCATGCAAAGGAACCAAGGGCAAAGACAAAATCAGCTCATCCTCGACCAGTGCCAAAGCATCGAAGTCACGGCTCAGGACCAAAATATCCTCTTCAGCCTCATCGTCCAATGCCGCAGCGGTGGCCTCGTCGGCCACAAACCGAAATGAGCGCTCGGCCTCTACCGTCTCCAGCACCGGGGTCAGGCAGCGCTGGCATTGCATGGGCAGTTGCACCGAGGCACGCAAATCCAACCAGATTTGGTCTGTGCCGCCCGATTGAATCTGCGTTCGACCTGTCAATTGCCAAAGTACGGCACCGGCCGCCAGTGTTTCGCCGTGCTGCTCCTCGGCCAAACGGGGCCAATCGGCCAATGCGCCCTCGCCTTGCAGATGGCAGGCGTCGCGGGCAAAAGCCAGCACATCCAAATGTTGGGGGTCTAATTTTTTTTCCATGGCTGCAGTGTAAGAGAATCACCCATCTGAATTGACTGGGAATTGCACTTTGACACCGACAGCAGATGCCTCGACCGCCCCTCCACGCGCCGTCGTCTTGGGCTCAACCTCGCGCTACCGCCGGGAATTGATGGAACGCCTTCGTGTGCCTTTCTCGGTCGCGGCACCCCATGTGGACGAAACACCTTTGCCCGGCGAAGCTCCAAAAGCTTTGGCACTTCGGCTGGCTTTGGCCAAAGCCAAAGCTGTTGCCACCCTACACCCCGAAGCGGTGGTGATTGGCTCAGACCAGGTGGCCGATTTAGCGGGCCAACCGCTTGGCAAACCCGGCGAACACGAGCGCGCCGTGGCTCAACTGCGCCAAATGCGAGGCCAGACGGTGATTTTCCAGACCGCATTGGCGGTGGTTTGCTTGTCCACGGGCTTTGAACAAGTGGACTTGGCCGAGGTGCGCGTGGTCTTTCGCGATTTGAGCGACGACGAGATCGAGGCTTATTTGAGGGCCGAGCAACCCTACGACTGCGCCGGCAGCGCCAAAAGCG
>JBIKSF010000121.1:0-5532 GCA_044348785.1 Limnohabitans sp.
AGTAGAGCCTGGGCAAAGCCTGATGCAAGCGGCAGTCGATGCGAATTTGCCGGGCATTCAGGCCGATTGCGGCGGGCTGCTGACCTGCGCCACTTGCCATGTGGTGGTTCAAGGGGATTGGCAGTCCAAGCTGCCGACCATGAGCAGCGACGAAGACGGCATGCTGGCCTTCACCGCCCAAACGCGTGAGCCGGGCAGTCGCTTGTCTTGTCAGATCATGCTGACCCCAGAGCTGGACGGCCTGCAGGTGACGCTGCCCGCAAGCCAATATTGAAGTCCATTTGAACTGAAGCGCCGAGAGGCACCCCCATAAGGGCCCCCGGTATTGTGGGAGCGGTCTCCGACCGCGAAGATGGCGCACCACACGCAACGCACCACATGCCATCGCGGTCGGAGACCGCTCCTACAGAGGGGATCAGCGTGGCATGCCGGGAAAGCCCCCGCCGCCACCCATCATGCCTTTCATGGCCCCCATGCGTTTCATCATTTTCATCATGCCGCCGCCGGACATTTTTTTCATCATGTCCTGCATTTGCTCAAACTCCTTGAGCATGCGGTTGACGTCTTGCACCTGAACACCTGCGCCTGCTGCAATGCGGCGCTTGCGGGTGGCTTTGATCAGCTCAGGCTTGCTGCGCTCTTTGGGCGTCATGCTGTGGATGATGCCTTGCTTGCGGCCGATGTCTTTTTCCACTTTGTCCATGTCCATGGACGCGGCCTTGGCGGTCATCTGGCTGGGCAGCTTGTCCATCAGGCTCGACAGCCCGCCCATTTGCTTCATCTGCTGGATCTGCGCCAAAAAGTCGTTCAAATCAAAACTGCCGCCGCTTTTGACTTTGGACGCCAGCTTTTGCGCGGCCTCCATGTCCACGCCCGCGGTGACCTGCTCGACCAGGGCCACGATGTCGCCCATGCCCAGCACACGTCCCGCGTGGCGCTCGGCATCGAACACCTCCAGGCCATCAATCTTTTCGCTGGTACCTGCAAACTTGATGGGCACGCCGGTGATTTGGCGCACCGACAGGGCCGCACCACCGCGTGAGTCGCCGTCAAGTTTGGTGAGCACAATGCCCGTCAAAGGCAATGCATCGCTGAAGGCTCGGGCGGTGTTGGCCGCGTCCTGGCCCTGCATGGCGTCGACCACGAAAAGGGTTTCAACAGGCTTGAGTTCAGCGTGCAAGGCCTTGATTTCGGCCATCAGGGCTTCGTCAATCGCCAAACGACCGGCGGTGTCGACCAACAGCACGTCAAAGAAGTGCTTGCGGGCGTAGTCGATGGCGGCACGCGCAATGTCGATCGGCTTTTGGTCGGGGGTGCTTGGAAACCACTCGGCACCAGCTTGCGCAGTGACGGTCTTGAGCTGTTCAATCGCCGCAGGGCGGTACACGTCGCCCGAGACGGTGAGCACTTTCTTTTTGCGCTTTTCAATCAGGTACTTGGCCAGCTTGGCGGTGGTGGTGGTTTTACCGGCACCTTGCAAACCGGCCATCAAGATCACGGCGGGCGGCTGCGCGGCCAGGTTGATGTCGGACACCCCATCGCCCATGGTGGCGGCCAGCTCGCGGTTGACCACGCCCACCAAGGCCTGGCCGGGCTTGAGTGAACCCATGACTTCCTGGCCCAAGGCTTTTTCTTTCACCCGGGCAATGAAATCGCGCACCACCGGCAAAGCCACGTCGGCTTCGAGCAAGGCCATGCGCACCTCGCGCAGCATGTCGGCCACGTTCGATTCGGTGATGCGGGCCTGTCCGCTGAGGGTCTTGACGAGGCGTGAAAGTTTGTCGGTCAGGGCGGAGGCCATCGGGGGAATCCAGAAATTTCAGGTCCAGCATGTTGGCGCCGCCCCACTGGCTGCGCCTGAAAGGCTAAACTCGGTGTCATGATTTTAGCGAGTCCCCCATTTTGGATGCTGCCAGCCACCGTGCTGGCGGCTGTGGCCTACGGCCTGCCAGCTTTGGCGGGAGAGCGCCTGCACCACTCACATGCGCGTCGCCTGCTTTGGCTGGCTTGGGCCGCACATGCCGTGGCTTTGTTGAGCTTGCTGGTCGGCCCAGTCCACTTTGGGTTTGCACCCGCGATTTCGGTGACCGCTTGGCTGGTGGTGAGCGCGTACATATTAGAAAGTCAGTTTTTCCCTAAATTCAAAGCACGATGGGCCATGGGCAGTTTGGGCGCCGTCGCCGTCGTTTTGGCCTGGTTTTTCCCTGGCACCCCACTGTCCGCACAAGCTTCAGCCTGGCTGCCTTTACATTGGGCTTTGGGTTTGTCCGCTTATGGCATGTTTGGGGCGGCCGTGGTGCACGGCTGGATGATGACCCGCGCAGAAAGGGATATTCGTCAAGCCCACGACGCCAGCAGTGGGGTGCCACTCTTGACGCTGGAGCGCCTGACCTTCCGCTTTGTGCTGGCTGGTTTCGTTTTGCTGACCGCCACCTTGGTCGCTGGCGTCTTATTTGGTGATGCGCTTTATGGCCAGGGACAAGGCCACTGGCGCTGGGACCACAAAACCATTTTTGCTTTGCTGTCCTGGCTCACCTTTGCCGTCTTGCTGGTAGGCCGCAGCCAATGGGGCTGGCGGGGCCGCAGGGCTGTGCGGGTGCTCTACATTGGCGCGGGTTTGTTGCTCCTGTCCTATGCAGGTTCCCGATTTGTGATGGAAGTCTTGTTGAGGCGCATGGGATGAAATACCTGTTTTTGCTGTTGGTGGTTTTGCTGGTCATCTGGGCGATCAAACGTGGCAAGGCGGCAAAGCAGGACAAACCGCCATCCACCCCAGCGGCTTCGGCCCCCTCGGAAATGGTCACCTGCGCTCATTGCGGCATTCATTTGCCTCAGGAAGAAGCGGTCTCAGGCCAAAAAGGGCTTTACTGCAGCACAGAGCATCGATCTGCTGCACAAGACCGCAACCCTGGCTGAGGTCACAGCTTTCATGCGGGTGCCTGATTCAGACAACACCTCGCGTGCCACTTGGCAAGAAGGTTGGCACGCCCAAGCGCAATGGCTGGCATCACCTAATTTCGGTCCACGCCCTGCGGGGGTCTGCATTGACCTGATCGTTCTCCACTCCATCAGCCTGCCGCCCGGCCAGTACGGCGGCGATGCCGTGCAGCGCTTGTTCACCAACCAACTCGATTGGGACGCACACCCCTACTTTCAGAGCATTCGAGGGCTGGAAGTCTCCTCGCACTTTTTCATTCGCCGTGATGGCACGCTGTGGCAGTTTGTCAGCTGCGATGACCGCGCATGGCATGCCGGACAGTCCCACTACAGGGGGCGACCCAACTGCAACGACGATTCGATCGGCATTGAACTGGAAGGCTTGGAAGGCGAGACCTTCGAAGAGGCCCAATACCAACAACTGGCCGATTTGTGCCGGGACATCCGTCGCCACTACCCCATCGCGCACCTAGCGGGCCATGAGCACATCGCACCGGGACGAAAAATGGACCCAGGGCCGGGCTTCCAATGGCCGCATCTGAAAAAACTGTTGGATTTTCCGCCTCAGGTGTTTCCCTGATCCGTGCTCGCCCACAACGGCGAAAAAATATTTTGACGGCTTCAACTCCCTCAGCAAGTTGACCGATGTTTGGGGATCGCGAGACAACTGCGATCAAGTGCACCGCTTCAATCAAGGCTTTCAAAAACAAAATGGCTTGGCAAGCCGCATCAATCCTGAATCAGCCACCTGGAAAGCTTTAAAAATAAGCCTTCCAGGGGGTTTTTTCAGGAAGTGAAAGACGGCAGCCGCAACGCTGGGGCATGAATTTATTTGCCCACTTCCAAACAGACTCACAAAACAGACCGGTACACTACCTGTAGTGGCTTGTGCAGATGCCAGACACCAGATATAGTGTCCCTTACAAATTCTCACAATTAAACAAGACGCCAGTTCATGCGCCTTGTAACGAAGCCCAAGATCACCAAAATTCAAAGAAATGACCATGCAAACTGCCCTGAACATCGCCTCCCCATCACAAGCCCTTCTGAGCCAGCCTGAATCTGGACAAAACAGCCTCCCGAGCTTGCAGGCACTTGCCAATTACCAGATCATTCGCCGCAACGGCGCCGTGGTTCCCTTTGAGCCCAACAAGATCGCCGTTGCCCTGATGAAAGCGTTTTTGGCTGTCCACGGCACCCAGGGCGCAGCGTCCGCCAGCGTTCGGGAAGTGGTCGAAGAATTGACCCAAAACGTGGTTCGCGCTTTGGTCCGCTCACGTCCGGGCGGTGGCACTTTCCACATCGAAGACGTTCAAGACCAGGTGGAGCTGGGCCTGATGCGCAGCAGCAACCACGAAGTTGCACGCGCTTACGTGCTTTACCGTGAGCGCCGCACTCAAGAGCGTGCGCAACAACACCAGCAAGTGACCCCCACACCTGCTGAGCCACGTCTGCACGTGATCGATGGTGGTCAACGCGTCGCACTGGACATTGATTACCTCAAATCGCTGATGGTCAACGCATGCGCCGGCTTGGGCAAGGACGTGAGTCCCGAACCCATCGTGACTGAAACCATGCGCAACCTGTACGACGGCGTGCCCATGGAAGAGGTTTACAAAGCATCCATCCTCGCATCACGCACCCTGATTGAAAAAGACCCGGACTACACCTACGTCACCGCACGCTTGCTGATGCACACCATCGCCAAGGAGATTTTGGGCAAAGAAGTCCCCCAAAGCCAAATGGCCGAGGAATACATCAACTACTTCCCGCAATTCATCAAAAAAGGCGTGGACAACGACCTGCTGGATGAAAAACTCCTTCAGTTCGACCTGAAGCAATTGGCTGCTGCCTTGAAGCCAGAACGTGATCTGCAGTTCGATTACCTGGGTCTGCAAACTCTGTACGACCGCTATTTCCTGCACGTGCGCAAAACCCGCATCGAGATGCCGCAAGCCTTCTTTATGCGCGTGGCCATGGGCTTGTCGCTCAACGAGATCAACCGCGAAGCCCGTGCCATCGAGTTTTACGAGATTCTGTCTTCGTTCGACTTCATGTCGTCCACACCCACCCTGTTCAACAGCGGCACCTTGCGCTCGCAATTGTCGAGCTGCTACCTGACCACCGTGCCCGACGATCTGGGCGGCATCTATGACGCCATCAAGGAAAATGCCTTGCTGTCCAAGTTTGCTGGCGGTTTGGGCAACGACTGGACACCCGTGCGTGCCTTGGGCGCCCATATTAAAGGTACCAACGGCGAATCGCAAGGTGTGGTGCCCTTCCTGAAAGTGGTCAACGACACCGCCGTGGCGGTCAACCAAGGCGGCAAGCGCAAGGGCGCGGTCTGCGCCTACCTGGAAACATGGCACCTGGACATTGAAGAATTCCTGGAGCTGCGCAAGAACACAGGCGACGACCGCCGCCGCACACACGACATGAACACGGCCAACTGGATCCCTGACCTGTTCATGCGACGTGTCATGGAAAAAGGCAGCTGGACCTTGTTCTCGCCCTCCGATGTGCCCGACTTGCACGACCTGTTCGGCTTGGCATTCGAAAAAGCCTACGTGGCTTACGAGCAAAAGGCCGAGCGCG
>JBIKSF010000122.1:0-5489 GCA_044348785.1 Limnohabitans sp.
AGGATGTCGCCGATGTCGTTGTTGAAGTAGTCACGAATCGCGCGGATGACCAGCGACGATTCTTGGTAAATCAGGAAAGCGCCCTTGCCGCCTTTGGACGCGCCGTCGATGGCGGTCCAGAGTTTGAGCAGGTAGTTCAGGTCCCATTGCAGTTCGGGTGCGGAGCGCCCAATGCCTGCAGTGCGGGCAATGATGGACATGCCTTTCGGGTATTCCAGCTGGTCCATCGCCTCTTTGAGCTCAGCGCGGTCGTCGCCCTCGATGCGGCGGCTGACACCGCCACCGCGTGGGTTGTTGGGCATGAGCACCACGTAGCGGCCAGCCAAGCTGACGAAAGTGGTCAGGGCTGCACCTTTGTTGCCGCGCTCTTCTTTTTCGACCTGCACCAAGAGGGACTGGCCTTCTTTGATGACGTCTTGAATGCGAGCTTGGCTGACGGATACGCCTTCAGCAAAGTATTGGCGCGAGATTTCCTTGAAGGGCAAAAAGCCGTGACGGTCTTCGCCGTAGTCCACAAAGCAGGCTTCGAGCGAAGGCTCGACACGGGTCACCACCGCTTGGTAGATGTTGCCCTTGCGCTGTTCGCGACCTTCGATTTCGATTTCGTAGTCGAGGAGTTTTTGTCCGTCGACGATGGCCAGGCGGCGCTCTTCAGCTTGCGTGGCGTTGATCAGCATCCGTTTCATGATGCGTTCCTTCTCTGTTCAGCTTGGTCCCAGAGCAGAAAGATGTCTGCGGTCTGGAACCTGTTTACACAACTGGCCTTGGATTTTTGAAATCTCAAAGCCTCCGTTGCCGGAGCTGACGCCTGAAACGAAGGGAATTGCCGAGAGTGATCGACCATTCAGCTGCGCGTGAGCACAGGAATGGGGATCGTGGCGCGTGGATGGGGCGAGGCAAAAGGCGTGCAAAGATTCGTCCACTGCCGGGGGCTTCCCCCGGTGTCTAAGACAAACTGTCGGGCACAGGGCGTGACGGTGTTGAGTGGCTTCGTGAGCCACTCCAAGCACATCAGCAAAGTTCCGAACAACACAACCATCTCGCTTTGATCCGTCCAACAGCCATTGAGGGGCTGCTGAACTTGGGGTATTCCGTATCTGGGTTTCTGGGCGTCGGCCCAACCTCCGGGGCGTTTTGCCACTGTCGGCGTTGGCCTTCAGTCTGCAAAATCGTGCCGAGGGTGGCATCGACCATCTGGTTTGGCGCGGTGGTGGTGGACTAAACTCCAGCTTTGCAGGAATTCATTTCCATTTGAATCAACCACTTACAGCCAATTGCCAGTGAATCACATTATAGGGTCCAAGTCCACCGCTGCGACGCCCGCCGTCAAATGGTTGTTGGTGGACGAAGAGTCGGCCGGTCAGCGATTGGACAACTTTTTGATGCGTCACTTGAAGGGCGTGCCCAAAACCCACGTCTATCGCATCATCCGCAGCGGCGAGGTGCGCATCAACAAGGGCCGTGCTTCGGCCGAGACCCGTGTCGAAAATGGCGACGAGGTGCGTCTGCCGCCCGTGCGTGTGTCCGACAAAGTGGCCGAGAAGGCCGAGCGCCCAGCACCAGGGCGTGAATTTCCCACCCTTTTTGAGGACGACAGCCTGATGGCCATCGACAAACCGGCTGGGGTGGCGGTTCATGGAGGCTCGGGCGTGAGTTTTGGGGTGATTGAGCAATTGCGCCAGGCCCGCCCGCAGGCCAAGCTGTTGGAGTTGGTGCACCGGCTGGACCGCGACACCAGTGGCATTTTGCTGGTGGCCAAAAAGCGCAGCGCTTTGAAGCACCTGCAAGACCAGTTCCGTGAGCGGGAGACCGGCAAGACCTATTTGGCGCTGGTCAAAGGCGACTGGCCCGCCAAGCTGAAGGTGATTGACCAGCCTCTGCATAAATTCCTTTTGCCCGACGGTGAGCGTCGCGTGCGCGTGACCACGCCTGAAGACCCTGACGGTATGCGCTCGATCACTTTGGTCAAGGTCTCACAGCGCTTGGTAGGTGCCACGCTGCTGGAGGTGACCATCAAGACCGGACGGACCCACCAGATACGGGTGCACCTGGCCTCGCAAGGACACCCGATTGCGGGCGATGACAAATACGGTGATTTCGAGTGGAATCGCCAGTTGCTCAAGCCCGGGGCCCGAGCGGGCCTCAAACGCATGTTTTTACACGCCTGGCGCTTGCAGTTCAACCACCCGGTCAGCGCTGAGCGAGTGGCCTTGCAAGCCGATTTACCCCCCGAATTGAAAGCCTACATCGACCATGCCCAACGCCAGACCCCGCCAGTTTGACCTGATCGCTTTCGATTGGGACGGCACGCTGTTCGATTCCACCGCCCTGATCACCCGATGCATTCAGCGCGCCGTGGTGGATGTGGGTGGGCTGGAGCCCACCCGCGAAGCCGCTTCGTATGTGATCGGCATGTCGCTCTTGCCCGCGCTGGCCCATGCCGCACCCGATGTGCCCAAAGACAAATACCCGGCCTTGGGAGAGCGCTACCGCCACCACTACCTGCAGCACCAGCACGACATCAGCCTGTTTGAAGGCGTGCTGGATTTGCTGGACGCCCTCAAAGCCCGACACCACTGGCTGACGGTGGCCACCGGCAAAAGTCGTTCTGGCCTGAACGAGGCCTTGCAGGCGGTGGAGCTGCGCGGTGTGTTCGATGGCTCGCGCACAGCCGATGAGACGGCGGGCAAGCCCAACCCCTTGATGCTGCACGAGTTGATGCGCGAATTTGGTGCAGAGCCTGAGCGCACTTTGATGATTGGCGACACCACGCACGACCTGCAAATGGCGCTGAATGCCGGGTGTGCCAGTGTGGGCGTGAGTTACGGCGCGCACGAGCCCGAGGCCTTTCATGTTCTGAACCCGCGCCATGTGGCCCACAGCGTGCGCGAATTGCACGACTGGTTGCTGCAACACGCCTGAAACCCGGAGCGACCATGGAGCCTATGATCCCTTTGTGCAACAGCGCCGACCTGGTCAACGGGGGGCGTGCTGTGCCTTTTGACATCGTCTACGCCGGTCAGACTTGCCGCGCCTTTGCCATTCGCTACCAAGGCCAGGTGCACGCTTACCTGAACCGCTGCACCCATGTGGCCATGGAGATGGATTACCAACCTGACCGCTTTTATGACGATACCGGGCGTTGGTTGATGTGTGCCACCCACGGCGCCACTTACGAACCGGATACTGGCGCGTGTTCGGGCGGACCCTGCCGCGGTGGGCTCGTCAAAATAGACCTTTCAGAACGTGACGGCGTGGTTCACTGGCATACTGCTTACAACTTGAAACCCCTTGAATTTTGAACATGCAAGACCCTCAGGACCCCGTGTCCGCCCCGGCATCCAGTGAACCCGTTAAAGCCACCCCGCCTATCGATGATGGTTGGTCGCGTCAGACGCTCGAGCGATTGGCCTTTGCCAATTTGACCGAACAAAAATCGGCCCGCCGCTGGAAGGTGGGCCTTCGTGTGGCTTGGTTGGTGTTTTTGGTTGTGGTGTTTTGGCAGCTGTTCAGTTACAGCTCGCCCACAAGCAACCCCACCATGCCGCACACGGCCATGGTGTCCATCGTGGGTGAGATCGGTTCAGAGACTGAAGCCAGCGCCGAAAACGTCATGACGTCCATGCGCTTGGCCTTGGAGGATTCTGGCTCGCAAGCCTTGGTTTTGCTGATCAATTCCCCAGGCGGTAGCCCCGTGCAGGCGGGTCTGATCAATGACGAGATTGTTCGTCTGCGTGCTTTGCACAACAAGCCGATTTATGCCGTGGTGGAGGAGTCCTGTGCATCAGCCGCTTACTACATTGCAGCCGCCACAGACCAAATTTATGTAGACAAAGCCAGCATTGTGGGCAGCATCGGCGTGCTGATGGATGGTTTTGGCTTCACCGAGCTGATGAACAAGCTGGGGGTGGAGCGTCGCTTGATGACGGCGGGTGCCAACAAGGGTTTTCTGGACCCGTTCAGCCCCCAAACCGAGCCGCAGCGCAAGCACGCCCAAGCGATGCTGGACCAAATCCACACACAGTTCATTGACGTGGTCAAAAAAGGCCGCGGCGATCGACTGAAGGAAACCCCTGAGATGTTCAGTGGCTTGTTTTGGAGCGGCCAGCAGGCAGTGGACTTGGGGTTGGCCGACAGCTTGGGCAGCCTGGACGGCGTTGCCCGCGAAGTGGTCAAAGCGCCGGATGTGATCGATTACACGCAGCGTGAAAATGTGGCCGAGCGCTTGGTCAAGCGCTTTGGCGCTGCGATCGGTGAGGGCTCGGTCCGCGCCTTGCGCAACACCACAGGTCTGCGCTGAGGCGCAAGGCCGAGGAAAATCTCAAGACCCGATGGCGTAAACCGCGGGCGTGTGACCATCAGGGCCTTTGAGGCCCTTTTTCCATTGGGCGACGGTATGGCTTTGGATGCTGGCCGATGGCAGTGTCAAGCCGCTGGCGATGGCCAGACGCGTATTGGCGTTCAGACTTTGCAGCAAGCCGCTCAGCATGGCCGCGTTGCGGTAGGGTGTTTCGATCCACAACTGGGTCTGCCCGGTTTTGAGTGCCAGAGCTTCCAGTTGCTTCAGACGAGCCGAGCGCTCTGCTGCGTCTTGCGGGAGGTATCCCACAAAAGCGAAGTTTTGGCCATTCAGGCCACTGGCAGCCAAGGCCAGCAGCAAAGACACGGGGCCCACCAGCGGGACCACGGCGATACCCAGATCGTGCGCAGCCCGCACCACCGAGCTGCCGGGGTCGGCGACGGCAGGCATGCCCGCTTCGCTGATCAATCCCACATCCTGCCCTTGCAGTGCTGCAGCCAACAAAGGTTTGCCATCAAAACCCGATTGGTGGTCGCCTTTTTTGTGCACATGGCGTGGCAATTCGGTGATGGTTTGTTCGGCCAAAGGCGCGATCAACGGGTGGGTTTCAGCCACGCGCTTCAAAAATGCCCGGGTGCTTTTGGCGTTTTCGCACACCCAATGCTGGATGCGGGAAGCTGTGGCCAAGGTGCTGGTGGGCAGCACATCGGTGATGGGGGCTTGTTCGGTACAGCCAAAATCCAGTGGCGTGGGCACCAACAACAAGCGGCCTTTGAGGGGGTTGGAAGCGTTCACAGCAATTTCACTCCAGCTTGGCGCAGCAAACGTGCAGTTCGGATCAGCGGCAGCCCAATCAGGGCCGTCGGATCGTCGTTGTCGATGGATTCGAGCAGGGCAATGCCCAAGCCTTCGCTTTTGGCGCTGCCGGCGCAGTCGTAGGGTTGCTCGGCCCTCAAATAAGCCTCGATCTCGTCGTCGCTCAAATCGCGAAAGACCACGCGCACCTCGGCCAAGTCCACTTGTTCAAAGCCCGTGGCCAAGCAAACCACCGCCAATGCGGTCTGGAAAATCACTGTCTGGCCTCGCATTTGGCGCAGTTGAGCCAAGGCGCGCTCGTGTTCGCCGGGTTTGCCCAGCGGTTGGCCCGCTAAATCGGCCACCTGGTCTGAGCCAATCACCACCGCTTCGG
>JBIKSF010000031.1:0-19285 GCA_044348785.1 Limnohabitans sp.
CACGTCGAACACGTTCATGTTCTTCATATGGGCCTTCAAGCGCACTGGGCTTTGGCCTGTGTAGCCAATGGTCCAAACGCACTTGTTGATCTCGCGCAGGATGTCCTCGGGCACGGGCTCGTCCATGCCGCCGACTTTTTGCATCTTGTAGTTCTTGGACAGCTCTTTGGCAAAGCCGAGCTTTTCAGCCAGCTGGTGCATGATCATGTGATCCGAACGGCTTTCCCACAAAGGCTCGATGACCTTTTCGCGCCACTGCAAAGAGCGGTTGGATGCGGTGCAAGAACCACTGGTTTCGAACTGGGTCGCAGCGGGCAACAGGTACACCGCACGGTTGGGGTTCAGATCTTCGGCTTTGCCAGGCATGGCGGCCATGGCCGCAGTGGCCGATGGGTAGGGATCGACCACCACCAACAAGTCGAGCTTGTCCATGGCGCGTTTCATGTCCAGACCACGCGTCTGAGAGTTGGGGGCATGGCCCCAATAGAAGACGCCGCGCAGGTTGCTGTCTTGGTCGATCAACTCATTGTTTTCCAGCACGCCATCGATCCAGCGGGACACGGTGATGCCGTTCTTGCCCATCATGGCAGGCGATGCGAACTGCTTTTTGATCCACTCGAAATCCACACCCCAGGTGCTGGCAAAGTGCTTCCATGAGCCTTCGGCCAAGCCGTAGTAACCGGGCAAAGAGTCGGGGTTGGGGCCGACGTCGGTCGCGCCTTGCACGTTGTCGTGGCCACGGAAAATGTTGGTGCCGCCGCCGGTCTTGCCGACGTTGCCCAAGGCCAATTGCAAGATGCAAGAAGCACGCACGATGGCGTTGCCAATCGTGTGCTGAGTCTGGCCCATGCACCAGACGATGGTGCCGGGGTTGTTCTCGTGCAGCATCTTGGCGATCTTGAAGACTTGGTCTTCTTTGACGCCGCAAGCCTCTTCCACCTTGTCGGGTGTCCACTTGGCCAGCACTTCGGTCTTGATCGCGTCCATGCCGAAGACACGGTCGTTGATGTATTTTTTGTCTTCCCAGCCGTTCTTGAAGATGTGATAAAGCACGCCAAACAAGAAAGGAATGTCGGTACCGGAGCGGATGCGAACGTACTCGTCGGCTTTGGCCGCGGTGCGGGTGAAGCGTGGATCGACCACGATCATCTTGCAGCCGTTTTCTTTGGCGTGCAGCATGTGCAGCATCGACACAGGGTGGGCTTCGGCCGCGTTGGAGCCAATGTACAAAGCGACCTTGCTATTTTGCATGTCGTTGTACGAGTTGGTCATGGCGCCATAACCCCAGGTATTGGCCACACCGGCCACGGTGGTGGAGTGGCAAATACGGGCCTGGTGGTCGCAGTTGTTGGTGCCCCAGAAGCTGACAAACTTGCGCAGCAAATAGGCTTGCTCGTTGTTGTGCTTGGACGAGCCGATGTAGTACACGCTGTCAGGGCCGCTGGCTTTTTTGAGCTCCAGCATCTTGGCGCTGATTTCATTGAGCGCCGTGTCCCAGCTGATGCGTTCGTACTTGCCTTTGACCAGCTTCATGGGGTAGCGCAGACGGTATTCGCCGTGACCGTGTTCGCGCAGTGCAGCACCTTTGGCGCAATGCGCACCCAAGTTGATGGGTGAATCGAACACGGCTTCTTGGCGCACCCAGACGCCGTTTTCAACGACGGCATCGACCGCGCAACCCACTGAGCAGTGGGTGCAGATGGTACGTTTGACTTCAACCTTGCCCGCGCCCACGATGGAGGCGCCTGTGGCGGCTTGGGCTTTTTGCACCAAGCTCAGTTGAGAAGCAGCCAAGCCCACACCAACGCCCAAACCCGAGCGGCGCAGGAAACTGCGGCGGTCCATGGTGGGCAAGGCCTGTGACAAACCACGGCGCAAGCTGTGGATGAAGGGCGACGAGGCGGCACCTGAGGTGCCGGTTTGTTTTTTGGTCAGCAACATGGAGGGCTCCAGTTGGGGATGAACGGAAAGGACAGGGAAAAGAGAATCAGACGCGGGTGGTCTTGTAGTACTGCTGAACGTGCTCGCTCAGCGTGTAACCACCGCCGCGCGTGGGTTTGGGCAAAGCAGTGGCCACGGGTGCCGCCTGTTTGACCACACCGGGCAATACAGCGGTGGCCGCAGCCACAGCACCCACCGTTGCAGCACCGGAGAACAGGCTGCGACGCGAAAGAGAGGAAGTTTTGGAAGACATCAAAGACTCCTGAAAAAGGGACAAGGCAACGGCTCAACTGAACTGATGACCTAGGCAAAAAATTGCATAAGCGATCTTAACGTTTGGCCCGCTGGCTTTTCATGTGAAAACCCTTACTTCAAATGGATGTGCGTCATGCGCGTGACAGACAAAGCATTTGAAGGGCACAAAAAAGCCCGCACACACACAAAACACAGAGGTCTTGTGTGCGCGGGCGCACATTGTTCTGGTTACTTGTACAGAACTTCTGGCAACCACATGCCGATGGCCGGGAACATGTAGAGCAGCACGATCGCAAAAACCTGGATCGCCATGAAAGGCAACATGCCCGCGAAGATCTGGTTCAGCGTGACGTGGGGTGGACTCACACCCTTCAGGTAGAACGCTGCCATGGCCACAGGTGGGCTCAGGAATGCGGTCTGCAGGTTCAGGGCCACCAACAGGCCGAAGAACAGTGGGTCGATGCCGAAGTGGGGCAACAAGGGGATGAAGATCGGCATGAAAATCACGATGATCTCGGTCCATTCCAAAGGCCAGCCCAGCAAGAAGATGACCACTTGCGCCAGGATCATGAACTGCACGGGCGTCAGGTCCATGCCCAGCACCCATGTGTTGATGATCTCTTGACCACCCAGCAGCGCAAAGGCTGCCGAGAAAATGCTGGAGCCCACAAACAGCCAGCACACCATGGCACTGGTTTTGGCTGTGAGGTACACCGACTCGCGCAGCACCACATAGTTGAGCCTGCGGTAAGCCGCAGCCAGCAGCAAGCCACCCAGCGAACCCATGGCCGCCGCTTCGGTGGGGGTGGCCAAACCAAACACGATGGTGCCCAGCACCGCCAAAATCATGATGGCCAGTGGGAAGAATGAGCCGAGCAGCATCTTGAAAATTTCAAGTCGCGCAAAACTGAAGTAGGCATAGAACAGGGCCAACGCCACTGCGCAGCTGGCCAGACCAATCCAGAAGGACAGCGGCGCTTCTTGGGGCTCTGCTGATGCAGCTGGCGTTTCAGCCGCAGCACTGACCGCTACCGTCGCAGGCTCTTTGGCGGGCTCTGAAGCTGGAACCGCATCCGCTTTGGCTTCTTGGGTCGCAGCAGGAGGGGTTTGCAAGCCGTCGGCCTCGGGTTCCGACAAACCACTGACACTTTCAGCTTCTTCTTCGGCGTCTGCCGAATCAGCCAACTCGCCGCCCATGGCCACCACGCCTTCGACCGCCTCAACAGGCAATGGCGCCGTGACTTTGAAATAAATCGTACCCATGATCGCTGCGACGGCTAAAAGCGGCAGCAAAGCAATGACCAAGTGGTTGAGCAAATCACGCATGGGCACGGCCGCATTGCGCTTGCCTTTGATTGCACCGATCAGGCCTGGCAACACGTTGTTGCTGATGTCTTTGGACACCACTTGCGCAAACGCTGGCAAGGGCACGATGCGGTCTTCGGCCGACATGGGCGGCGCCATGCTGGGCTTGATTTTGGCAATGATGACCACATACAGGACATACAAAGTGGCCAGCATGATGCCGGGGAAAAACGCCCCGGCGTACAGCTTCACCACCGACACGCCAGCCGTGGCGCCGTAGACGATCAGCATGACCGAAGGCGGAATCAAAATGCCCAAACAACCGCCTGCGGTGATGGCACCGGCCGACAATTGAACGCTGTAACCTGCGCGCAGCATGGCGGGCAGCGCCAGCAAGCCCATTAGCGTGACCACCGCACCCACGATGCCCGTGGCCGTTGCAAAGATGGCGCAGGTCACGATGGTGGCGACAGCCAATGAGCCCGGCACACGGGCCATGGCCAAGTGCATGCTCTTGAACAATTTCTCGATCAGGTTGGCGCGTTCAATGAGGTAGCCCATGAACACGAACAAAGGGATCGAGATCAGCACGTCGTTGGACATGACCGAGAAGGCGCGCTGAACCATCAGGTCCAGCGTTTGCTGAACCGCCAAATCAGGGTTGGAACTTCGGTAGGCAATCCAAGCGAAGATCATGCCCATGCCCATGAGGGTGAAGGCTGTGGGGAAACCCAACATGATCGCCACCACCACCAAGGCCAGCATCAACAGCCCCAAATGCCCATTGGACATATCGGCCGGAGCAGGCAACAAAACAAAGGCCGACAACACGACCAAGGCCATGATCGTCAGGCCAAACCAGACTTCTTTTTTCATTTTTGATTTCCCTTGGCAGTCGCCAGTTCGCCCAACTTGGCAATGTCTTCGTCTTTCACGTTGACCATTTCTTTGAGTTTTTCGACGTCGACCTCGTCCACGTCATCGCCGCGCTTGGGCCACTCACCCTGTTTGATACAGACGATGCACCGCACAATTTCAACCAACCCCTGAGCCAACAAGAAGGCACCCGCAATCGGCAAAATGGTTTTGAAGGGATAGATGGGCGGGCCATCGGCCGTGATGTTGGAGTGTTCGTTGATGGCCCAGGACTCGGCAGCAAAACCGTAACCGGCATAAGCCAAAGCCACGACACCTGGAATGAAAAACACGAGGTAAAGAATCAGGTCCAACCAGGCCTGCAGGCGGGGCGGGAAAAAGCCATACAGCACATCGCCGCGCACATGGCCGTTCTTGGACAAGGTGTAAGCACCGGCCATCATGAAGAGCGAACCGTACATCATGCTCATGACGTCAAAGGCCCAAGCGTGGGGACTGTCCAGCACATAACGGGAGAAAACCTCCCAGGAAATCATGAAAGTCAAAGCCACGATCAACCAGGAAAAAAACTGGCCAATCCATGTGCTGACTTTGTCAATAAAGAGCAACAGGGTTTGCATAAGGGAACTACTCAAAATGAATCAGCCATCCAGGAGACCTGGATGGCTGACAAAACTGTCAACTAAAAATCAACCTTTTTTCGCGGGTGCCGCTTTGGCTCCGAAGAAATGGTTCACAGCCATGCGACGGCTGATGTTGGTGTCTTGATCCCACTTCACCGCACGCTGCGCGAACGCACGCTGGGAGGCCACGATTTCCTTGAACAATGGGTTTTCTGCAGACTTCTTTTCAACAATTTCAGTCCAGATTTTCAGTTGGTCTTGCAAAATCGCATCGGGTGTTTTGTAGAACTTGACCTTGTCCTTGGTCTGCAACTCGATGTAGTCCTTGGAGTAACGGTCAATGGCTTTCCAGGACATGTCGGCTGAAGAAGCTTCTGTGGCGATCGCGATCACCGACTTCATCTTGGCAGGCAACGCATCGTACTTGGTCTTGTTGAACATGATCTCGAAGGTCTCAGCGCTCTGGTGGTAGCTTTGCAGCATGCACACTTTAGAGACGTCTGGGAAACCCAAAATACGGTCAGATGTGGCGTTGTTGAACTCAGCGCCGTCGAGCAGACCGCGGTCCATGGCAGGGACGATTTCGCCGCCTGGCAAGGCGTTCACGGCAGCGCCCATGGCGGTGAACAAGTCAATGGCCAAACCGTTGGTACGGAACTTCAAACCTTTGAAGTCGGACGACTTGGTGATCGGCTTTTTGAACCAGCCCAAGGGCTGTGTGGACATCGGACCGTACAGGAAGGACTGCACGTTGCCGCCAATGGAGGCGTACAACTTGGCCAGCAACTCGGCGCCGCCGCCGTATTTGTGCCAAGACAAAATCATGTTGGCGTCCATGCCGAAGGCGGGGCCAGAGTTCCACAGGGCCAAGGCGTTTTGCTTGCCGTAGTGGTAACCCAACACGCCGTGACCGCCGTCCAAAGTGCCTTTGGACACGGCTTCGAGCAAACCAAACGCGGGCACCACAGCGCCAGCGGGCAACACTTCGATCTTCAGATCGCCACCGGTCATGTCGTTGACCTTCTTGGCGTAGTCCAAGGCGTACTCGTGGAAGATGTCCTTGGCGGGCCAAGTGCTCTGCCAGCGCATGTTGATCGGGCCGGTTTGGGCCGATGCGATCATGGGGGCTGAAATGGCACCTGCGGCGACAGCTGCGCCTTTGAGGAGGTTGCGACGACGTGGGGTTTGGGCTTCGGTCAAGGAGGTCTCCAGTGGTTATGAAACTTTTAAGCGTGAAAAGTTACCGCTTGGTTACCATTATCGGAGTCGTAAGCCGCAGACTTCTAAGTGAAAACCCGCATCCTGCCCGTTTTTTATTTCAATGCAGACCCCAAAAATTTTCAATCAAACCACCAAATCAAAGCCTTGCGACTCCACGCTGACGAAAGCTTCGGTGAATGCCGCCACGCGGGCATAGAAAACAGCGCGCGGCTGGGACTGCAGTACTTGGCAAAGTGCAGGCAACCAAGATTGGATGTGTTGGGTGAAGAAAGCTTGCTGGCGGGTGAGGTTGGACACCGCGACATCGTCGCCCGCGATCAGAAAACGCATGACTTCAAATACATAAGCCACGTGGTCTTCGGTTTCAGACATGCCCTCGCTGCGGCCCAGACCCAACTCGGCCAAGTCGTCGCGTAGGCGCACCAGCGGCTTTTCATTCAGGAACCCGCTGAGGTAGTGCGAGCCAAACAAATACACCTCGGGCTTGCCCACACCCCCAAACAGGCTGTTGTATTCGGCCGAAATTTGCGCTTGGCTCAGGCTGCGGGCGCTGGCCACCAATTCGCGCCAGGGCTCCTCCAAAAAGCCCCCCGCATCGGGCGCTTCGGTCACCGCCACCTGCAGTTGCCCCAGCAATTCGTCGCTGGGCGCGGCGTAATACAGCTGGGACAGCAAGCCGTAAATTTCGGCACGGGCAGTTTCTTCGTCCAGCGCGTGGCTGCTGGTGGACAGGTTCAGGTCTTGGCTCATGGCAACAAATTATTGGGGTTTGGAAGGGGCGCCCGGGACGCGCACCTGGTTTTCGTCGGTGAACATGTCCACCACACGGCAATCGCCGCACATCTTCAGGCGTTCGAGGGCAGCGCCCTGGAACATGCTGTGCCCTGCCAATCGGCCCAGCATGGCTTCGATGCCTTTGAGTGTGCCAAATGGTTTGCTGCAGCGGATGCAGGCGTATGGCGGGCTGCCGTGCAAAACACGCACCTGCGTGCGCTCGGGCTGCAGCGACAAGCGAGGCTGCAGCGTGATGGCGTTTTCCGGGCAGGTCTTGGCACACAGGCCACACTGCACACAGTTTTTTTCAACAAATCTCAGCTCGGGCTGCAGCGGGTTGTCTTGCAGCGCCGACGAGGGGCATGCGCCCACGCAGCTGATGCACAGCGTGCACTTGCTGGCATCAACCACGATGGTGCCCAAGGGCGAACCGGCCGCTGGCAAATCGAGCGCTTTGGGACGAGTGGCCTCGTCCATGGCCATCACGGGTGACTGGGCCATCAGGTGGTCGATGACCAGCTCCAGGTTGCTGCGCTTTTCGGCCTGCACCGCGTGGCGGGCTGCAATGGCAGGGCCTGCGGGCAGGCTGGCGGCCTTGAGGCTGCGGGCGCACAGGCGCTGCAAATCACCATCCAAAGATGTGGCGGTCTTGGCTTCGATCAGCTGGAAATGCACGCCGGTGTATCCCAGACCATTGAGCAAGCTTTGCGCCACGGCCATTTGTTCCATGAGCGCGGCGCGGTATTGCGGCGCTTCTTCTTGGGTAAGTAAAACCATGACTTGGCGCGCACCATAGGCCACAGCCGAGAGCCACAGCTCCATGCCCAAACTGGCGGTGTGCCACAGCGCCACAGGCATCACACGGGCAGGCACGCCTTGCATGACACCCAGCTGCGCGCCCCGGCCCAGCTCGTCGATCAGCGCCTGGCCTTTTTCTTGGCTGTGCAGCAGCAGCGCGGCGTCGCGACCACCCGCTGCTTGGTAGGCCGAAAGCAATGCGCGGATCTTGGCGCCCTGCTCTGCTGGTCGCGGGTAAGCGTAGGTCAGCGCGCCCGTGGGGCAAGCCGTGGTACACGCGCCGCAGCCCACGCAGAGGTTGGGGTTGACCACAATTTGCTGGCGGCTTTTGTCCGAGCGCACGGCTTCGGCCGAACAGATGTCAATGCAGGCGCTGCAGCCGACTTGTTCGTTGCGGCTGTGCGCGCACAGCTTTTGTTTGTAGGCAAAAAAGCGGGGCTTTTCAAACTCGCCCACCAGTTCGCGCACCTTGAGCAGGGTTTGCAGGTCCTGCCCATCCCAGCGGAAATAGCCCTGCGGCAAGGCGTGTGAGGTGAATGTGGGCGATGCTTTGTCACCACGCAAATCGAGCACCACATCAAAGCGCTCGGTCTGGGGGCGTGCATCACGGCCGAAGTCGATGGCCCCTGCGGCTTCGCAGACTTTGACGCAGTCGCGGTGTGAGGTGCAGCGCGACAGGTCCACCTGGTAGTCGAGGCCAATGGCCTGCTCGGGGCAGGCGGCCACGCAGGCGTTGCAGCGGGTGCACAGGTCCAGATCGATCGGGTTGCTGGCGTCCCACGACACCTCGAACGCTCCGAGCCAGCCCTTGAGGCTTTGCAGGCGACCGGCCACCACCGGAAAGCGCCGCTCTTGGCCGCCCCCGGCGTTGCCCGGGCCTTGCGCAAAAATCGTGACCTGCATGGCGTCGGCCAAAAAGCTGGCGGCGCGTTCAGCGGCATCGATGGCGCCGATGATGAGTAAGCGGCCTTCGCTTTTGTAAGTGACGGTGGCCACCGGCTCGGGCTCGGGCAGACGGGCGGCCGCCAGCAAGGCGGCCATTTTGGGCGTGGCGTGCTCGGCCTCGCGGCCCCAGCCGCCGGTTTCGCGGATGTTGACAAAGCGAATGGGCGAAATCGCGCCTTCGGTTTGCTCGGCCAGTTCAGAGAACAGGCGTTTTTCTTGGGTGCAGGCCACCACCACGGTCTCGCCGGTTTTCACGGCTTTCTGGAATTGCCCAGCCTCACGGCGGCACAAGGTGGTGTGCAGCGTCAGGTCTTCACCCAGTGCTTGGCCCAGAGCTTGGGCTTGCAGGGGCATGGTTTGGTTGCAGTTGCAAATCAGGGTGGTCATGTTCTGTCGTTTCGGGGGCTTGCAGCGGCGTTGTAGGCGGCAGTGCCTGTATCGCTGAGGAGGGCGACTGTGCCACAAGTGGCGAGCCTTGCGGCGTGTCGGGACTTTTGGCGAGGTTTTCCAGCACCTCGCTTGCAGCGGTCTGCGGCGTGTCGGCTGGGTCTTTTTTGGGGAACAGGTTCAACAATTCGGCCCCGACCATTTTTTCGAGCATGCCTGCCGGCAATGGGTCGGGGGTGTTGTAGTCGCCAATGTAAATGTCCAGCCCGTCCATCACATTGAAATGCGGGTCGGTGAAGAGTTTCTTCATGGCGGCGTTGCGCACCTCGCCAGGCACGCCTTGACGCATGAAGGTCTGAAAATCAGAAGACGGCGTGAGGCCCTGCACGTCGGCCATGGTGGGCAGGGCAGGCTGCTCAGCGTCGGCAGGCTTAGGGGCCTCAGCAGTGGCCGTGCGGGCTTGCGCTGGGTGCGGCGGCTGTTGTTCGGGCCGAAGCACCGAAGGCGGTGCCGCCGGTGCAGGCGCAACAGGAGCCACGGGCTCTGGCGAGGTTGGCTCGCGCGTCTCCAGGCCCTGCTTGCGGCGCGACCAGCGGCTGAAAAAGTTGTCGCTCATGGCCCCGGCCTTGCGCCTTTGCGTTTGCTGTCGGTGCTGACCGAGACGGGTTGGCCAAACCGGTCGGTCAGGCGCTGGAAACTTTGGGGGCGCTGGCGCTTTTTCTCTTCAGGCACAAAGTGCTGCTCGGCAAAGCTTTGCATCCAGGCCACGACATCGGCAGGCGCAGGAATGGTCTCCACGGTTTCCTGTGCGTCCAGCCAACGGCCCGCGTCGTGGTAACTCAGGCTCACGGCTTGCGGCACCGCCATGGGCTCGCTGCCGTCTTGCCCGTCGATGAGACGCCACATGACAAAGTAACAAGGCGTGGGCGATGTGGCGTTGAGCCAATAGCCTTCCGCGTCGTCAGTGAACAACGCCACTGGCCAGCCGGGATAAAGCCAGAGCGACTCGGTCTCGGATTGACGCAGGCTGCGCGGATCTGAACCAAAGCCGGCTTCATTGGGCACCACATCGGCCAGTACCCAGCGCCAAGCCTGCCAACGCGACATCGGGCCTTGTACAGCCTCGCGGCGCATCAGAACTGCCACATCAATTTGTGGACGTGAAGCCATGGAAAAACAACCTTTGGGGAAATGAAAGCTCAGGAACCCAACACATACTCATGCGAGGGCAAAGCCAGCAAGAATACCGCACCTTGGCCCGCTTCGCTCTCAAAGCTCAAACGTCCCCCGTGTGATTCCACAATGGACTGACTGAGCCACAAGCCCACCCCCATGCCCTGAGATTTAGAGGTCTTGAACAGAGCAAAAATATCCTGCTCTTGGCCCTCATGGATGCCACAACCGTTGTCGGCGATGCGCAGTTCAACCCAATCAGGCAGCACTTTTCCGGAAATGGCGATGCGTGAGGGCTGACCAGGTTTTTCAACGAGGGCATCGATGGCATTGTTGAGCAAATTGAGCACCACTTGCTGCAACTGGGTGGCGTCGCCCGTCAACATCAAGGGCTCCTTCAGGTCGATGTCAAAGGCAATGTCGCAACGCTTGGCGTGGGCATCGACGATGCTGACCACTTCGCTCACTTTTTGGGCCAAATCGAGGCGGGCGTATTCGCCCTTGCCAGTGGCGAACATGCTGCGCAAAGTGCGGATGATGGCGGCTGCGTGGCGCGTGTCTTCACGAATCAGGTCGGCCAGTTTGTGGGCTTCAGCCAAAGCCGCCGCCGGGTCCGGGTTGCGCATGAGGTGCGATTCGATCAACTCGGTCTTGAGCACGATGGTGGTCAGTGGCTGGTTGAGTTCGTGGGCAATGCTGGCCACCAAAGCGCCCATGCCCGCGCTTTTATTGGACAAGGTCAACTGCCGAATGATTTCTTCGCGCTCACTGAGCAGCGTGGACAAATCTTGGGAATGTTGACGAAGGAGGGCCGAACGCTCCTGCTCGCGCGCCAGGCCTTGCTCGGCACGAATTTGGGCTTTGTGCATCTGGTCCACAAAGATTTGCATGAAGCCCACGCTGAGCATGGTGATGGCAACAAACTGCCCACCGAACACCACCGCCTGGTCCCAGGACATGTCGTACAAATCCGCCGCACCCCAACCGCCCAAAATAGCAACAGTCTTGATGCCCAATGTGACCACCAGCAACCAGCCGGCAGACTGCACAGCTCGGGAGCCAAAAGGATCGTGTGTAGCGGCAATGCGCCGACCCGACACCACGTATTCCAGGCAATTGACGGTGTAAAAAGCGTAAAAAAGAAGGATCACGCCAGCCTCGGAGCCACCCGAAAAATAATAGCCGTAGGTGACCAAGAGGTACACGCCATTGAACGCCGCCATGCCCCACAGCCAGAGGCGATCGGCAGGTCCATCCAGAGAGCGCAATGCGGCCTGACGTCCGAAGTTGCCCAGCGCCATGAGCAGCACACCCCAAAAGACCACCGCAGCGGTGGGCAATATGCCGCGACTGCCCAGCACCAACACCCCCACCGCGCTGAAGAGGCCCGAGACACTCCACACGGTGACCAGACCACTGCGGTAGCGCGCCATGCCGTACCAGATGGCCGCATGCAGCATCAGGTAGAGAAAAGCATCCATCCAGAAGATGGCTTGCACGTCGATGTTCAAGTGAAATTCCCGGGCCTGAGTCAGTGGAGGGCTTGGGCACCCCACACACGGTGCAGAACCCAAGACGAACAGCGACGAATTATGAAGGCTGCAGCGCCGAGACTTGCACGGCGCAGTACTTGAACTCCGGAATCTTGCCAAACGGATCGAGCGCCGCGTTGGTCAACTCGTTGGCCGCCGCCTCCACGTAGGCAAACGGGATGAACACCGTGCCTTCAGGCGTGCCATCGTCACAGCGCAGTTGCAGCGCCACCTCACCCCGGCGCGATGCAATGCGCACACGTTGACCGGCTTGCAGACCCAGACGAGCGAGGTCGGCACTGCACATCGAGGCCGTGGCCGCAGGCTCCAGCGCATCGAGCACGCTGGCACGGCGCGTCATGCTGCCGGTGTGCCAATGCTCCAGCTGCCGCCCGGTGATCAGCACCATGGGGTATTCGGCATCGGGCTGCTCATTGGCGGGGATCAGGCTGGCGGTCATGAGCCGCACACGGCCGTCGGCGGTGGGAAAGTGGTCATGAAAGACGATGGGCTGGCCCGGATCGTCGGCGCTCACACAAGGGTAAGTGACCGAGCCCGCGTTCAAGCGCGCCCAGTCAATGCCGCCAATGGCCGGGGCCATGGCCTGGCGCATTTCTTCGTACACCTCGGCTACGCCTTCGTGCTCGCCTGCATAAGTCCAGTTCAGACCCATGCGCTCGGCGATCTGCTGGATGATCCAAAGGTCGGGTTTCGCATCGCCCGGCGGCAGCACAGCCTGGCGGCCCATCTGCACCGTACGGTCGGTGTTGCTGACGGTGCCGGTTTTCTCGGGCCAGGCGCTGGCGGGCAGCACCACATCGGCCAACCAGGCGGTTTCAGTCAAAAAGATGTCTTGCACCACCAAGTGCTGCAAACTGGCCAGCGCGTGGCGGGCATGGTTCAGGTCCGGATCGCTCATGGCCGGGTTCTCGCCCATGATGTACATGCCGCGCACCTTGTGCTGATCGGTGTCCGGCGCGAGCGCTTTGTGCATGATCTCGACCACGGTGTAGCCGGGCTGGTCGTCCAGTTTCGTGTCCCAGAACTTTTCAAACCAGTCGTGCGCGGACTTGTCGCTCACCCGCTGGTAGTTGGGGTACATCATCGGAATCAAGCCCGCGTCGCTAGCGCCTTGCACGTTGTTTTGGCCGCGCAGTGGGTGCAGGCCGGTGCCGGGGCGGCCGATCTGGCCGGTGATGCTGGCCAACGCGATCAGGCAGCGCACGTTGTCGGTGCCGTGCACATGCTGGCTCACGCCCATGCCCCACAAGATCATGGCGGCTTTGGCTGTGGCGTAGGCCCGAGCCACTTCGCGGATGGTGTCGGCCGGGATGCCACACACCGCGCTCATGGCTTCGGGCGTGTAGTCCTGCACATGGGCCTTGAGTTCGGCGACGTTGTCGGCGCGCTCGCGCAAGAAGGTCTCGTCGCACAGGTTCTCGGTGACGATGACGTGCAGCATCGCATTGAGCAAAGCCACATCGGTATCGGCCTTGAACTGCAGGGTGCGCCAGGTGTGGCGGCCAATGTCGGTGATGCGCGGGTCGGCCAACACAATGCGGGTGCCGCGCTGGGCGGCGTTCTTCATCCAAGTGGCGGCCACGGGGTGGTTGCTGGTAGGGTTGGAGCCGATCACGATGATCAGGTCGGAGTGTTCGACATCGCGCACCGGGTTGCTGACTGCGCCCGAGCCCACGCCTTCGAGCAGGGCCGCCACGCTGGACGCGTGGCACAGGCGCGTGCAGTGGTCCACGTTGTTGCTGCCAAAGCCAGTGCGCACCAGCTTTTGGAAAAGGTAGGCTTCTTCGTTGCTGCCTTTGGCGGAGCCGAAACCGGCGAGAGACTTTGGGCCGTGTTGGTCGCGCAGCGCATTGAGCGGCTGGGTGGCCAGATCGAGTGCTTCTTCCCACGTAGCTTCGCAGAACACTTCGCGCCAGTCGGTGTGGCCATCCAGCAAAGACACGTCTTTGGCCACGCCCGCTTTGCGGATCAGCGGCTTCGTGATTCGGTCCGAGCTGTGGATGTAGTCCATGCCAAATCTGCCCTTGACGCACAAGCGGCCTTCGTTGGCGGGGCCTTCTCGCCCTTGGACGCTGATGATTTTTTCGTCTTTGACTTGGTAAGTGACCAGACATCCCACGCCGCAAAACGGGCAGACCGAATCGACTTCGCGGTCCACTTTTTGAGGTCCCATATGGCTCTTGGGCATGAGTGCGCCGGTGGGGCAAGCCTGCACACATTGGCCGCAGCCCACGCAGCTGCTCCCCCCCATCGGATCGGCCAGGTCAAACACCACTTGCGTGTGTGCGCCCCTGAAAGCCAAGCCAATCACGTCATTGACCTGCAGATCACGGCAAGCGCGTTGGCAGCGGTTGCACTGGATGCAGGCATCCAAGTTCACGGCCATGGCGGGGTGTGACAGATCGGCAGGGACCGCCTCACGCTGGAGTGCGGCCAATGCAGGGCGCACCTGCACACCGTGGTGTTCTGCCCATTGGCTCAGTTCGCCATGCGGAGCCTCGGCACGGTCGTCCAGCCATTTGTGGCCCTGCTCGGGCAAGTCGGCCAGCAGCATTTCCAGCACCATCTTCTGGCTTTTGGCAGCGCGTTCACTGTCGGTGCGCACCTGCATGCCGGGCGTAGCGCTGCGGCAGCAACTCGGGGCCAAGGTGCGCTCACCGGCCACCTCGACCACACAAGCGCGGCAGTTGCCGTCGGGTGCCAAGCCTTCCTTGTGGCACAAGTGGGGGATGGCGATGCCGAGGTCTTTGGCGATGTTGAAAATGCTTTTGCCGGCAGGTGCTTCAACCGATTGGCCATTGAGGGTGAATTGAACGGTACTCATGCTTTCACCTCTGCGCCCACTTCGTGCGGAAAGTAGTCCAGCACACAACGTATCGGGTTCGGCGCGGCTTGGCCCAGGCCGCAAATGGACGCATCGCCCATCACCTGCGCCAGATCTTGCAGGGTGTCGGCGTCCCAAACCGCAGCGGTCATGAGTTGCGCCGCCTTGTCGGTGCCCACGCGGCAAGGCGTGCACTGGCCGCAGCTCTCATGCGCAAAAAAGCGCGTCACGTTCAGCGCAGCGTCGCGGGCGCTGTCATGTTGGCCGAGCACCATCACGGCGGCCGAACCGATGAAGCAGCCGTGCGGCTGCAGGGTGTCAAAGTCCAGCGGCACATCGGCCAGGCGTGCAGGCAAGATGCCCCCACTGGCTCCACCCGGCAGGTAGGCATAGAGCGTGTGTCCATCGGCCATGCCGCCGCAGTATTCATCCACCAGTTCACGCAGCGTGATGCCTGCGGGCGCGAGCTTAACGCCAGGCTCCTTGACACGACCGCTCACACTGAAGCGGCGCAGGCCCTTGCGGTCATGGCGTCCGTGCGATGCAAAGCTGTCAGCGCCCTGCTCCAGCAGTTCGCGAATCCAATAAAGCGTCTCGAAGTTGTGCTCCAGCGTCGGGCGGCCAAACAGGCCGACCTCGGCGATGTAGGGCGGGCGCAGGCGCGGTTCACCGCGTTTGCCTTCAATGCTCTCGATCATGGCCGACTCTTCGCCGCAGATGTAGGCGCCCGCGCCCCGTCGCAGTTCGATGCGGGGCAAGGCACAAGGCGGGTTGGCCTGCAATGCGGCCAACTCTTCGGTCAGCATCACGCGGGCCTCGTGGTACTCGTCGCGCAGGTAGATATAAACCGCCTCGCAGCCCACCACGCTGGCGGCAATCAGCACACCCTCCAAGAAGCGGTGCGGGTCGGCCTCCAGGCAAGTGCGGTCCTTGAAAGTGCCGGGCTCGCCCTCGTCGATGTTCACCGCCATCAGGCGCGGTGCGGGCTGACTGCGCACGATGCGCCATTTACGGCCTGCCGGAAAACCTGCGCCGCCCAATCCGCGCAAGCCTGAAGATTCGAGGCATTTGATGACTGACTCATGGTCCTTCAAACCTGCCGCGACCTGAAGCGCCAGTTGGTAGCCCCCGGCTTTTTTGTAGTCGTCGTAACGCAGCGCATGTAGCAAGACCAAAGGCTGCGTGTGGTTCTCTGCTACCAGGCGACTCACGTCCTGGGCCGTGGCAAGCGCCACCGCCTGCTGGCCCACTTGCGCCGCAGGCGCTTGCTCGCAACGGCCCAGACAAGGCACGTTGACGACCTGTACGTCGCCCGTCAAATCCCTCTGCAACTGACGCAGCAGCGTATCGCTGCCCGCCAAGCTGCAGCTCAGGCTGTCGCAAACCCGCACGGTGATGCGCGGAGCAACGGCATCGTCTTTCAGGATTTCAAAGTGGTGATAGAACGAAGCGACCTCGAACACCTCGACCACCGACAGCTTCATCTCAGCAGCCAGCGCCACGATGTGGCGCTCGAACAGGCCATGAAAGTGGTCGTTGAGCAAATGCAGGTGCTCGATCAGCAGGTCACGGCGGTGGCCCTCGACTAGCGGCAACCCGATCAAGGCCTGCACCTCGGCGCGGGCCTCTGGCGCAACCTGACGGCCTTTGAGCTGGGTTCGGGGCTGGCGCAGTTGCTGGCGAACTTGGTCCAGGCCAATGTGGGTGGTATTCGCCATGCGTGGTCAGTAGGTTTCGAGGTGCAGACGGCCTTCTTTTTTGAACGCTGCGCCCACGGTATCCCAATCGAGCCCGGCGTTCTGTGCGATGTCTCGCAAGGCCATCACCACGCCCTCCTCCATGCTTTTCAAACCGCACACATAAAAACAGGTGTTCGGGTCTTTGAGCTGGGCTGCGATGTCGGCGGCGCGCTCGCGCATGGCGTCTTGCACATAACGCTTGGGCTTGCCCACTTCGCGCGAAAAAGCGAATTCGGTGTCGATGAAGTCTTTGGGCAGGTTGTTGAGCGGACCAAAGTACGGCAACTCAGCGGGCGTGCGGGCACCGAAGAACAGCATCAGCTTGCCGCCCTCGAACTTGCCGCTGGCACGCAAGCGGCGACGCCATTCGGTCATGGCGCGCATGGGTGCTGAGCCGGTGCCGGTGCAGATCATGACGATGTTGCTCTTGGGGTGGTTGGGCATCAGGAAGCTCGCGCCGAACGGGCCAATCACCTGCACCTTGTCACCCACGTTCAAATCGCACATGTAATTAGAGCCGACGCCGCGAACGGGTTGGCCGTCGTGGTCTTCGAGCACGCGCTTGATGGTGAGCGACAGGTTGTTGTGACCAGGTCGCTCGCCGTTGCGGGGGCTGGCGATCGAGTACTGGCGGGCATGGTGTGGCTTGCCTTTGGCGTCCAAACCGGGCGGAATGATGCCAATGGACTGGCCTTCGAGCACCGGGAAAGGCAAGTTGCCGAAGTCGAGCACGATGTGGTGCGTGTCGTAGTCTTGCTGGCCATCTTGCTTGCCCACCTCGGTCACGCGCAGGTTGCCCGTCACGGTGGCGGTGATGGTTTTTTCCTGCGCCTTGGGGCCGTACAGGTTGGTGTAGGCATGAGCCGCCGACCAAGGTGGAATGGTCGCGCCAAATTGGGCCGAGTTGAAGCCTGAGGCGACGGCGGTTGAAGCCGCTGATGACGAAGAGGCGGCAGCTTGCACAGCGGCTTGTGCAGCTTCTTGTGCGGCAACCGTATCGCCACCCGTGTCACCTGTTGCTTCAGCCAGTTCTTCTGCACTCAGCTCAGCAGGCAATTCGTCCCACTTGAGTTGTTCTTCGATGCTGTAGGCCTTGGCCTTGGGCATCATGCGCCAGTTGTCAATCGAGCCTGTGGGGCATGGCGAGATGCAGTCCATGCAACCGTTGCAGATGTCGGCCTTGACCACGTAGTTGAGCGAGTCGTGCGTGATCGCACCCACCGGGCAAATCGCTTCGCAGGTGTTACAGCGGATGCAGATTTCCGGGTCGATCAGGTGTTGTTTGATCAGCGTCGCTTCGGTGCTCATGTCTTGGCTCTCTTGTGTTTGTCTGTTTTGTCTTGCTTGTAGTCTGCGCGGTCCGCAACGGTATGGCTGTGGGCCGGGCGCCTCATGCTGGGGTACCAGAAATCGGCGCCCAGCCCACAGCCATACCGTCGCTCAGTGCCAGTTTTAACCTCGGCAGTCTACCGATGTTTGTGCGAAAGGTGCACTCATGCAGTTGACAGAGGAAGGGGCGGGTGACGATTTCTGGTACCCCAGCATGAGGAACCCGCCCCTTCCTCTGTCAACTGCTGCCCCCGCAAAAACAGGGGCAGCAGTCAAATCAGAGACTCAATCAGTTAAAGCGGACGTAATCAAAGTCCACTGGCTGACGGTTGATGCCCATGACAGGTGGCGCGATCCAGTTGGCGAACTTGCCTGGCTCAACGACACGTCCCATCAGGCTGGCCACATAAGCGCGGTCTTCGTTGGTGGGCAACCACTCGCCCACTTGGGCCATCCACTGCGCGTCGGTCACCACTTGACCATCGGGCGTGATCTTGGAGCCGGACAAAGAACCGATGTTGCGGTGGAAAGCTTTGTGGGGGGCCTTCAAGGTGAAAGGAATGCCAGCCTTGGTGATCACACGGTTCCAACGCTCGATACCACCTTTGGAATCGGTGATGTAGTCGTCGCGCAGCACTTCGTTCAAAGCGTTGAGCATCGGCACTTCTTTTTCGATCAGCTTGCCGCCTTCGACAGACAGGATCTTGTAGCTGTTGCCCTTCAGGATGTGGTCATCACCACGCTTGCCTTCTTCGTAGCGGCCCTTCAGGCCCGAGCTGTAGAAGGTGGCGGCATTCGACGACTCGTCGGCACCGAACAAGTCGATGGTCACCGAGAAGTGGAAGTTGATGTAACGCTGGATAGTGGGCAGGTCGATCACGCCAGCAGCGCGCAGCTTGCCCACGTCGTCGGTCTTGAGCTGGTTCATCACATCCACAGTGCGTTGGATGGTGCGGCTCACGCCGGACTCGCCCACGAACATGTGGTGCGCTTCTTCGGTCAACATGAACTTGGTGGTGCGGGCCAGCGGGTCGAATGCCGACTCGGCCAAGGCGCACAACTGGAACTTGCCATCACGGTCGGTGAAGTAAGTGAACATGAAGAAACTCAACCAGTCAGGTGTCTTCTCGTTGAACGCCTGCAAGATGCGGGGGTTGTCTTCGTTGCCGCTGTTGCGTTGCAAGAGCGCGTCGGCTTCTTCACGGCCGTCTTTGCCAAAGTATTTGTGTAGCAGGTACACCATGGCCCACAGGTGGCGGCCTTCTTCAACGTTGATCTGGAACAGATTGCGCAGGTCATACATGCTGGGCGCGGTCAGGCCCAGGTGGCGCTGCTGCTCGACAGACGCTGGCTCGGTATCGCCTTGTGTGACGATGATGCGGCGCAGGTTGGCGCGGTGTTCGCCAGGCACGTCTTGCCAGGCTTTTTCTCCGATGTTGTCGCCAAAATGGATCTTGCGGTCTTGCTCGCCGGGGTTCATGAACACGCCCCAACGGTAGTCGCGCATCTTGACGTGGCCAAACTGGGCCCAGCCTTGGGGGT
>JBIKSF010000032.1:0-19264 GCA_044348785.1 Limnohabitans sp.
CTACAGCCCGCAGGATTACGAGACCTTTGCCAACGACTTTGGCTTTGAAGAAACCGCCGACCAAAAGGCGGCCATCCACTGCGTCATTCAAGACATGATCAGCCCCCGCCCGATGGACCGCTTGGTCTGCGGCGATGTGGGTTTTGGCAAGACCGAGGTGGCGCTGCGCGCCGCCTTTGTGGCCGTCACGGGGGGCAAGCAAGTGGCGATTTTGGCGCCAACCACGCTGCTGGCCGAACAGCATTACCAAACGCTCAAAGACCGTTTTGCCAAATGGCCCGTCAAGGTGGCCGAGGTCTCGCGCTTCAGGTCGGGCAAGGAAGTCACCGCCGCCCTCAAGGGCATTGCCGATGGCACGGTGGACATCGTGGTCGGCACGCACAAGCTGCTGAGCGAATCGACCAAGTTCCATGACCTGGGCCTGCTCATCATCGACGAAGAGCACCGCTTTGGCGTGCGCCACAAAGAGGCCATGAAGGCCCTGCGCGCCGAGGTTGATGTGCTCACGCTCACCGCCACGCCCATCCCCCGCACCATGGGCATGGCCTTGGAAGGCCTGCGCGATTTGAGCGTGATCGCCACCGCGCCGCAGCGCCGTCTGGCCATCAAGACCTTTGTGCGCAACGAAGGCACGGGCGTGATCCGCGAGGCGGTGCTGCGTGAACTCAAGCGCGGCGGGCAGTGCTACTTTTTGCACAACGAGGTCGAGACCATCGAAAACCGCCGCCAAAAACTCGAAGAAATCCTGCCCGAAGCCCGCATCGCCGTGGCCCACGGCCAGATGCCCGAGCGCGAGCTGGAGCGTGTGATGCGCGACTTTGTGGCCCAGCGTTACAACATCTTGCTGTGCTCGACCATCATCGAGACCGGCATCGACGTGCCCACGGCCAACACCATCGTGATCTCTCGCGCCGACAAGTTCGGCCTGGCCCAGTTGCACCAACTGCGCGGGCGCGTGGGCCGCTCACACCACCAAGCCTATGCCTATTTGATGGTGCCCGAGATCGAAGGCCTGACCAAACAAGCCGCCCAGCGGCTCGATGCCATTCAGCAAATGGAAGAACTGGGCAGCGGTTTTTATCTGGCCATGCACGACCTGGAGATTCGCGGCGCGGGCGAGGTGCTGGGCGAAAACCAAAGCGGCAACATGCTCGAAGTGGGCTTCCAGCTCTACAACGAGATGCTGTCCGAGGCGGTGCGCTGCCTCAAAGCCGGGAAAGAGCCCGATTTGCTCAGCCCCCTGTCGGTCACGACCGACATCAACCTGCACGCCCCCGCCCTGCTGCCCAACGATTACTGCGGCGATGTGCACCTGCGCTTGTCGTTCTACAAAAAGCTGGCCACCGCCAAAACCAGCGACCAGATCGACGCCCTGCTCGAAGAACTGGTCGACCGCTTTGGCAAACTGCCCCCGCAAGCGCAAACCCTGGTGGATGTGCACCGCTTGCGCGTGCTGACCCAGCCCTATGGCGTGGTCAAAGTTGACGCCGCCCCGGGCGTCATCCAGATCACCTTCAAGCCCAACCCGCCCATTGACCCCATGGCCATCATCGGCCTGATCCAGAAAAACAAGCACATCAAGCTGGCGGGCAACGACAAAATCCGCATCGAACGCGAACTGCCAGACCCCAAGGCGCGGGCGCAGATGGTGCGGGATGTGTTGCGCTCATTGGGTCAACCCAAAGCCGAAACCGCCACCGCCTGAGTCCATTCCACGATCTTCGATAATCCTGACCCATGACCACCGCCACTGAATTCGCCCCCGGCCTTGCCATTCAAGGCTTCACCGCACCCCTGTCACTGTCTCAGTTCAAGCTGATCGCGTTTGACATGGACTCCACGCTCATCAGCATCGAGTGCATCGACGAGATCGCCGACGCTGTGGGCCGCAAGGCCGAGGTGGCCGCCATCACCGAAGCGGCCATGCGCGGCGAGATCACCGACTTCAAAGAGAGCCTGCGCCGCCGCTTGGCCCTGCTCAAGGGCGTGACGCTGGCCGACATGGAGCGCGTGTACACCGAGCGCCTGAAGATCAATCCTGGGGCGGCCGAGTTGATTAAGGCGTGCCAAAAAGTGGGCATGAAGGTCTTGCTGGTGTCTGGCGGCTTCACCTTCTTTGCCGACCGCGTCAAAGCGCGCTTGAACATCGACTTTGCGCGCTCCAACCGCCTGGAGGTGGTCAACAGTGAACTCACGGGCGGCTTGGTCATGCAAAGCTGGGGCGAAATTTGTGATGGTGCAGAAAAACGTCGCACCTTGCTGGAAATGGCTTCATTGATGGGCATCGAGCCGCACGAGTGCATTGCCATGGGCGACGGCGCGAACGACCTGCCCATGATGGGTGCGGCGGGTTTGTCGGTGGCATACCACGCCAAACCCAAGGTGCGCGAGCAGGCCATGGTCGCTATCCATTCGGGTGGATTGGATCGTTTGTTGGAAGTCGTGAAGCCCTGAATGGGTTTTTAATGTCGGGGCTGAAGCCGCCGACCTACTTGTGACGCAAGGGCTTAAGCAAATCACTCAGACCATTGTGGTCAATCTCTTGCATCAGTCGGAGCAGCTGTCCGATTTCGCTTTTGGGGAAACCCTCGCGGGCAAACCAGTTGAGGTAGTTGCCGGGCAAGTCGGCGATCAGCATGCCCTTGTGCTTGCCAAAGGGCATGGGCGTGGTGACCAGCTTCATCAGGTCCTCGGGTTTCATGGCCTAGCCCTCACACGCCGTCCCAGAGCCATTCACGCACGCGTGCATGAAAAGGCTCGGGCCGCGAGATCATGACCCAATGACCGCAAGGCAAGCCATGCACCGCGCTGCCGGGGGTGGATGCCACTTTGTCCAACCATTTGGCCGAATGGAACATGAAAGGTTTGCGCTCGCCGTAGACAAACAAGAGCGGCATCGGCAACTGGACTTGCGCAGCCTGCTTGAAGCCGCCCGCCGTGCCGAACCACTGCATGGCATAGGGGTAGTTCATCTTGTGGGTGATCGCGGACGGGTCTGTGGGGCAGCGCAGCCAGCGGGCCATGGCGCGGGTCATGCGGGTGCCCAAGTTACCGCCCAACTTCCAGGCCAGGGCCAGCCACAATTGGTAGCCCATCACGGACAGTTTTTCCTTCGCCCCCCAGCTGCGCAGCAAGGCCCCCGAGTTGTGGTCACCCACGTCCACAGCCACCACGCGAGCAACGCGCCCGGGGTGGCGCATGGCAAATTCATAGCCAAAAATGCAGCCCCAATCGTGGAGCATCAGCGTCACAGGCTGGTCGGGGCTGATGCGATCCACGACCTGGCGCAGCAGCTGGCACATGCCATCGAGGCTGGTCGCCGAAGGGCCGCTCTCAAAACCGGGCAGTGTCAGGCGGGCACAAGTGGCTCGGTCATCCAAGGCCGCCACGGTGCCGTCCCACAGGGCGCGGGTGTCTGGCCAGCCGTGCAGCATCAGGATGACCTCGTCGCCCTGCCCTTGCAGCCAGACTTCGGTGCCGTTGACGTCGATGCACAGTTCTGAGCTGGCGACCATGACTTACAAGGCCTTGGCCAGGCGTGAGACACCTTCGAGGATCTTGTCTTCGCCCACGGTGGCAAAGCTCAGACGGAAGGTGGCGTGGTCCGGGTTGGCGCAGAAGAAAGGCGTGCCCGGCACAAAGGCCACACCGTTGTCGATGGCGCGTTTGGCGAACACGTTGCCGTCAGCCACTTTGCCGCCTGCGCCCGTGAGGCGCGCCCACACGAACAAGCCACCTTGCGGCTGCACAAACTCCACCGCATCGCCCAGTTCACGGCGCAAAGCATCGCCCATGGTTTGGGCGCGCTTTGCATACACAGCACGCACTTTGTCCAGCGTGGCAGGCATGCGACCGGCCAACAGGTATTGCGCTGCCGTGGCTTGGGCAAAGGTGCTGGTGTGGGCGTCGCTGAACTGCTTGCACATGGTGGCGCGGGCCAGCAATTCGGCGGGGGCAACCATCCAGCCCACACGCAAGCCGGGCGAGAGCACTTTGGAGAGAGACCCGCAATGCACCAGCAACTCGCGGCTGCCGGGCACGGATGCACTCAAGGCCAGCAAGCTGGGTGGCGGCGCTTCACCAAAATACAGATCCCCATAAGGGTCGTCTTCCAAAATCAGGGTTTGGTGTTTGACGGCCATCTCCAGCACCTTTTTGCGGCGCTCGGCGCTCAGCAAGGCACCGCTCGGGTTGCCAAAGGTGGGAATCAAATAAACGAATTTGGGTTTGTGCTCAGCGATCAGCTTTTCCAGCTCGTCGGTTTTGACGCCGTGGCCGTCCACTGGGGCGCTGATGAGTGTGGCCCCATACAAACGGAAGCACTGGATGGTGGCGAGGAATGTTGGACCTTCCACGATCACCTTGTCGCCGGGGCTGATCATGGTTTTGCCGATCAAATCCAGCCCCTGCTGGCTGCCCGTGGTCACGATCAGCTGGTCTGCGGTCACGTCTTGGGCACCCTTTTGGGCCATGAAGTGGGCCAGTTGCTCGCGCAGCGGACCAAAGCCTTCGGTCGCACCATATTGAAGAGCCGCGCCGGGGTCTTGCGTCAGCGCGGCATTGCTGGCTTCGCGGATGCCGTCCACGTCAAACATGGCGCTGTCCGGGAAACCGCCCGCAAAACTGATGATGCCGGGCTTGCCCAGGAGCTTGAAAAGCTCGCGGATGGCGGAAGTTTCGACATTGTTCAGGCGGTCGGCAAATTGCAAAGGCATGGTGTATCTTCCCGTGTTGATTCCCCACCATTTTGCCAACATCCCCACTTCAAACCACCATGAAGCCCGCACAGATTGAATCTTTTTTTGCCACGCTGCAAGCGGCCAACCCCATGCCTGTGACTGAGCTGGAATACACAAGCGTCTTTGAGTTGCTGGCCGCTGTGCTGCTGTCGGCCCAGGCCACCGACGTGGGCGTGAACAAGGCCACGCGCAAGCTGTTCCCGGTGGCGGGCACACCGCAAAAGATCTTGGAACTCGGGCTGGCGGGGCTGGAGGGTTACATCAAGACCATTGGCCTTTACCGCAGCAAAGCCAAGCACCTGATGGAAACCTGCCGCATTTTGGTGGAGCAGCACGGCGGCCAGGTGCCCCGCAGCCGTGAAGAACTCGAAGCTCTGCCCGGGGTTGGACGCAAAACGGCCAATGTGGTCCTCAATTCGGCCTTTGGCGAGGCGACCATGGCGGTGGACACACACATCTTTCGCATGGGCAACCGCACGGGTTTGGCCCCGGGCAAAACGCCTTTGGCCGTAGAGCTCAAGCTGCTCAAACGCATTCCGACCAAGTACCTGGTGGACGCGCACCACTGGTTGATCCTGCACGGGCGCTATGTGTGCCAAGCGCGCAAACCGCTGTGCGGGCAGTGCGCGGTGGCGGCGTTTTGCGATTTCAAGCCCAAGGTTTTGTGAAATGCGGGGACGTAGATACCCGCATGCGCGGGTATGACAGAGAACGGGGCATGACAAATATCTGTCACCCCCGACTTGATCGGGGGTCCATGCCATCGGCGGGTAAAATCACAATTTTGCTGAATCGGCTGTGCCCACTAGGGCAACCGTCCGCCCCGAGCCACGCCGCTCTGCTTTTTCGTATCCCAAAACACCCCCACCCATGACGCGCCCTTCGCCGCGTGCCCACTTCAACAGCTCCCGACTGACGCGTTTTCTGACCGAAAACGCCATGATCGATGCCGCCCCGGTAGCGGACGATGTGGGGCAAAAGCTGGGCGATTGGCTGAACTTTCGCCATGCGATTGCCTTGCACGGCGTGCTCAACCCCGAGCAGCAACCTGCAACGCCCCAGCCTGCACATCTGCGGCGCGCGGGTTTGATGACAGCCGAGGCACTGACCCGGCATGTGGACAAAGTCCGCGCCCAACTCGAACAATCCATCGCCCAAGGCGCGCCCAGCGGTTCGGGCCTGGCGCGCATCGACATGCCGCCCGCAGAACTGGACGAGCCCATCGAGCCGAAAACGGCGTTTGAGCCCTATCGCCGTTTTTACGCCGCCCACCAGCGCCAAATGGAAACGTCCCTTCAGACCTTGCGCTCACAAGTGCGGGGGCAGCTGAGCAAAAGTACGCCAAGCTTGCAACAGCTGGCCACGCTCGATGCGGCTTTTGAAAACATCTTGAGCGAACGCGAAGCCCTTTTGCTGGGCAAAATGGCCAAGCTGCACGAAAAGCTCTTTGTGCAAGCCCTTAAAAAACACATTCAACAACTCAGCAACCTGCAAGCCGAGGCCACGGCCGAAGGTGCCGAAGCACCGTCCGCCACCGCAGTGAGTCCCTTGCCTTGGCTCTTGCCCCTGCGCCAAGCCATGCGCAGCGCTTTGCTGGCCGAGCTGGACACGCGCTTGCAACCCGTGCTGGGCCTTGTTGAAGCCTTCAATCAAAACACGCCAAAAGAACAATGAAACGCTATTCCTTCCACATCGCCTTCGCACTGGGCGCATTGGCCGTCGTCTGGGTGGCGGCGGCTGTCGCCACCTCACACCTGCTGGTTTTGGGCATGGCGGCTGTCATTGGCGCGGTTTACGTGTTTGGCGCCATGGAGCTGCGTCAATACCGCGCCGCCACGGCAGCCCTGAACCAAGCGCTTGCCGACCTTCCGCAAGATTTACAAAACCTCAGCGATTGGCTGATCACCCTGCCCGCTGGCTTGCAAAACCCCATTCGCCAACGTGTGGAAGGTGAGCGTGTGGGCCTGCCAGGTCCAGCTCTGACCCCTTATTTGGTGGGTTTGTTGGTCATGCTGGGCATGCTCGGGACGTTTTTGGGCATGGTGGTCACGCTCAATGGCGCAGTGTTTGCGCTGGAAGGCTCCACCAACATCGCAGGCATTCGGTCGGCATTTTCTGAACCCATCAAGGGACTGGGGCTGGCGTTTGGCACCTCGGTGGCAGGCGTGGCCACGTCGGCCATGTTGGGGCTGATGAGCAGCTTGGCACGCCGCGAACGCGCACAAGCCACCCAAGTGCTGGACACACTCACAGCCACCACGCTGCGTGGATTTTCTTTGGTGCACCAACGGCAAGAAACCTTCAAGGCCCTACAGCAACAGTCACAAGCCCTGCCGCAAGTCGTGCAGCAATTGCAGACATTGATGGTGCAAATGGCCCAAACCAGCCAGCAGATGAACGAGCGTTTGATGGCCAATCAAGAAAGCTTTCACGCGCAGGTGCACACGGCCTACACGGGGCTGGCGCAATCGGTGGACCAATCGCTGCAAACCAGTTTGAGCCAAAGCATGCAACTGGCCAGCGACAGCATTCGCCCTGTGGTGCAAGCCACCATGGCGCAACTGAGCGAGCAGGCCCAAAGCATGAACGAGCGGCTGCTGCTCAACACTCAGCAGCAACTGGGCGAGCTGAACAGCCAAATGTCGGCCACCGCCGCCGCCGTGGCGCACACCAGTGCAGAAACGCTGACACGCCACGAGCAAGCCAGCACCCTGATGACCGAACGTGTCGGCCAGACACTGGAAGCGTTCAGCCAGAACTTTGAACTCAGCGCCAAGACGCTGGTCGACCAAGTCAGTGCCGCCCAGACGCAGCAGCTCACGCACCAAAGCAGCGCCGACCAGCAGCGGCTGCAAGCCTGGCAAGCCTCGCTGGCACAGATGGCCAGCGAACTGCACAGCCAATGGCAGGCCTCGGGCACACAGACCTTGGCACAACAGCAAGCCATTTGCGACACCCTGACCCACACGGCACAAGAGATCACAGCCCACACGCAAACCCAGGCCACCCAAACACTGGCTGAAATCACTCGCCTGATGGCCAGCAGCGAAGCCCTGGTGCACGAGCGCATTGCCTCTGAAGTACAGTGGACTGCAGGTCACCAAGAGCGCGCCCAAGCACTGACCGACGTGCTGCGCCAAGAGCTGTCGGCCCTGAGGGATGCTGAAGACACACGCGGTCAGACCGCTGTGGCCCGACTGGCCGAACTGCAAACCGCGGTGACCGCGCACCTCACCACACTGGGCACGGCGCTGGAAGACCCGATCACCCGCCTGATCGAAACTGCTTCCGAGGCCCCCAAAGCCGCTGCCGAAGTCATTGGCCAGCTGAGGCAAGAAATCTCGGTCAGCGTGGCGCGTGACAACGCCTTGCTCGAAGAGCGCACCCGCATCCTGGGCACACTCAGCACCTTGCTGGATGCGATCAACCACGCGTCGACCGAACAGCGTGGCGTGATCGATGCCATGGTCGCCACCAGCCAGGCCTCCCTGCAGCAAACCAGTGGACAGTTCACGGAACAGGTGGCAGCCGAGACCAGCAAGCTGGGCGACATCGCCGCGCAAGTCACGGCCAGCGCGGTGGACGTGGCCAGCCTGGGCGAGACCTTTGGTTTTGCTGTGCGCAACTTCAGCGAAACCAATGAGAAGCTGATGGCCAACTTGCAGCGGATCGAGCAGGCGATCGAGAAATCCATGACGCGCAGCGATGAACAGCTGGCCTATTACGTGGCGCAAGCCCGTGAAATGATTGACCTGAGCATTGGCAGCCAAAAAGACGTGCTGGAAGCCCTGCAGCAACGCCAGTCTGAAGGAGCTGCTTGATGCTGGAACTCGAAGCTGAGAGCGAATCCACCACCCCGACGTGGATCTCGTTTGCCGATCTGATGACGGGCCTGTTGGGCGCGTTTGTGCTGTTGTTGGTGGGCGTGATGGCGGCACAACTGGACATGGCGACCCAGCTGGAAAACGAGGTGCAAAAGCGTCAGGTCGAAGAGCAAAAGCGCATCTCGCTCGAGCAGGCTTTGGCAGGACCGCTGGCCAGTGGCCGCATCACCTTGAACAACGGGCGCATCGGCATCAGCGGCAAGTTGTTGTTTGAGCTGAACTCGGACCGGCTCGAACCCGAAGGCCGCAAGCTCCTCAAAAGCTTGGTGCTGCCCTTGCGCAGTTACCTGCAAACGCGAGACGAGATGTTGATGGTGAGTGGTTTCACCGACGACAAAGCCGTCACCAGCCGCAACCGCCAGTTTGAAGACAACTGGGAACTCTCGGCCCAGCGTGCACTGACCGTGACGCGCACGCTGATTGAAGAAGGCATGCCGTCCGGCATGCTGTTTGCTGCCGCCTTTGGCCAGGAACAACCTTTGGTGGCCAACACCAACGAGAAAGCCCGCGCCCAGAACCGCCGGGTGGAAATGGCACCTGTGCCAAAAACTGCCAACGCGGCCCAAGCGACGGGCATGAAACAAGACACGACCAAACCATGAACGAAGTCGCACCAGCGCTGCCTGACCTGGACGCCCTGCGGGCGGCGGGTGCAGCGCGGGTGGATGCTGTGGGCTGGCATTACATCGAAACATTGGCCAGTCGCACGCAAGCGCAATCTGGCCCTGCGCGGCTTTTGCTGCAGGCCAAGCTGCAAGAAGCGTTGAAACGGTTCGATGCGCGCATGAGCGCGGCGCGTCACTCCAAAGCCGTGCCCGAACCATTGCCCTCCTCCTTGGCCACGCTTTTGCAAGACATGGCCCCAAAAACGGCGCTACAAGGGTCAAGCAGACCCACAGGATGGCCCTCCGAAAACCCGCGCATTCAGGCCTTCAAAAAGCAGTTGAGCCAGATCAGCGTGCAAAAGAAGGTCACCCAAGCCATGGCCCAAGCGCCGCAAAACGCAGGCCCCATCAACTCGCACATGCTGGTGCTGCGCTCGCTGGGGCTGATGCGCGACATTTCACCGGATTACCTCAACCGGTTCATGGCGCATGTGGACACACTGCTGTGTTTGGAAGAGGCGGGCAAGGGCAAATTGACGCCTAAAAGAGCCACGCCCTCGGCTAAAAACCGGCCTTAAGCGGGCCTCGCCGACAGGCTGAGGCGTTCAGGCCGCAACCACAGGCGCCGGGAAACCATTACGCCCGGGAAACTCAGGCGCCAAAGTCCGCGCATTGGGCATCTTGACCCAGAGGCGCAGCATCTTGCGGTTGAGTTCGTGCACGCCGTGGTCTTCGAACTCATTGCGCGAGTGCAGCACGGCGTAGTTGTTGGCAAACTGCAAGTCACCAGGCTCCAGCATCATGCTCAGGCGGAAATCGTCACGGTGCATGATCTCGTCAAACAAATCAAGTGCTTCGATTTCGACCTTGGACAGCGGCATGTTTCGGATCTCGTGGCCCAGCTCGATGTACTGGCGCAGGTAGCGGCAGCTGAGCTTGCCTTGGTGGTGGCTGAAGATGGGCGACAGGCTGGGCAGGTCTTCGCACAGGTGCGAGAAATACCAAGTTCGGTAATACAGGCCCAGGTACTCCGGGTGCTTTTGCAAAATCTCGTTGTAGATCGCCGCCACGCTCACCAAGCTGCTCAAGCCACCCTGCTTGGCTTTGCGAAGGCACAAAAGGCCCACCACGTCTGAGGGATCAGAGTGGTAAGGCAGGTACAGGTTGGTTTCATAGACGCGGGTGGTTTTCTTCGTCACATCACCCACATTCATCACCAGGCCCAGCAGGTCGCCCTTGGGGTTTTGCCGCACTGGCACGCCCATGTGCAGGCCAATGCCGTAGTAGATGATTTGAATGTCTTCTTCGCTGTAGCTCTCGACAGGCAAGCCCCGCAGCACCAGAAAGCCCCGACCGTTTTCCAGCTCGTTGCTGTAAGCCAGCAGCGTTTGCGCCCAATCACCTATTGGGAAATCATCTCGGAAGAAGTTGGGAAACGTCAGACCTTTGGCTTTGACATGGGCCAAGGCCGCGTCCAAGGTCGCCAGCACATCAGGACTCAAGGAATAAACCCAAGTGGTGTCGCCGACCATATCGGCACCTTTCCAAGCCGCTGGGCCTGTGACGGCTTGTTTCATGATCAGGCTCATGGACGCTCCTTTAAGGATTGACGCGGCCCGCGAGCCAGAGCGGGTCAAAGCCCGAGTTGAACCAAGGCCGCCTGCAAACCCGCCAAGCCGCCCACGCGCTGGTCGTTGATGAAGATTTGGGGCATTTGGCGGACCGAAGGACCGCATTTTTCAAAGAAAGCCATGCGTTCGGCTTCGCCGTCGATCTTGATTTCCTCGAAAGCCAATGACTTGGTTTTGAGCACCATCTTGGCGGAATCGCATTGGGGGCATGCGGACTTGGAGTAGACGACGATTTTGAGTTCCATGCCTGAAATTCTAGCGAAAGATGGTCAAGGGGGGCCGTTCAGGCCTTGCGCGGCAAAACCACCCACTGGCCATCAGAGTGCATAGACTGCAAAGCACTTAAGCCGCTGTGCCCGCAATGCGCGATATGGACGGTTTGTAGTTTCAAGCACAAAAAAAACGGTACTCAGCAGTCCAGCACCTGATGTCCTCCTTGGGCTGGTGCGTCAATCGGCCATTGGCCAACATCAGCAATTGTGATGCGCCCATAGGTTGCCAGGAAGTTGGCTGCGCGAATCACACCAGCATGTGTCACCCACACCGCCTCAGCCACCCGTTGATGCCTGAGTTCGTCGATCGCGTTAGCCACACGATCGATCACCCCCTGCGAGCTTTCGGAACCGCCAAAGCGGTGATGGGCGAAGTCGGCCATCCAGTCGTCAAAGGCAGAGCGAGGGATGGTATCCCAGCGTTGCAGTTCCCAGCAGCCGAAATCCATTTCGTTCAGGCGTGGATCGACGACCGGCGGCTGCAGATCGGGGCGCAATTGGTACAGCTCGCTTGCCAACTGCTGCGCCCGGCCCATGCCAGAAACCCGCACCGGTAAACCCAGCGGCAGGAGCGTGGCTGCGCATTCGGCCGCTTGCCGGGTCAGACCCACATCGGCCGGTACATCGCTAGCGCCGTAACACAGACCAGCATCCAGCGAGACACGCGCATGGCGCAAAAGCCAAAGTTTCATGAGCGCCTCAAAGGGCCAGTGCCAGGCCGAGGTAGAACAGCAGTTCGCTGAGCTGTTGGGTAGCGCCGAGGCCGTCGCCGGAGAAGCCTTGCAAGCGCCGCTGCAACAGACGCCACATCCAAGCCAGGCCGACCAAGGCCCCCATCACCGCGTGCAGCCAGGACATACCCGGCGCCATCCAGCCTGCCAGTGCCATCGCGGCAGCCCACCAAGCCAGGCCAGCCAACAGCCCAGCGGTCGAGATGGTCTCAGCCAGCGGCTTGCTCTTGGACTGCGCGGTATCGCCCACATGTGGCAAGGTGCGAATCACAAAAAGCGGCATCAGCCGCGAAGTGACATGCGCTGCGAACAGCGCCCAGGCCGCCTGGTTTGCTCCAGCGACCTGCACCAGCAGGCCCAGCAGCAGCACTTTGGCGATCAGGGCCAACACGAGCGCGATGGCGCCATAGCTGCCAATGCGCGAATCCTTCATGATGTCCAGTGCACGTTCCCGGCTCACTGCACCGCCCAGGCCGTCGGCCGTGTCGGCCAGGCCGTCCTCGTGAAAAGCACCTGTCAGCCAAACGCTGAAAGCGGTGCTCAACACGGCTGCCACCCAAGATGCCGCAGGCTGAACAGGCAGCACATGAACCAGACCCCAGAACACCAACGCCGTCAACCCACCAACCACCCAGCCCACACCGGGGAAGTGCGCCGCGCTGGCGCGAAGCATGGCCGGCGAAAAGCCAACCCAGTCTGCCAGCCGCCCATCGATTGGGATGCGGGTGAAGAACTGGATGGCAATCAAAAAGTGGCGAATAAAGGACATGATCTCAACGTGCTGCAGCAGGGGCTTCGTCCTGCCGAGACACCCCGGCGGACTCGAAGCTGGCCATTTCTCGCAGGATAGCGCAGGCACTCAAGAGCAGTGGCCATGCCAAGGCCGCACCCGAGCCCTCCCCCAAGCGCAGCCCCAGGTCCAGCAAGGGCACGGCCTTGAGGTGGGACAGCATCAGGGCATGACCGCGTTCGCCTGAGCGGTGGGCGAACACGCAGCGCTGCAGCACGTTCGGCTTCAGCTTGCTGGCCACCAGCACGGCCGAACTGGTGATGAAGCCGTCCACCACGATCACTCGCCGCTCGGCCGCAGCTTGAAGCACCGCGCCAACCATGGTCGCGATCTCATAACCGCCGAAAGCTGCCAAAGCTGTCAGCGGTTCCGCCGCGTGCGGATGGCGTGCCAGCACCTGACCCAGAACACCGATCTTGCGCTGCACAGCCTCAGCATCCAACCCAGTGCCGGCCCCTGTGCAGTCCACAATGTCCAAACCCAGGAGACGACTCATCAGCAACGAGGCAGCCGAGGTGTTACCAATGCCCATCTCTCCCAGCAGCAGCGCGTTGCCCTTCAGACCCCTCACCAGCGCAGCGCCATTGGCCAGCGCCTGGTCGCGTTGCGCGGGTGTCATTGCCTGACCCTCAAGCGCATCGGCTGTGCCGTGCGCCACTTTGGCGATCAACAGTCCAGCGCGGGGCGCGAAGTCGTGACGCACGCCGCAATCCACCACCGTGAGGCCAAGGCCGTGTTGCCGCGCCAGCACACTGACGGCCGCCCCGCCTGCCAAGAAGTTCTCGACCATCTGCCAAGTCACGTCGCTCGGGTAGGCCGAGATTCCGCGTGCGGCCAGTCCATGGTCTCCGGCGAACACCACCAGTTGCGGATGCGTCAGTGTGGGCGTCTCGCTGCCCAGTACCAGGCCGATGCGCTGCGCGAGCCGCTCGATCTGCCCGAGCGAGCCGACCGGCTTGGTCTTGTTGTCCAACAGGTTTTGCAAGCGCCCGGCGAGCGCGAGTTGGGTAATGTCGTCAATGGCCGGGATATTGAATGGCACGGATCAGTCCTTTTGAATGAGGGAGCCAAGCCCATGGGTGTGCGCCCACTCTGTCGGGTCAATATTCACCGCCGCGGGTTTCGCATGTGATGTCTTGCCAGCTAGGGACTCGATTTGCATGTCAGGTCCCGGACACATTTTTCACGTTGGGCAAAGCGACCCACTGCCCATCCAGTTCTCGCACCGCCAAACGGTCGTCAAAAACCGATTCGAGCGCGCGGTGCGTGGCTGGGTCGGCACAGGCCCCCTGGTGCGTGATTCGGCCTTGCGCCATCACCACCAATTCGTCGGCGTGCAGCGCCATGCCAATTTCATGAAGAACACTCACCACCGTGGTGCCTTGCGCGCGCAAGCAATGCACCTGTTCCAACCAATCGACTTGGTGCGGCGGGTCCAAATTGGCCAATGGCTCGTCCATGAGCATGATGGACGCATTGGCCGCCATGGCACGGGCCAGCAGCACGCGCTGGCGCTCGCCCCCAGAGAGCTCGCCCAGCGTGCGTTCGCGCCAATCCCAAGCCTGGGTGGCTTTGAGCGCGGCCTCGCACATCTGCTCGTCCTGCGCCGTGGGCGTGCCCCACCAACCTTGGTGCGGCAAACGCCCGAGCATGGCAACGTCCCACACCCGCAGGTCCAAGGTGGTGGCCTCGCCCTGCCCCAACCAAGACAGTTGCAACCCGCGTTGTCGCCGGTCCAAATTTTTGAGGTCTTGGCCGAGCCATCGCACTTCGCCGCTGAACGGCAACAAACCTGCCAAAGCCTTGAGCAAACTCGACTTGCCTGCGCCGTTGGGACCTACCACGCAAGTCCATCGCCCCGCGGGGATGCGCACATCCACCCCGTGCAAGACGGTGCGTTGGCCCAACATCAGGCCCAGTGCTTTGGCTTGCAGTGCCGGCTTCATGCGCGACCACCAGATTCAGACACGCGGTACACCCGCCAAAGCAAATAACCGCCGCCAATGACTGCCGTGAGCACACCCACTGGCAGCTCTTGAGGTGCGAACAGCACCCTCGCCCACACATCGGCCAAAACCAGCAACAAGCCACCCATCAGAGCCGACAAAAGCAAAGAGCCTGCATGGGTGGTGCGCACCAGCGAGCGAACCAAGTGCGGTGCGGCCAAGCCCACAAACGCCACCAAGCCGATGTGCGCCACCGCCGCACCCGTGGCCAGCGACAAAACCCCCACCAAGGCCAACCGCGCTGAGCGCAGCGGCACGCCCAGGCTTTGCGCCGTGGCCTCGCCCAAGGTCAAGGCGTCCAAGACCCGAGCAAACACCGCTGACAAAAGCAGGCAAGGCAACAAAACCGCCGCCAACACGCCACAAGCAGCCCAACTCACAAACGCGGTCGAGCCCAACATAAAGCCTTGCATGGCTTGCAAGACCTGGGGTTGCAACAAGGACAGCAAAGACGTCAAGGCGCCCAAGACCACACCGACCACAACACCCGCGAGCAAGAGCCGCAGCGTTTGTTGCACGCCACGCGCCAAGGCCAGTGTGAGCATCACAGCCAAAACCGCGCCCACAAAGGCCGCACCGGTCATGCCCAAACCCATCCACACCTGCATGGCCCACAAACTGCCGCCAAACACGCTCAGGTACAAGGCCACGCCAAAGGACGCGCCCGAGGCGCTGCCCAACAAATATGGGTCGGCCAGCGGGTTGCGAAACAGTCCCTGCGCGACCGCGCCAGCCAAGCCCAACAAAGCACCCCCAAGCCAAGCGCCCAAGCTGCGCGGCAAACGGATGTCGATCACGATCTGGTGGGCCAGTTCGTCGGCTTGCCACCACCAAGCTTGCCAACCCTCGCTGCCCGCGGCCGTGCCCAAGAAGACCCAACACAAGCCCACGAGCCACAAGCCCAAGGCCCAGCGCAGGGTATGCGTCTGGTGTTTCATGGCCGCACCTGCGCAGTTTGAGCGGCGCGGTTCAAACAGTCCACCATCAGTCGAGCTCCCTCAGCCATGCGGGGGCCAGCCCGCACCAAAACATCGGACTCATCGGGCTTGAACACGCAAAGCCGTTGTTGGGTGATGGCTTTGAGGCGCGACCAGCCAGGGCGCTGCAGGATCTGAGCGCGGCTGCTGTCGCCGGCCAAAATCACGTCGGGCTGCGCTTGCACCACGAACTCGGGGTTGATCTGCGGAAACGGCCCCAAGGCCGCGGGCAAGATGTTGCCCACGCCCATGCGTTGCAAGGTCTCGCCAATGAATGACGACTCGCTCGCGCCATACGGCGTGGGACTGACCTCCACATACACGCGCCAAGACCGCGCCGATGGGTTCAGGTTTTGGACTGCGCTGGTCACATCGGCTTGGATGCGCTGCCATGCCCGATCGGTTTGTGCGGGTGGCAAGTGCAAGGCCTGACCCACTGCGGCAAAAACGCGCTGCGCGTCGGCGTGGTTGCGCGGCTCCAAGCGCAAGACCTTCAAACCCAAAGCCTCCAAGCGCTCAGCGCCCCGCGTGGAACCCGCAGCCAAGACCAAGTCAGGCTTGAGCGAAACGATACGCTCCATGCTCGGATCCACCCCCCCACCGACCGAGGGCAAGCGCTTGACGGAGTCGGGCCAGTTCGAATAACGGTCAACCCCAACCAGCCTTTGGCAAGCGCCCAACGCACAAACAGTCTCGGTCAACGAGGGCAAGAGGCTGACGATGCGCTGCGGCGCCTGCGTCAACAGCACCGATTGTCCTCTGTCGTCAGTAACCGCCAGCGCCATGGCGGTAGACGAAAACAGAAGGGTCATGCAGGCGAAAGCCGCTGACAAGGGCTTAAGCATGTGAGGCGGCCCAGTCCACAATAATCCTGTGCAACTGCGCCGCACCATCGGTCAAGGCCGCAGGGCCGGGTTGCAAAATATCGGCCGATTTGATTTCAAAAATCTGTCCGTTTCTCACCGCCGGTACATCGTGCCAACCTGGCCGAGCCGCCACTTTTTCAGGACGAAACTTCTTGCCGCACAACGAGCCGATGATGATGTCGGGGGCTCGGTCAATGATGGTGTTGCCACTGGCGATGATGCGGTCGCGCCCCATGGGCATCACGGCCAATTCGGGAAAGATGTCGTCTCCCCCGGCGATGGTGATCAGCTCCGAGACCCAACGGATGGTGCTCATGTGGGGCTCGTCCCACTCTTCAAAATACACGCGCGGGCGCCGTTTGAAAGCATTTGCGCGCTGGGCCATCGCGTCCAAATCGGCCTGCATTGCATCAAGTTTTGCCAAACCTAGCTCAGCCTGCCCGACCATCGCTGCGACCTGGTAGAGCACCGAAAAAATCTCATCCACGCTGCGCTGATTGAACACCGTGACCTGTACACCCGCCCTGATCAACAAAGACGCGATGTCGGCCTGCAGGTCTGAAAAACCAAACACACAGTCCGGCTTGAGCGCCAGGATCTTGTCGATCTTGGCGGTCAAAAATGCACTCACCTTGGGTTTTTCTTCACGCGCACGGCGCGGGCGCACCGTGTAACCGCTGATGCCCACAATGCGCGCCTCTTGCCCCAGCAGGTACAGCCATTCGGTCGTTTCCTCGGTCAGGCAAACGATGCGTTGGGGCAAGAGGTGTTGCATGCGCTTTACTTAGGCTGGTATTGCAGTGTCACGAACACACCGCGTTGAGGGATGTTGTAGCCATGAACGAGCTGGTAGTTTTCATTGAAAGCATTTTCGACCCTGACTCTGCCTGTCCACTCCGGCGTTAGCTTTTTGGCAGCAGTAAGGTTGACGACGGTGTAAGAGCTGTTGAACTCGCTGTTGTAATCAGAGTCTTTTCGATTTCCCGACAAAATAACATTGCCCCCCCAATCAACACCCATCGCAGTCTTGGTCAAACCAATCGAGCCATATTCTTTTGCGCGACGAGCAAGACGTGCCCCTGACTCTGCGTTTTTAGGATCTTGAGCTACAGCACTCAGCCTGTAACCCCAACCTGCTGCATTGCCATTTAGGCTGAGCTCAATTCCTTTGTTTTCAGATTTGGCAATGTTATATGGCTTCGAGTCAGTGCCGTAAGCAAAGTCATTTTTCGTTTCAGTGTTGAAATACACCGCACGGAGCCGACCAATCGCGCTTTGATGTTGAAGCCCAAATTCACCGCCTTTATGTTCTTGTGGCTGTAAAGTTGGATTGCCCCAGGCACCAAAAAGTTCGCCTACAGCCGGTGCACGGAAAGAAGTCGATACAAGACTCGTTAGCTTTAGTGCGTGTGTAAGCTGATAACCCGCGCCGAGAAGCCACGTGTTGGCAGAATTTTCTTTGGCTGTATTGCCCTCTTTGGATTTAATTTCATCGCGGCGCAAGTTGGCTTGATAGTCCAATCGATCGAAGCGACCACTGTAACCAACGTAGTAACCCAGCGAATCACGCTCATATTTTGTCGGAGTCTTGAACTCTGCATTGGTCACATCAACGCCAAAGTTGGCGTTGCCATTGCCAATCTTGTAGGTGTTACCCCACTGAACGCCTAACTGATCGCCGTCATAAGCTCCATTGGCAGCGCCATTGCGGAACTCGTTACCATCAAAACGAGATTGCGTCATCGCTAAGCGTGAAGTCCATTCAGTAGATGGTTTAAAACGAGTGTAGGCCGTGAGATCCGAAGATTTTTGTTTTGACCTGTGCGTGTCTGAAGCTTCATTGGTGTACTCATCTCGCAGAACTCTAGTGAAATCAGCGTTGTAAACCAACCCTTCATTCACATTGCTATCGTAATTAACCTTACTGTCAATCTGGTTCGCTTGAAACCCGATCGCCAAATCTTTGCTCACCCTTTTTTCACCATTTATAAAAAAAGACTCTCGCTCAAATGCATCTTTGTCTGGATTCACAAGTGAACTTTGACGTGGGTTCATCGCAGAAAAACCATCGGTCTTAAATTTTTGAACTGAGATTCCGAGTTTGAAGTCGTCCCCGTTCAGGTTGTAGCCTGCAGTCAGATTCGAGGTGTTGCGCGAACCAAAAGCCACCGAAGCGCTGGGGCCGGATTTGCCTGCGCCTGCAAGGGTAAAGATGTGAATGGCGCCACCCACGGCCGATTCGCCGTAAAGGGCACTCATATTGCCCCGCAAAATCTCAACTCTTTCAATTTGGCTCGGTGGAATATCAACAAGCTTAAGGCCACCAAAAGAGTCACGTTGCACCGGAATACCGTCAATAAAAACGGCTACGTTTGCGCTCGCTTGTCCACGCATGAAGATGGATGACAGCGTGCCTGGCCCACCATTGCGGGCAATTTCAATACCGGGCTGGCCTTGAATCAGGTCGACCAAAGTCGGCGCTTGTGAACGCTCGATCTCCTCGCGGGTGATAACGTTAGCAGAAGGAATGACATCCGAGATTTTTTGTTGGATGCGGGAGGCCGACACCACCACAGGATTCAACTCAATCGTTTGAGCTTGTAAAGAAGCCGCCACGGCCAAGGACAGAACGGAAAGTGAAGGCGCAAAGCGACGCGCACGAATGGAACGATTTTTCATTTGAAAATAACAAGTCAAACGCCCTCACCGCCTTCCCCGACAGTGCATGGGCTTTACAACCGGTCTTGCGACAGGTCACCTTGT
>JBIKSF010000123.1:0-5471 GCA_044348785.1 Limnohabitans sp.
CACACCCACGCATCTGAACTACACGCTGTTTCACCCGGTGGGCGTGTGCGCCCTCATCAGCCCCTGGAACGTGCCTTTCATGACCGCCACCTGGAAGGTCGCGCCGTGCCTGGCCTTTGGCAACACCGCTGTGCTCAAGATGAGCGAACTCTCGCCCCTGAGCGCCGCACGTCTGGGCGAGCTGGCACTCGAAGCCGGTGTGCCCGCTGGCGTGCTCAACCTGGTGCACGGCTATGGCAAAGAGGCGGGAGAGCCGCTGGTCTCGCACCGCGATGTGCGGGCCATCAGCTTCACCGGCTCCACCGTCACGGGCAACCGCATCGTGCAGAGCGCAGGCCTCAAAAAGTTCAGCATGGAGCTGGGGGGCAAGAGCCCGTTTGTGATCTTTGAAGACGCCGACCTGGACCGCGCCTTGGACGCCGCCATCTTCATGATCTTCAGCAACAACGGCGAACGCTGCACCGCAGGCAGCCGTATCCTGGTGCAACAAAGCATCTATGCCGACTTTGCCGCCAAGTTTGCGGAGCGCGCCAAGCGCATCACCGTGGGCGACCCGCTGGATGAAAAAACCATTGTCGGCCCGATGATCTCCAAAGCGCATCTGGCCAAGGTGCGCAGTTACATCGAACTCGGCCCCAAAGAGGGCGCGACGATGCTCTGCGGCGGCCTGGACCAACCTGGCTACGCCGCCGAATTGCCTGCGCACGTCAAAAACGGCAACTTCGTCTGGCCCACTGTGTTTGCTGATGTCGACAACCGCATGCGCATCGCCCAAGAAGAAATCTTCGGCCCGGTGGCTTGCCTGATCCCCTTCAAGGACGAGGCCGATGCCATTGAAAAAGCCAACGACATTGAATACGGTTTGAGCAGCTACGTTTGGACCGAAAACCTGGGCAAAGCGCACCGCGTGGCGGCGGCAGTCGAAGCCGGTATGTGCTTTGTGAACAGCCAAAACGTGCGCGACCTGCGCCAACCTTTTGGCGGTACCAAGGCCAGCGGCACCGGCCGCGAAGGCGGCACTTGGAGTTACGAAGTGTTCTGCGAGCCGAAAAACGTGGCGGTCTCGCTGGGCGGTCACCACATTCCGCATTGGGGCGTTTGAGCATGCGGCAACACGACCACACAAGGAGTTCTCACCATGGGTAAGCTCGCATTGGCCGCCAAAATAACCCACGTGCCCAGCATGTACCTGAGTGAAATCCCCGGCCCCCGTTTTGGCACGCGCCAAAGCGCCATCGACGGCCACAAGGAAATCAGCCGCCGCTGCCGCGCCATGGGTGTGGACACGCTGGTGGTGTTCGACACACATTGGCTGGTCAACGCCAGTTACCACATCAACTGCGGCCCGCACTTCAAAGGTGTGTACACCAGCAACGAGTTGCCGCATTTCATCAGCAACATGGCCTTTGAGTCGCCGGGCAACCCGGCGCTGGGGCACTTGCTGGCCCAAGTGGCCAACGACCACGGCGTGGAAACCCTGGCGCACGACGCCACCACCTTGCAGCCCGAATACGGCACCTTGGTGCCGCTGCGGTACATGAACGAAGACCAGCACTTCAAGGTGGTCTCGGTCTCTGCCCTGTGTACCTCGCACTACCTGAATGACAGTGCCCGTTTAGGTTGGGCCATGCGCGAGGCGGTGGAAAAGCATTACGACGGCAAGGTGGCTTTTTTGGCCAGCGGCTCGCTCTCTCACCGCTTTGCACAAAACGGTCTGGCGCCGGAGTTCGCCCACAAGATCTGGAGTCCGTTTCTGGAGCAGCTCGACAAGCAGGTGTTGCAGATGTGGGGCAACCGCGAGTGGAAAGCGTTTTGCGAAATGCTGCCCGAGTACGCCAGCAAAGGGCACGGCGAAGGCTTCATGCACGACACCGCCATGCTGATGGGTGCTTTGGGCTGGACGGGCTATGACGGCGCTGTGGACATGGTCACGCCGTATTTCGGGGCCAGCGGCACGGGCCAGCTCAACGCGATTTTTGAGGTGACGCCGCAAACCGGGCAGCACATTCCCGCAGCCGTGGCCAGCAGCGCGGCGGGTTACACGGCTGTGAGCACCAGGCTATGAACTTTCCCCGTAGGTCGGCGGCTTCAGCCCCGACATGTATCCCTGCCCAACCACAAATGTCGGACCTGAAGGTCCGACCTACAAAGACCTAGCCATGCCCCATCTCGTCATCCTTTACACAGGCCAACTGGACCATGAAGTCAGCATGACCGCCCTGTGCCGCCAGATGGCAGACGCCATGCTCACCGTCAAGGACGAGGAAGGCAAACAAGTCTTTCCGACCGGCGGCACCCGCGTGCTGGCCTACCCCGCACCGCACTATGCCGTGGCCGATGGCGGCGAAGTAGGGCGCGAGGCTGGAGGGACGGGCGACTACGCCTTTGTGTACCTGAACGTGCGCATGGGCCGTGGCCGCAGCGATGCCACGCAACAACTCGCCGGACAAACCCTGCTTGAAGTGGCCAAGGCCTTTTTCGCACCCGTGATGGCGCAGCGTCACATCGGCATCACGCTGCAAATTGATGTTGGGCCTGAGGTGTTTGACGCCAAGCTCAGTAACTTGCATCCGCTTTTCAATAAGGCCTGAGCCATGTCCGTGTTCACCGAAGACCAAATCCAGCAGCTCGCGCAAGAGCTGAACCAGTCCGAGAAATCCCGCACCCAGATCGAGCACTTCTCCAAGCGCTTTGCGGGCATGACCATCGAAGACGGCTACCGCATCAACCGCGCCTGGATGCAGCTCAAATTCGCCGAAGGGCGCACCATGATCGGCCACAAAATTGGCCTGACCAGCCGTGCCATGCAAGTGTCCAGCCAAATCGACGAGCCCGACTATGGCACCTTACTCGACGATATGCTGTACACCTGCACGCCTGGGCAGGTGCTTGACATCCCCTTCGCCGATTTCATCGCGCCGCGTGTTGAGGTGGAGTTGGCCTTCATCCTTAAAAAAGAACTGCGCGGCCCCAACGTGATGGTGCAGCAAGTCTTGGAGGCTACCGAGTATGTGACCCCCGCGATCGAGATCATCGACTCGCGCATCGAGCAGTTCGACCGCCACACCAAGGTCATGCGCAAGGTCTACGACACCATCAGCGACAACGCGGCGAATGCGGGCATCGTGCTGGGTGCCAAGCGGGTCGATCCGCTCACCACCGACCTGCCTTGGTGCGGTGCGGTGCTGCGCCAAAACGGCGTGGTCGAAGAAACCGGTTTGGCGGCGGGCGTGCAAGGGCACCCCGCTGTGGGCATCGCCTGGTTGGCCAACAAGTTGGCCCCGTGGGGCGAGCACCTGCAAGCGGGTGAAATTGTTCTTGCCGGTTCGTTCACCAAGCCCGCACCCGCCAAAGTGGGCGATGTGTTTGATGTGGACTATGGACCGCTGGGCAAGCTGGAGTTCCGGTTTGTCTGAATGCCAGCCTTCGCCTTGTCTTCGTGGTGTGCTGTGGGTGCCGAGGTGGCGGCCTGGGCTCAGAGGCGCTTCGCTTTGCCACATCGCCCAGACCGCCACCCCAGCCCCCACAGCTTGCCAACCTTCACCACTTTAACGAGAGGAACTTAGCCATGAACACCCCCGTGAATACATTCAAACAAGCCCTTCAAAACAAGCAGCCCCAAATCGGCCTGTGGATGGGACTGGCCAGCGCCTACACCGCCGAAATTTGCGCTTTGGCCGGTTTTGACTGGCTGGTGATCGACGGCGAACACGCGCCCAACGACCTGCGCAGTATCCAGGCCCAGCTGCAAACCGTGGCCGCCTACCCCGCCAGCCACCCGGTGTGCCGCGTGCCCGTGGGCGAGACAGCGCTCATCAAGCAATACCTGGACCTTGGCGCGCAAAACATTTTGGTGCCCATGGTCGACACGGCCGAGCAAGCCGCGCAGTTGGTGCAAGCCATGCGCTATCCACAAGACGATGGTCAAGGGGGCGTGCGCGGCATGGCCGGGGCGCGGGCCTCGCGCTGGGGCCACTACACCGACTATTTCCAACGCGCCAACCAAGAAGTCTGCCTGTTGGTGCAGGTCGAGTCGCTCGAAGCGCTGAAGAACCTGGATGCGATTGCTGCCACGCCCGGTGTGGATGGCGTTTTCATTGGCCCGGCGGACCTGTCGGCCAGCATGGGCCATGTGGGCAACGCCGCGCACCCCGAGGTGCAGGCCGCGATTGCCGACGCCATTGCCCGCATCCTCAAAGCGGGCAAAGCCCCAGGCATCCTCACCCCAGACCGCCAGCTCGCCGCGCAGTACCTGCGGCTGGGTGCGTTGTTCGTCGCTGTGGGGCTGGACACACAAATCCTGATGCGCCAGACCACCGATCTGGCGGCGCATTTCAAATCAGCCTTGCCCGCTGCCGCACCCGCCAAAGGCGCAACCTATTAATTGGCTAATTGGGGTCAGATCCCCATTAACAGCCCCTCACTGAATGGAGATCACGATGTTCCCTACGCCTCAACCTGTCGTGCCGTCGCTGCAAGCGCGTGTGCATCCTGACGAGTGGCAGACGCGTTTGCAGCTGGCCGCTTGTTATCGCGTGTTTGCCATGCTCAGTTGGACCGAGATGATTTACAACCACATCACGCTGCGCCTGCCTGACAGCGTGACCGGCGGCGAAAAACACTTTCTGATCAACCCCTTTGGCCTGCATTACAGCGAAGTCACAGCCAGCAACCTGGTCAAGATCAACATGCAGGGCGAGGTGTTGGACGGCTCGCCCTACAAGGTCAATCCGGCCGGGTTCGTGGTGCATGCCACGCTGCACGGCGGCATCGACGGCGCGCATTGCGTCATGCACACCCACACCACAGCGGGTGTGGCGGTGGCGTGCCTCAAAGACGGCCTGTCGCAAAGCAACTTTTATTCGGCACAGCTGCACGACATGGTGGCGTATCACGACTTTGAGGGCATCACCATCCATGGCGAAGAGGGGCCTCGTGTGCTGCAAAGCATTGGCCGCAAACCCGCCGTGATCTTGCGCAACCACGGCCTGCTGGCTTGGGGCACGAGTCTGTCGCAAACCTTTGCGATTTTGTGGACTCTGCAACGCGCCTGCGAGATTCAGTTGGCCACGCAAAGCATGGGTGAGGCGATTCCAGTGCCTGAAGCGATTGCAGCCAAATGCACACGCGACGCCTTGCAGTTCAACCCCCACCATGGGGCCAGGCAAGATGTGTTCGAGGCGCTGGTGCGCCAGATGGACCGCATGGACACAGGGTGGCGCGCATGAGCTTGACGGACAACACCATGACATTCCAAAAAATCGCCATCGTCGGCGCTGGGGCCATTGGCGGCTGGCTAGGCGTGCAGCTTGCAAAGACCGGTGCGCAGGTCAGCGTGCTGGCGCGGGGCGACACGCTGGCGGCCGTGCTGCAACACGGTTTGAGATTGCATCAAGCCGGTGAGCTGCTGACTGTGCCGGTTGCCGCTTCGGATGACGCGGCCGCGTTGGGCGTGCAGGATTTGGTGGTGA
>JBIKSF010000033.1:0-19078 GCA_044348785.1 Limnohabitans sp.
CCCTGACTTTTCACACTTGGTACCCCGGCTGCGCGATGGAAGAAGACGCCTACGGCATCCCCAAACCCAAAGACACCGAAGTCATCGTGCCCACCTTGCTGTTTGTGCCTTGTGTGGGTTATGGCATTGGCGGCTACCGCTTGGGCTATGGCGGTGGTTTTTACGACCGCACGCTGGCCACCTTGCAGCCCAAGCCGTTCACGGTGGGTTTGGGTTACACCCATGGGTTTCTGGACGATTTAGAGCCCGAAGACCACGATGAGCCGCTGGATGCGATCCTGAACGACAACGGCGTGGTCTGGCCCGTTTGATGTGGGCTTGGGTGATTTGCGGCGATTGATCTCAATCGGGTGAGGCCAGCGTCTCCGGGTCAGGCACATCGCCTGTGGCCAAGCGGGTGTTGTGTGCCTGCTGGCGCAGCCAGTCGCAAAAAGCGCGCACTTCGGGCCGCAGCTTGCTGCGGGGCGCCACCAGCAGCCAATAAGCCAGCGGTGAACTCAGCCGCATGTCTGGCAACACTTCCACCAAGTCGCCGTTGGCCAGGCTTTCCGCCACGAGCGGCTGACGCGCCAGCGCCACGCCCTGGCCAGTGAGCGCTGCCTGCACGATCTGGTGGGCATAGTTGAAATACAGCCAGCGCGCTGGAGATGCGGCTGTTTTGCCGGGGGCATGGGGGCTGAAGGTCTCCAGCCAGCGCTGCCAGCTCAGCCATTCCATGTGCTGGGTGCGGTAGGCGTCGCCAGCTTCAATCAGCGTGCAGCGCATCAAATCGGCCACGTTGCGGATGGGCTGTGATTTCAACAACCAGGGGCTGGCGACCACGGTCAGCTGTTCGCCAAACAGGCGCTCAGCGGAGCCGCTGATGTGGTTGGGGTTGGCGTAACGCAAAGCCAGATCCACATCGGTGTTGTGCATATCCACGGCAGCGTCGGTGGCGTCGATCCGGATGTCGATGTCCGGGTGCTCGCGTTGGAATATTTCAAGCCGGGGAATCAGCCACATGCTGGCAAACGAGGCCCAAGTGGTGATGGACACGCTTTGGCGTCCGGTGCTCTGGCGGATGCGACGCACCGCCGAATCGATGCGTTCCAGCGAAGCGCTGGCTGAGCGGTGCAGCAAACTGCCCGCGCTGGTCAGCTCTACCGAACGCGTGTGCCGCAAAAACAGGGCGGTGCCGACCTCGTGTTCCAAAGCCTGAATTTGCCTGCTGACCGCGCTTTGGGTGAGAGCCAGCTCCTCCGCTGCCACCCGAAAATTCAGGTGTCTGGCCACGGCGTCAAACGCCCGCAGCGCGTTCATCGAGATCGGGCGGGTGCGGGCTGCTGGGGTGGAGGCGGGCGGCATGGTGGTGTCCATGATACGTGCGCAGTGCGGTTTGATTCATGCGTTTAGCGCATCAATGGGCATGAGGATTTTCATTGGACAGTGAATGCTTTGGATTGCATCATGAATGCACCGACGCTTTTGTCGGCGTGGCGATCACCCTGGAGATGGAGATGTCTGATTCCGCACTGTGCACTTCTTTGCAAAATTGTCAAAAACTGAAAACTGTCCGCTGGACAGGCACTTGGCGTCTGGCCCCCCGGCGCGCCCTGAGCCTGCTGCCCCGCCAGGACAGCCAGTTGCTGATGGTGCAAGGCACGGCATGGGTCACCTGGGAAAAACCCATCGACCATGGGGTCCGAAGTGACGGCGACCATTTTCTGGAAGCGGGGCAGATCATGGATGTGCCCGCCGGTGCTCATTTGGTCATAGAAGCGCGCCACAGCGAGGAGACGGTGCACTTTGACTGGCGCGAAATGCCGCCGGACTTTGCGTGGCATCGTTTGCCCCATGCCACCTTGCCCGAACTGCTCCGGCAATGGCGGCAAGCCTGGGGGCAGGTGGGCAGGGCCAGCGTCAGGCTGGCGCGTGGGCTGTGCCGCCCCCGGCTGGGCGGTCTGACCGCAGGTGACTTGCCTGCCTGAATGCCGCAATGGGTGGGGCCTTGGGTTGTGGCTGGCAGAATGCCGCCATGGCCCGACCAAAATCAGCAACCCACGACATCAAGCGCGACGCGATCCTCGACATTGCCGCGCAATGCTTTGCCCAGCGCAGTTACCCTGCAGCCAGCATGAATGAGATCGCCACGGCGTGTGGCACCTCCAAGGCACGGCTGTACCACTATTACGAGAGCAAAGAGGCGATCCTGTTTGACCTGCTGGACCGCCACACCCAGCGCTTGCTCGCGCTGATTGCGCAGACGGAGGCGACAGCCCAGCGCAAGAACCTGGACGAGCGGGCCACGCTGCACGAGTTGGTGCGGGCGTTTTTGCAGGAATACGAAACCTCGGCTACCCGGCACGCCGCCTTGCTCAACGACACACAGTTTTTGAACGATGCGCCCGACCCCGCGCTGGGCACGACCCAGGTCTCGCCCAGGGATTTGATCCTCAACCGCCAGCGCGACATCGTCGCGGCCATGACGCGTTTCATGAAACGCGCGTACCCCGAGCGCCTGACCCCGACCAACCAGACCGCCCTGACCATGATGCTGCTGGGCATGATCAACTGGACCTTCACTTGGTTGCGCCCGGGCGGCCCGATCAGCTACGCTGCCTTTGCCGAAGAAGTGATTGCCATGCTTGAAAAGGGCTTGGGTGGACCCTGCTCATCCTGATCTGTTTTGTCACCCCCGACTTGATCGGGGGGCCATGCCTTCGATGACCATGGATACCCGCATGCGCGGGCATGACGAATCCACCGCAGGGATGACCTCTTGCTCTATAGCCTGTTTACCAATCCGTAACGCATTTCGTTTAGGTAAAATCCAGGCCATTCATTGACCGGAGATATTGACATGTCCAACGCCCCAACCAAAGCCTTCGCCAGCCAGGCCGATCTGACCGAAAAGAAGATCACTTTCGAGCAACTCAGCGAGCACTGCTGGGCCTACACCGCCGAGGGCGACCCCAATTCGGGCGTGATCATTGGTGACCGCTTCATCATGGTGAGCGACGCCACCGCCACACCCGCCATGGCGCAAGACCTGATCAAGAAGATCCGTACCGTCAGCGACCTGCCCATCAAATACGTGCTCCTGACCCATTACCACGCGGTGCGTGTGCTGGGCGCTTACGCTTACGCCGCCGAAGGTGCGACCGAGATCATCGCCAGCGAAGGCACTTTGGGCCTGATCAAAGAGCGCGGCGCGCAAGACATGAAGAGCGAGATGGAGCGTTTCCCTCGCCTGTTCCGCGGCGCGGACAGCGTGCCTGGCCTGACCTGGCCGACCATGGTGGTGGGCGGCGGCGACCCGACCAAGAGCGAAGTGCCCGGCAAACTCAGCATCAACCTGGGCGGCGTGGTGGTGCAAATCTGGCATCCGGGCCCTGGCCACACCCGTGGCGACACCATCGCCTGGGTCGAAGAAGAAAAAGTGCTGTTCTCAGGTGACTTGGTCGAATACGAAGCTGGCGTCTACACCGGTGACGCCCAGCTCGAAGAGTGGCCCGTCACGCTCGAAGCCCTGCGCGCCCTGAAGGCCGAATTCATCGTGCCAGGTCGCGGCGAAGCCATGAAGGGCAACGCCAACGTCAACAAGGCGCTGGACTACACCAAGCGCTGGGTCGAGACCCTCTACAAAGCAGGCCAAGAGGCCGTGGCCGCCAAGATGGACCTCAAAGCCGCCATGGCCCACACCCGCAAGAGCATGGACCCGGTCTTTGGCCATGTGTTCATTTACGAGCACTGCCTGCCCTTTGATGTGACGCGCGCCTACGACGAAGCCAGCGGCATCAAGAATCCCCGCATCTGGACCGCAGAGCGCGACATGGAGATGTGGAAAGCGCTGCAAAGCTGACTGCGCCGAGGTACCCGGGGCGAACCCGGGATGCCTCTCAAGGCAGGATCAGGTCGCGCAAATCGCGTTCGTAGGCGCGGATGCGGCGTACGGCACGCTGACGTTGTTCAGCGCTGGTGGTGTTGTGCAGCTGGGTCAGGTTGTTGCAGGCCTGCTGGGACATGGCACGCATCAAGGCCGCACCTGCCTCGTCTGGTGGCTTGAGCCAGCGCTGCCACACGTTCCACAACTCGTTCTCGACTTGGGCCACGGGCATCTGGCCTTGTGACACCCGCTGCAGCGTGGCCAGCAGGTCTTTTTGTCTTCGCTGGCGTTCCTGGCGGCCCCACTCGGCGGTCCACGGTGACTGTGCCAGTTGGGCCTTGATCAAGGCGTTTTGCTCGGCATTGAGGCTGCCGTAAAAATCGCTGTACCGGTTCACCACCCGTTCCAGTCGGCGCTCCATGCGTGCCTGTTCATCGCCGCGCAGCCAGTCTTTTTCCCACTCTTCGTTCTTGCTTTCCCACTGGCGTGCCATGTGGCTGAGTTGGCGGGGCCCCAGCATCATGGCCACTGGGGCAGCTTGACGCACCGCCTCGCGCATCAAGCGGTCGAGCCGGGTTTGCACTTCCGTCAAGGCGCTGCACACCTGGGTGCTCTCCACGGTGCCTTGGCTCCACTGGGCCGATCGCTGCAAAAAGTCGGCGTAACCGGTCAACTCCTCGCGGCGGTGCCATCGGTGCAGTTGCTCCAGCGCCTCTTTGGCGCGCAAGGACTGTTCGCTGTTGAACGAGATAGTGCTGTCCAGCCACCAATACGACAGCGTAGGCAGCTGTTGGTAGCCCAGCTTGATGGCGCTGCAGCCTTGCAAAAGAAGCAGCGAGAGGCAGGTCAAAAATGTGCGCATCAGTTGAGCCCTTGAACAACGACCCGCCATTGAATCAATGTCCCTTCAATGCCTGTTACTTGGTCGCTGACGTTGAGTGTCCAAAGGCCGAGGGTTTTGACACTGGACTGAACCGTCGGCAGCAGGTCGATGCGCTGGAGTTTGCCTTGGCCGGAATCACAGGCCGTTCCTGTCCCGTTCCAGTCGGTAGGGGCTGTCACGGTCAATCGGTTAGCTGAAGGCGATGTGATTGTCCACACGAGGTCTGCAGGGCGTGGGTGGTCCAGACAAATTTCGAGTGTGGCAGCAGAGACGGATTTCAAGTTGCAATTTTGATTGTCCCAATTCACCGCGATGCCGCTTGTGTTGTTATCCGGTATGCGTGTGCCCGATGCCGCAGGATTGGCGGCCCATAAAGTGCGGGAGTCGCAAGTGGTGCTGACAGGGCCGGGAGGATTGCTCGGTGCGTCACTGGCAGGCGACCCGCCACCCCCGCCGCCCCCGCAAGCCGCCAGAAAACAGGTTACCGCGAAGAGGGGTACCAGCCAGAAAGGTGATCGCATGCAAAACTCCGAAAGGTATGGGGTTTGTATCGGCTTGGGCTGCCAATACCCATAGACATTGTCCACCCAAGACCAAACCCGAGACTTGAACGGGCTCAAGTGGCCAAGAGAGGGTGTCAGTCTGGCGATAATCCCAGAGTGTGCCGCGCCCTGAGCTCGGCTTCGCTTTTGAAAGAGATCCATGAGTTCAAACACCCCATTTCCTGTCGATGTCGTCGTGATGGCCGCTGGCAAAGGCACCCGCATGAAAAGCCGCCTGCCCAAAGTCTTGCAGCGCCTGGCCGGGGTGCCGTTGGTGCAGCATGTGCTGAACACGGCGGCGCAACTGAATGCTCGCTCGGCGGTGGTCATCACTGGGCACGGCGCTGACCAAGTGGAGCCCGTGTTGATGGCCCCGGGTCAATCCCTGGCGGTTCAGTGCGTGCGCCAAGAGCCGCAGCTGGGCACAGGCCACGCTGTGCAGCAGGCGGTGCCCGTGCTGGCCGATGATGGTGTGGTGGTGATCCTCTCGGGCGATGTGCCGCTGACCCAGGCCGACACCTTGCAGGCGCTGATCGCGCAGTGCGGCGGCGACAAGCTGGCGCTGCTTACCATCGACTTTGCTGACCCCACGGGTTACGGCCGCATCGTGCGTGATGGCGATACCGTCAAGGCCATCGTCGAGCACAAAGACGCCAACGACGCGCAGCGCCAGATTCAAGAGGTGTACAGCGGCATCATGGCCGTGCCAGCCCGCCTGCTCAAAGCCTGGCTGGGGCGCATCGACAACCGCAACGCCCAAAACGAGTACTACCTGACCGATGTGGTCAAGCTGGCCGTGGCCGACGGCGTGCCTGTGGTGGCCCACAAAATCACTGATCCGCTGCAAGTGGCGGGCATCAACAGTCCGGTGCAACTGGCCGAGTTGGAGCGCGCCCACCAACTGCGCCAGGCCCACCGGTTCATGGAGCAGGGCGTGCGCCTGAAAGACCCCGCCCGCTTTGACCTGCGTGGCCAACTGGTCTGCGCGCAAGACGTCGAGATTGACGTGAATTGCATTTTTGAAGGCCAGGTGTCTTTGGGCGAGGCCGTGAAGATCGGTGCGAACTGCGTGATTGCCAACTGCACCATCGAAGCGGGTGCCGTGATTCACCCCTTCACCCACATCGACGGCGAAAAGCTGGGCGTGACGGTGGGCGAGGGCGCGCTGATTGGCCCGTTTGCCCGCTTGCGCCCCGGCGCGCAGCTGGGCGCTGAGGTGCACATCGGCAACTTTGTTGAGGTGAAAAACTCCACCATGGCCAAGGGTGCCAAAGCCAACCACTTGGCCTATCTGGGCGACGCCACTGTGGGCGAGCGGGTGAACTACGGCGCGGGCAGCATCACGGCCAATTACGACGGCGCCAACAAACACCGCACCGTGATCGAAGCCGATGTGCACATCGGCAGCAACTGCGTGCTGGTGGCCCCGGTGACCATTGGCGCAGGCGGCACCGTGGGCGGTGGCTCGACCATCACCAAGAGCACCGAACCGGGCTCACTCAGCGTCGCGCGCGGCAAACAATTGAGCATCGCCAACTGGGCGCGCCCTGTGAAAAAGCCGAAGGCCTGAAGCTGTTCTATGGGGTGGGGCTGCAGCCTGACCGGTATTTTGTGGGAGGCTGCCCCTGCGGCCGAATGTTGAATTGATCGGGGCTTCAAGCGGCAGGCGGCTTCAGCACTGGCCAAGTGGTGGTGAACTTGGCACGCTTGGTGGCAAAAAACGCTTTCACATTGCGCACATTGGCATCTTGGGTGAAAAGCGTCTGGCTGATGGCCAGGTAGTGCGGCATGTCGCTGGCTTGCACCACCAGCATGAAGTCGGGTCCCGGTGACACGCGCCAGCACTGCTGCACCGCATCGTGCGCAACGGCCCTAGCCTCAAAGGCGTCCAAGAGTTCACTGCCTTGTTTGTCCAGAGACACCTCGACCATCGCTGTCAGGCCGTGCCCCAGCGTGGCGGCGAGGCGGTCGGTGCTGAGCACGGCCACTTGCCTCTCAACCCAACCGCCTTCAACCAAGCGCTTGACCCGGCGCAGGCAAGTGGGGGGCGAGACGTTGACCTTTTCGGCCAGTGCCACATTGCTCAGGCTGGCGTCGCGTTGCAGGCTGTCCAGCAGTTGCAAATCTATTGCATCGAGTTCATTGGGTTCCATGAAAATCATTTTATTGAAATTTAATTTCAATGTATTGTCTTTATGAAATTATTCTTTAAATTAAATAAATAAATTGATCTGAAATTTCTTTGTGATCGTTCTAGCATCCAGCACATTCCCAGTTTTGGAGCTTCAACATGTGTGGCATCGTCGGCGCCGTTTCTTCCCGCAACATCGTTCCCATCCTCGTGCAAGGCCTGCAACGGCTTGAATACCGGGGCTATGACTCGTGTGGCGTGGCCGTGCATGCGGCCAGTCTGGGGGGTAAGGGCGGCTTGCAACGCGCCCGCAGCACATCACGTGTGGCCGAGCTCATGGACCAGGTCACGGCCGACCACATCGAAGGCGGCACCGGCATCGCCCACACCCGCTGGGCAACGCACGGCGCGCCTGCCGTTCACAACGCGCACCCGCACTTCAGCCACGGCACGGACGCAGCCGACACCAAGCCGGGCAAAGTTGCGCTGGTGCACAACGGCATCATCGAAAACCACGAAGAGCTGCGCGCCGCCCTGCAAGCCAAGGGCTATGTGTTTTTGAGCCAGACCGACACCGAAGTCATCGCCCACTTGGTGGACAGCGTGTACGACGGCGACATTTTTGAAGCCGTCAAAACCGCCATCCGCCAGCTGCACGGCGCGTACGCGATTGCCGTGTTCCACAAAGACGAGCCGCAGCGCGTGATCGGTGCCCGCGCTGGCTCACCGCTGATTCTGGGTGTGGGCCGGGGCGAAACCTTTTTGGCCAGCGACGCGATGGCACTCGCCGGTGTGACCGACCAAATCATGTACCTGGAAGAAGGCGACGTGGTCGACATTCAGCTGGGCAAATACTGGGTGGTGGACCGCGATCACAAGGCCGTGACCCGCGTTGTGAAAACCGTGCACGCCCACAGCGGCGCGGCCGAACTGGGGCCTTATCGCCACTACATGCAAAAGGAAATCTTCGAGCAGCCCCGCGCCATTGCCGACACGCTTGAAGGTGTGGAAGGCATCACGCCCGAGCTGTTTGGCGACGGCGCGTATTCCACCTTCAAGGCCATCGACAACGTGCTGATATTGGCCTGCGGCACCAGCTACTACAGCGGCTGTGTGGCCAAGTACTGGATCGAAGCCATTGCCAAAGTGCCCTGCCAAGTGGAGATCGCCAGCGAATACCGCTACCGCGAATCGGTGCCCAACCCCAATACGCTGATCGTCACCATCACCCAAAGCGGCGAAACCGCCGACACCCTGGCTGCGCTGCGCCACGCGCAAAGCCTGGGCATGACGCACACGCTCACCATTTGCAACGTGTCCACCAGCGCCATGGTGCGCGAGTGCAAACACGCCTACGTGACCCGCGCCGGGGCCGAGATCGGTGTGGCGTCCACCAAAGCCTTCACCACGCAACTGGCGGGCTTGTTCTTGCTGACCTTGGCGCTGGCGCAGACCAAAGGCCGCCTCAGCGACGAAGAGGAAGCCGCGCACATCAAAGCCATGCGCCACCTGCCCGCCGCTCTGCAAGCCGTGCTGGCGCTGGAGCCGCAAATCATCGCCTGGTCACAAGAATTTGCCAGCAAAGAAAACGCGCTGTTTTTGGGCCGCGGCACGCACTACCCCATCGCATTGGAAGGCGCGCTCAAGCTCAAAGAGATCACCTACATCCACGCCGAAGCCTATGCGGCCGGCGAGCTCAAACACGGCCCGCTGGCCCTGGTGACCAGCGCCATGCCCGTGGTCACGGTGGCCCCCAACGACCAACTGCTCGAAAAGCTCAAAAGCAACATGCAAGAAGTGCGCGCCCGTGGCGGCGTGCTGTATGTGCTGGCCGACGGCGACACCAAGATCGAGAGCAGCGAAGGCGTGAATGTCATCCGCATGCCTGAGCACTACGGCGTGCTCTCACCCATCTTGCATGTGGTGCCGCTGCAGATGCTGAGTTATCACACGGCTTGTGCGCGGGGGACGGATGTGGACAAGCCACGGAACTTGGCCAAGAGTGTGACCGTTGAGTGATTTCGAAGTCCTGTCTTCTCGCGTGCATGGTCGAGGTGTGTTCGCCACACGCCACTTGGCTGCAGGCGAGCGGGTCATTGAATACGTGGGCGAGTTCATCACCATGGCCGAGGCGATCCGCCGTCACCCGCATGACGCAGCCAACCCTGATCACACGTTTTACTTTCATTTGGACGATGGCCGTGTGATTGATGCGCTGTATGGGGGTAACGCCTCCAAGTGGATCAACCATTCCTGCCGACCGAACTGTGTGCCCGACGAGGTGAATGGCCGCATCTTCATCCAGACGCGCAGGCCCGTGTTCAAGGGTGAAGAGTTGACGTTTGACTATGGCCTGTTCAGCGACGAGCCCATGAGCGAAGACTTGAAGGCCCGCTATGCCTGCCGCTGTGGGGCCAAAAAGTGCCGAGGCACGATGTTGGCGCTCCGCTGAAGGACACAGTCTTCAGCGGGCACAACAGCGGGCGTTTCTATATCGAGGCCTTTTCGATCAGCGGGCGCTCAATGATCGCGTGGGCGCATCAACCAGCTGGCCAGCGTGGCCGCAACAGCGCCCACACCTGCGGCAATGAACACGGATTTGAAGGGCGCACGCTGGATGCAGTGTTCTGCTGTTGAGGTTGCTTGGTGTGTTTTTTGGGCCAGCAATTTTCGGGTTTCGATGGCCGTGTCCCGACTGTGGTGTGCCATGTCGCTGATGCTGTCCGAGAGCCGTTCGGCCAACCGTTCGAAGGCGGGTTTGGCCTCGTGCGCCGCCTCTTGCACACTGTCCGAAACGTCAGCGGCTGCGGCGGCCATTTTATCGATGGTGGTCTGAGGGTCTTTCATGTGAACTCGCTTTCAAGGTGAGAGAAGAACAAGCCTTCACGATAAAAGCGGCAGACGCGTTTGTCTGTGATCTGTCACACCGGCCTTCAAGCGTCTGAAGCTTGCTGGCGTTTGATCTCCCTCAGCATGAACAGGTAAAGGCTCTCCACCTTCTCGCGGGCCCAAGGTGTCTTGCGCAGAAATTTCAGGCTGGAGCCAACGCTCGGGTCGTGGGTGAAGCAGCGAATCGGGATCTGTACGCCCAAGTCAGCCCAGCCGTAGTGGTCTGCCAATCGGGTGACGATGGTCTCCAGGGTGAGGCCATGCAGTGGGTTGCGTGGTTGAGGGGTGTCGTGGGGTGGGACTTGCATGATCCGATTGTCTCTTGATTTGAGCAGGGTGCTGCAGCGCACAGAAGACCTCGTAGCTGCCGCTTAGATTGGTCGCTGACCCCAGCAGGTGTTCAGGCTGCGGCCATTCACGGAGAAATTTCCATGCATCCTGCAACGCCGGGACCAAAAGGTCCATGGGCCGAGTTGACTGCCGATCAGTTGCGCAAAACGATCGATCCAGATGCGCTTGGTTTTTCAGACACTTCTGAGTTGTTGGACAAGCCTTTGCCATGGATTGGGCAAGAGCGTGCCCGACAGGCTGCCGAGTTTGGCATGGCCATGCCGGAGGCGGATTACAACCTTTTCGTGTTAGGGGAGGTGGGCAGCGGGCGCAGCACACTGTTGCGCCAACTGATGCAAGCTCAGGCCGAACACCGCCCGGTTCCACCGGACCTGTGTTACCTGCACAATTTTGACGAACCTGGTCGCCCCAGGGCTTTGCGGCTGAAAGCGGGGCAGGGTCGCGTGCTTCGCCAGACCATGCTGGAGCTGGCCAAGCGGCTGCAAACCGAGGTGCCCAAACGGTTGGCTCAAGACGACTACAAGGCCGAAAGCAAACGCATAGAAGCGAGCTACAAAAGCGAAGAGGATCGCGGCTACCTGGCGTTGAATGCGTATGCCGAGGCCCATCACTTTGCGCTGATGCGGGATGAGGGGCACATGGTGTTCACCTTGAAAGATGCCCAAGGTGAACCCGTGACCGCAGGCAAGGCCTTGACCTTGAGCCCGGCACAACGTGCCGAGATCGACGACAACGAAGAGGCGTTGCGGGGGGAGATCAGCCGTTACCTTGAAAAGATCCGAGCCATGGAACGGGTGAGGAATGAGGGCCTGGCTGCCTTGCGCAGGCAGACCCTCAAGCCCATGCTGGAGCACGAAATGCAGGCGATCCGCCATGCGCACAGTCAGCCCATGACGGACATGGTCAAGCTCAGCGTATTTCTGGAGCAAGTTCAGCAGTCGGTTCTAGAGAATGTGGAACTGTTCGAGCCCGGCGAGGAAGAGGACGTGCGGCTCGAAGCTTTGGCGTCGGTGCTGAGTTGGTTTCGTGTCAACGTGGTGGTGGACAACCATGCCCTGCAAGGAGCACCTGTGTTGGTCGAGGACAACCCTTTGTTCAGGATGCTTTTTGGCTGCATCGAATACGCCACCGACAACGGTGAGTTGGTGACCGATTTTTCACGCATCCGCGCAGGCAGTTTGCTCAAGGCGCATGGGGGTTTTTTGATGCTGCACTTGCGGGATTTGCTGGCCGATCCGCATGTCTGGGAGAAGTTGCGCCGCTTCATGCGCAATGGTTGTGTGCAGATTGAGGAGCCGGGCATGGCACACGCCCCCATGGCCGCAGAGTCACTGGAGCCCGAAGCGGTGGCGGTGGATGTGAAGTTGGTTCTGGTGGCGTCTGTTGACGAGTACTACGCGGTGCAGGAAGCAGATCCTGAATTTGCACGTCGTTTTCGGTGCAAGGTGGATTTTGCGGAAAGCTTTACGGCCACGCCTGAGTCAGCCGAAGCCACGGCCATCTTTGTGGGACACACCTGCCAGCGGCGGGCGTTGCCGCATTTTTCGGCGTCTGCCGTGGCTGATTTGATCGAGGAGACACACCGCGAGGCCGATGACCAGCACCGTCAAAGTGCCATCTTCGCCCATGTGGAAGCTTTGGTCGTGGAAAGCGCAGCGGTGGCACGCCAACAAGGCCGAGTCAGGGTGGAGCGGGCCGATGTGCAACAGGCCAAACGCGCTCGGCTGCACCGACACGATTACCCGGAGCAACGATTGCAGGAAACCATTGTGGATGGCGAGCGCTTGTTGCAGGTTAGCGGCGAGCAGCTCGCGCAGGTGAACGGGTTGACGGTGATGGACTTGGGGGATTACCGATTCGGCTTTCCGGTACGGGTGACCGCCTGCACCTATGCCGGGGAGGAAGGCTTGCTCAACATTGAGCGTGAGGTGGAGTTGTCAGGTCCCATTCACGACAAAGGGGTGCTGATCCTGCACAGCTATTTGTCGGCGCTGTTTGCCCATTTGGCCCCTTTGGCCATGAATGCGGCGGTGGTGTTTGAGCAGGAGTACAGCGGAGTCGAAGGCGATTCGGCATCGTGTGCCGAGTTCTACGCCTTGTTGTCGAGCTTGTCGGGGGTGCCGTTGCGCCAAGGGATGGCTGTGACGGGGGCGCTCAACCAGCACGGTGAGTTGTTGCCTGTCGGCGGCATCAACGAAAAAATCGAAGGCTTTTTTCGAAGTTGTGAAAACTTGGGACTGGATGGTCATCAAGGGGTTCTGATGCCGCACAGAAACCGGCGGCATTTGATGCTGGATGAGCGTGTGGTGATGGCTGTGGCCGAGGGCCGGTTCCACATTCATGTGGCAGACACGGCGGGTGAAGGCATGGCCCTTTTGGCTGGGATGAAGTTTGGAAGTCTGGGTGTCGGGGGCTATGAGGCCGACAGTGTGTTGGGCCGTGCGCAAAAGACATTGCAGCGCTTTCGGCACGCGTGTGAACACTTGGGCAGCAAGCCGCCCCTCAAGTCGAACCCTTTGCGACACCTCAAACACACTGTGGAGCGCTGAAGCTGCGGGTCAAGGGCCAGACCTTCCATTTTCAATCGAAATGAGCCAGCTGAGGTACCTGTTTTCATGCACTTACTGGTTTGAATGTAGCGCCGCTCACCAATTCAGAGGATCCCGCGCCCAGCTGCTGCGTCCTATTCTGGCTGCAAGGATCCGTTCATGAAGTGAGTCGATCGTCATGGGCTGAGGATCTTAAAAAGGAACAGGGCTTTATTCATGTGCATTGATCTTGTGCTCGCCGATCCGTATCCCGTGATGCTGGAAGGCCTGACCCATGTCTTTCAAGGCTCGTCTGATTTTTCTGTCAAGTCGTGTGTGAGGAACGGGGATGAGGCCTTGCATGCTGTGCAAAAGTATCGGCCACACATTTTGGTGATGGACTTGTCTTTGTCGCACAGAAATGGACTGGCCTTGCTCGAAGAGATCAAAGTGCAGAACTTGCCAACACGGCCTGTGGTGTTCACGGGCGCACCCATCGGAGAGGTCATGCGAGCACTGGACCTGGATGTTCCGGGACTGGTATCCAAAGAAAAACCCCAGCATGTGCTGACCCGCTGCATCAAGTCAGTTCATGAAGGGGCCAAGTGGCTGGACCGGGACCTGTCTGTCAAAACCATGTCGCTTTTGCTGGAGCAAAAAAAGAAAAATGCCCAAGCTTCGCACCTGTTGACACCCCGTGAATTGACGGTAGCACGCATGGTCACCGAGGGGTGGCCCAATAAAAAGATCGCTAACAAGCTGTTCATCAGTGAGGGCACGGCCAAATTGCATTTGCACCACATTTACCAAAAGCTCAATTGTCCCGGGCGCATGTCATTGCAACGTTACATGCAAGAGCATGGCTTGGTTTGATGGCACGCATGGCTTGAACTGGTCGAACAAGGAATAGATATGGCACATGAAAATCAGCTCATTGAAAATGCGTATGCACAGCATATCGGGGAGCATTATCAGAGCGCAGCCGAAGAGCTGCTCCATGCTTACCAGCGCAACAAGGAAGCGGGCAGACACCATGAGGCTGGCGCTTTGAGGGCGGCGCTTCACCATGCCAAGCTGTCCATGCACCATGCATTCAATGCGCATGAACATTTAAAGGAGGTGTTGAGCATTCATGAAAAAATCAACGCCACACCAGCATCTGCGAGCAATCTTTTGGTTTCAAAGGGAGGAGATTTGTTTCAGTGATCCGGTGAAAAATTGGCTTCATTCACCTTCATTTGTGCCATATCGCACAGTCATCAGGAAAAGCCACGCCTAGACTGTCTCAACAATGTGCTGCAAAGCCGTGTTGTATCTGTGGGTCGCCATGAATGCATGGTTAGTCTTGGTCACTGCAGGGCCTAGTCGCCCTCATCTGGAGATGTTGATATGTCCATTCGAGTTTTGCTTTCTTCCAAACACACTTTCGTGTCTGAAGCCATTGCTGCCGTATTGCGCACGCACCATGACATGAATGTGGTGGGTTTGTCAGACAACAGCGAGCAGACCCCTGCCATGTGTGACGAGGTGGACCCCGATGTGGTGCTGATCGGCATGCAGGCCAATGACGCGCAGGGCCTTCAGTTGATGCAAAAAATCGCTCAGCACAAGCCGTCCAAAACGATGGTTGCTTTTTCCAGCGATTCGGATCGCCACTCGATCATCGAAATTTTGGATGCGGGTGCCAAAGCCTATGTCTCCACCACCAGCAGCATGGACGAACTGATGTTGGCGATTCGTGCGGCCGCGGCAGGCCGTGTGTATTTGTGCCAAGCAGCGGCGTCAGAAATGATGGAAAGTGTGCGCAAAGCCCGCTCGGGTGACATCGTCGTGAAGGGTCACTTGGGTGGGCGTGAAGAGCAGGTGTTGCGCCTGATTGCCGATGGGTATTCTTCCAAGGAAATTGCCCGCAATCTGCAAATTGCACCCAGCACGGTCGAGGTGCACCGACGCAACATCATGCGCAAAATTGGTCTGCACAAGGTCGCTGATCTGACGCGCTACGCCATACGCAACCAGATGGTGTCTGTTTAGCCCTTTTTGTGTGCGTTGCCGAACCGACAAATACCTAATTGGGGAATTTATTTCAACCGCGATTCACGCATCCAGCGTGACAGGTGGCTTTTGTTGCGGCCGCGCGACCTCTCGCAACCCCGCCAGATTCAGGACGTTGACAACGCCTCTTTGGTAATCGATCAAGCCCCGCTCTTTGAGTGCGCCTGCTGCCAGCGTGATGCTGACCCGGCGAACGCCGAGCATTTGGGCCAGGTGCTCGTGGGTCAATGGCAAGCGAGTGCTTTGCGCGCGCTCACTTGACAACACCAGCCAATGGGCCAGTCGGGTGTCGATGGCGTCGAATTGGATAGAGCCCGACATCGTGGCGACATGTTCGGCCAGTTGCCACAAGTATTGCGAAACCGTCCAAAGCATGCCGGGCCTTTGGTGCAGCAGCAAGGCCAGTTCTGGGCTGTTGGCGCACCACGCATGGCCCCCGGTCTGAACACGGTAATGCAAAGGGCCAAACGCTGAACTCAGCAAGGCACCCAAACCAACCGCACCTTCTTGTCCAACCAGGCCGACAGCCAGCGTGTGTTGCTCGGGACTTTTCACCAACAGAGCGACAGAAGCACCGGTCAAAAAATAGACTTTCGGGCTGTCATGCAGGCTTGAATGCCCCAATGCCTGACCCGCCTTGAGCGCGACCGGCTGACAGATGCTCTGCAACTGTTTCTGATCTTCCTTGGCCAGCTGAAAGATGAGTCCGTTGGTCGAGAGCGTCACTGAAAGGTACCCGATGGCATGGTGGTAGAACGGCGTCTCTGAATGAAAAAAAGGCCAGCGAAAGGTGTGATTTTTTGATGTCGGAAAAGTATATGTCGTGGCCAGATGGAGTTGAACAGTTCGTGAGGAGTTCGTATGTTCTTTAAAGAACATAAAATTCAAGAATCCCCAGCAGGGCCTTCGGAGCAAATCCCGTGTTCATGGAAAAAATTGAAAACGCCTTGCTGGCCACGATGCTGAGTGATGGCGCCTGGGGCGATGATGTACAAGTGACGCGCTTGAATTTGCCGTCAGGCCTCTTGCAAGAGGAACAAGGTGAATGGGTGTATTTCCCGGTGGATGCCCTGATCAGTTGGGTGCCGACGCATTCGATGCAGGCAGCAGTGGCGTTGGTGGGGCACCGCGGCTGTGTTCTGCTGCCTTCGGCTCAGAGTGCACCTGTGCAGGTGCACGTGGTATCGCCGGGGTATGTTTATCGGCTGGACTGGACCTTGGTGCGCCAAAACCCTTCGCGTTTTGCGTCATGGCTTTGGCACACCACATCGGCCGCGCAAAGCCTCATCGGTCAAATGGCACAGTGGTCATTTTGTTCGCAGCACCACAGCCCCTCGCAACGCTTGGCCAGTTGGTTGCTGCATGGCTTGGCGCAGTCTCCCAAGCCTGAGCTGTTGTTGAATTTGAAGAGCCTGCCGTGTGCTATGCAGGATTGGCTCAGCTCATCAGGCGCTGTGGATGCGCAGGCCATCAAAGACCACGGCTACGCCGTTAAAGATGGGTGCTTGCGCACCACCAACCCTGTGCAGCTCTTGGACCAGGCCTGCCCGTGTCACGCCAGCATGGCCCACCCGAATTTCGCACCGCTTTGAGTTGAGGTCGATCAAGCCGGGTTGAGTCCGGCCGTGATGTGCCGTGCCAAAGACTCTGCCACCTTGATGCCATCCACGCCTGCCGACAAAATGCCGCCCGCATAACTGGCACCTTCGCCTGCCGGGTACAGGCCGTGGGTGTTGGTGCTTTGGTGGTCGCCGCCGCGCGGGATGCGCAGGGGCGACGAGGTGCGCGTTTCCACCCCGGTCATGACCGCATCCGCCATGTCGTAGCCTTTGATCTTGCGGCCAAACACCGGCAGCGCTTCGCGCATGGCCTCGACCGCGTAGTCGGGCAGCACATCGGCCAGGTCGACCAAGTTGACGCCGGGTTTGTAAGACGGCAACACACTGCCCCAGGTGGTGGAGGGGCGCTGCGCCAAAAAGTCACCCACCAGTTGGCCTGGGGCTTCGTAGTTGCTGCCGCCCACTTCAAAGGCCCGTGTTTCCAGTTGGCGTTGCAGCACGATGCCTGCCAGCGGATGCGCTTGGGGCGGTTGATGCGCGGCCAAGGCGTGCGCTTCTTGCGCCAACTGCGCGCCATCTGATTCACCAAACGCGGCTTGCCAAGCGGCGGTGTCCAGCGGGTAATCGGGCGGGTCGATGGCCACCACCATGCCGGCGTTGGCATTGCGCTCGTTGCGCGAGTACTGGCTCATGCCGTTGGTGACCACACGGCCCGGCTCGCTGGTGGCGGCCACCACCGTCCCGCCGGGGCACATGCAAAAGCTGTAAACCGCTCGGCCGTTTTGCGCGTGGTGCACCAGCTTGTAATCGGCTGCACCCAGCAGCGGGTGGCCCGCATGGCGGCCCCAACGGGCTTGGTCGATCACGCTTTGTGGGTGCTCGATGCGCACGCCAATCGAAAACGCTTTGGCTTGCATGGCCACGCCACGGCGGTGCAGCATGACAAAGGTGTCGCGCGAACTGTGGCCCAGGGCCATGACGGCGTGCTGCGTGTGCAGGGTGTGGTGTTCGCCCGTGCGCAGGTCTTGTACCTGCAAGCCGGTGAGTTGCTGGCCATCTGCGGTGGGCGCGAGCAATACATCGCTCACGCGCTGCTCAAAGCGGATCTCACCGCCCAGCGCGATGATTTGTTCGCGGATGTGCTCGACCACCTTGACCAGCTTGAAGGTGCCGATGTGCGGGTGCGCGGCGTACAGGATGTCGGCGGGCGCACCGGCCTTGACGAACTCGTCCATGACCTTGCGGCCCAGGTGGCGCGGGTCCTTGATTTGGCTGTAGAGCTTGCCGTCACTGAATGTGCCTGCGCCGCCTTCGCCAAACTGCACATTGCTCTCGGGGTTGAGCACCTTTTTGCGCCACAGGCCCCAGGTGTCTTTGGTGCGTTCGCGCACGGGCTTGCCGCGCTCCAGCACGATGGGCCGAAAGCCCATTTGCGCCAACGCCAGGGCGGCAAACATGCCGCAAGGCCCAAAGCCCACCACCACCGGCCGCTCGCCTTGCACTGCGCCAAAACGGGCTGGGGCTTGGCAGGGCGGGTACCAAGTCATGTCGGGTGTGGCTTGAATGTGGGGATTTTTTTCGAATTGGTGCAGCAAGGCGGCTTCAGTCTGTGCATCGGCCAGCGACAAATCCACGATGTAGACCGCCAGCAAGTCGGCCTTGCGGGCGTCAAAGCTGCGTTTGAAGACGTTGAGTGTGGTGATGTCGGCGGTGCTGATGCCCAAGGCCTGGGCTGCGAGTTGGCGCAGCGCATCAATGGGGTGCGGCGTGGGCAGCCGGTCCTCGTCGGTCTCAGACGGCGCATCGGCGGCGCGGCGCACGTCGACCGGCAAGGCCGACAAAGGGAGTTTGAGTTCTGAAATTCGGATCATGGCAACCTCTGTGGCTTGTGGTTATCAAGCAAGAAGCGGTGATTATCCTTGAGGCAAGAAGCCGTCGACCGACAAATAACGCTCGCCCGTGTCGTAGTTGAAGCCCAGCACCGTGGCTCCGGCAGGCAAGTCGGGCAGTTTTTGCGCAATGGCCGCCAGCGTGGCGCCCGATGAAATGCCGACCAGCATGCCTTCTTCGCGGGCCGAGCGGCGAGCATATTCCCGGGCGGCTTCGGCCTCGACCTGGATCACGCCGTCGAGCAGGCCTGTGTCCAGATTTTTGGGAACAAAGCCTGCGCCAATGCCTTGAATGGGGTGGGGTGCAGGAGCGCCACCCGAGATCACTGGCGAAGCAGCAGGCTCTACCGCGAACACCTGGAGATTCGGGAACTTGTCTTTGAGTA
>JBIKSF010000035.1:0-18719 GCA_044348785.1 Limnohabitans sp.
CGCTACGAAAAAGCGGGCGTGATTGTGCTGTGGCAAGCCCTGACGGTCACGGTCTTGAGCTTGCCGATGGCGCTGCCCAACTGGCAAGCGCCCACCTTGATGCAGTGGATCGGCTTTGCCGCCACGGGCGTGTTGGGCACGCTGGCCCACTATTGCCTGACGCGGGCCTTCGCGCTGGCCGACATCTCGGCCACCCAGTCGCTGCGTTTTCTGGATCTGGTGTGGGCCTCGATTCTGGGCTGGCTGGTGTTTGGCGACGTGCCCAGCCAATGGACTTGGGCTGGGGCTCTTGTCATCCTGGGTGCCACCGTCTGGATTGCCCGCAGGGAAAGCCGGAGAAAGCTCCCCTGAGTGCCCAAGGCGGGTATATTGCCCGGCTCAACAGGGAGTTCTGAGTGATCGACATCGAGCCATTGCGCTTTGCCTGGACCCGGGGCGGGCCTGACACGCTGGTGCTGGGCCGCATGAATGTGGACCGTGGCCAGACTGTTTTTCTGCATGGCCCCAGCGGCTGTGGGAAAAGCACTTTGCTGGGTTTGTTGTCGGGTGTCTTGTCTCCCCGCCAAGGGCGCGTGTCATTGCTCGGGCAAGACTGGGCCGCTTTGAAGGCTGGCCAGCGCGACGCCTTTCGGGCCGACCATGTGGGCGTGATGTTTCAGCAGTTCAACTTGCTGCCCTACCTGAGCGTGCTGGACAACGTGACCTTGCCGTGTCGCTTTTCCAAGCTGCGCCGCGACCGCTGCCAGGCCGCTGGAGGCCCCGAGGCTACTGCCCAAAGCTGGTTGCAACGCATGGCTTTGCCCGAGGCGCTGTGGAACCGCCGCGCCGACGCCTTGTCTGTGGGCCAGCAGCAGCGCGTGGCCGCTGCCCGCGCCTTGATGGGGCAGCCCGAATTGATCCTGGCCGACGAGCCCACTTCGGCGCTTGACGCCGCCTTGCGCCAAGATTTCATGGACTTGTTGCTGCAGGCCACGCGCGACGCGGGCAGCACCTTGGTGTGCGTGAGCCACGACGAGCAGCAGGCGGTGCGCTTTGATGTGCAGTGGTCCTTGCCCGCCCTGCAGCAAGCGGGGGTGAGCGCATGAACAGCCTTTGGAGTATGGCCCGCAGCAGTGCCTGGAACCGGCGCAGCACCTTGGTCTGGGTGGTGGTGTCGCTGGCGCTGGCCACCGCTTTGCTCTGGACTTTGGAGCGTTTGCGCCACGACATTCGCACCAGCTTTGCGCAATCGGTCAGCGGGGTCGATTTGATTGTGGGTGCGCGCAGCAGCCCGGTGCAGCTGATGCTGTTTTCGGTGTTCCACATCGGCAGCGTGCCGCAAAGCATGAGCATGGACAGCGTGAACAAGTTGTCCCAGCACCGCTCGGTGTCCTGGGTGGTGCCCTTGAGTTTGGGCGACTCGCACCGGGGCTTTCCGGTGCTGGGCACCACGCCCGGTTTTTTTCAGCACTTTGCCTATGGCGACAAACAGCCGCTGGTTTTGCAGCAAGGCGCAGCGTTTGCCGACACGCTGGATGGTTTGTACGAGGCGGTGATCGGGGCCGAAGTGGCGCGCAAGTTGGGCTATGGCCTGGGCCAAAGCATCACGCTGGGCCACGGCATGCACGACCATGGTCATGACCACGTCGGTGAGGCGGCAGACGAACACGCCGACAAGCCCTTCAAGGTGGTCGGCATTCTGGCGCCCACGGGCACCCCAGTGGACCGCTCGGTGCAAGTGAGCCTCAAGGCCCTCGAAGCCATTCACCTCGGCTGGGTGGCTGGCACGCCTATGCCGGCCGGGCAGATCCCGGCCGATCAGGCGCGTAAATTCAACCTAGAGCCCGAAGAAGTCACGGCCGCCCTGGTGGGCCTGAAAAGCCGGGCGGCGGTGTTTAATGTGCAGCGCTTTGTGAATTTTTACGAAGAAGAAGCGCTGATGGGCGTCATGCCCGGTGTGGCGCTGGGTGAGCTGTGGACCGTGCTCGGCCTGGGTGAAAACGCCTTGTTGGCGGTCTCGGCCCTGGTGGCTTTGGTGAGTGTGGTCTCGCTCGTGGCGGTGGTGCTGGCGGGCCTGAATGAGCGCCGCCGCGAGCTGGCCGTGCTGCGCGCCGTGGGGGCTGCGCCGCGCCATGTGCTGGGTCTGCTCATGCTCGAAGGGGTGTGGGTCACCTGCGCCGGGGTCGTGTTGGGTGTGCTCTTGGCCCACGCGGGCATGGCACTGGCCACACCCTGGCTGCAGCAGTCGCTGGGCATTCGTTTGCAACTGGCTGCGCCTTTGCCCACGCAGCTGGCGCTGGCGGGCGCGGTCTTGTTGGCTGGCTTGCTGGCCAGTCTGGGGCCTGCTTGGAGGGCCTACCGTTTGTCCTTGGCCGATGGCTTGTCGCCGCGCGTCTGAGGTGTGAGCTGGCTTCTGTCAGCCCGGTCTTGTTTCTTCTGTCATCCCGGCCTTGAGCCGGGATCCAGTGCATGCTGCGGGTGTTTGCAAAGGGCTGTGGTGCGCACTGGATCCCGGGTCTTCGCCCGGGATGACAGAAATATCATGGATGTTTCAACTTTATCGGACCGGATCAATAGGCTGATACGACAACGAGAATGGAAGTGTGGGATGAAACAAGTTGCAAGGTGTTGGTCGGTGGGCGTGCTGCTGCCTGCGTTGTGGGTCTGGGGTGCGCAGGCGCAAAGCGTGCGCGACACGGTGCGCGACACCGTGCCCCAGGTTCAGCCGGCCTTGTCGGCCGAGACCCCACCGCCCGGTGCCGGTGTGCCCGGCCCCACACGCACCATCGGCTGGGAGCAGTTGATTCCGGCGGGTTGGGATCCCTACAAAGACCTCAAGGCGCTGAACCTGGACACGCTCAAGGACAACGACCCCAAGGCCGATGAAGCGCTTAAAAAAATGCGCAAGATGTGGGACAACGCACCCATCAACCCGCTGATCCTGGGGCAGAGCGTGCGCTTGCCGGGCTATATGGTGCCGCTGGAGGACTTGCCAGAAGGCACCAAGGAATTTTTGTTGGTGCCGTACTTCGGCGCCTGCGTGCATTCGCCGCCACCCCCCGCCAACCAGATCGTGCATGTGGTGCTGGACAAGCCCAGCAAGCGCTTTCGCCTGATGGACACCTTGTGGGTCACCGGTCCTCTGAGTGCGACCAAAACCGATTCGCACATGGGGGTGTCCAGTTACAGGATTGACGCGAAACTGGTGGCGCCGTTTGTGGATAAGAAGTGATGGCTCAGTCCGGGTTCGACACACCTGAAGCCACATGCCCTGAAGGCACATGCCGCGCGGCCGATTCGATGTGACCGGTTTGGTCGTCAAAGAAAAAGTCCGGCTCGAACTCGCGCAAAAATTCCCCCTTGGGCAAGCCGCCCAAAAACATGGCTTCATCCACTTCGATGTTCCAGTCCATCAACGTGCGGATGGCGCGCTCGTGCGCTGGGGCGCTGCGCGCTGTCACCAGCGCTGTGCGAATGCGCATGGATGGCGTGCCAGCTTGTTGCAGCCGGTGCAAGGCTTCGAGCAAAGGCTTGAAAGGGCCAGCCAGCAAAGGTTGGCCTGCCTTATCCCGCTCATGCGCCTGAAAGGCCGACAAACCCTGCGACTGAAACACCCGCTCGGCCTCGTCTGAAAACAGCACCGCATCACCGTCGAAGGCAATGCGCACCTCGTTTGGATGGGCTTCGGAGGCCAGCGCCGAGTGCGGGTAAACCTGCGCAGCTGGCACCCCGGCATCGAGGGCGGCCCGCACGTCTGACAAATGCGCCGACAAAAACAGGTTGGCGTTCAGCGGCTTGAGGTAGCGCCACGGCGGCTGCCCGCGCGTGAAGCTGCCGCGCTGAATGGGCAAGCCGTAATGCTGCGCCGAGCGGAACACCCGCATGCCCGAGACCGGATCGTTGCGCGAGAGGATGACCACCTCGACCCGTTGGGCCTCAGCGGTGTTGAACGCCAGCAGCTTGCGCACCAGCGAAAACGCCACCCCCGGCTTGGCTGGCTCTTCCAGACGGCCCAGCTGCAACTGCATGTAGGCCCGGTCGTCCCCCTGCTCGAACAGGCGGTTTTCTTCTTCGAAGTCGAACAAGGCGCGAGATGAGATGGCGACCACCAACTGACCTTCAAGAGATGCGGGCATCGCAGACTCCTTCCATAAATGTTCGAATCATGCCGCTTTGTGCAGAATAAGCTGATCAGGTGGAGAACTCATTTCACCCACTGGTTCAGCTGCATGATCGGCATCAGCACCGCCAGCACGATCAACATCACCATGCCGCCCATGGCCACGATGAGCAGGGGTTCGAGCACGGTGGCCAGGGCCATGGCGCGGCGTTGCACTTCTGTGGACAGCTGCTGCGCTGCCCGCTGCAGCATGACGGGCAGTTGTCCGGTTTGTTCACCCAAGCGCGCAAACATGGACAGCAGACCGGGAAAGCGGGCGTTTTGCGCCAATGCAGTGCCCAGCGGGGCACCTTCGCGCACGCGCACCAGGGCTTCCAGCGCGTCGGCGCGCAAGGCTTGGTTAGACAAGGTATCTGCAGCAGATTGCAGCGCTTTGAGGATGGGTACACCCGCAGCTGTGAGCATGGCCAGCGTGGAGGCAAAGCGGGCGCTGTTGTAGCCCCGGGCCAGCCGCCCAATCACGGGCAGCCGCAGCCAAGCGGCGTCAAAGCGCAGGCGAAAGGCAGTTTGACGCAAAGCCAATCGCAACACCCAAGCACCCGAAATCAGCAGCAGCAGCAGCAGCCAGCCCCAAGTGCGAACGAAGGCGCTGATGGCCAGCATGGCCACCGTGAGGCCCGGCAGTTGTTGCTTGGTACCGGCAAACACCCCAGCCACTTGGGGCACCACCGAAGTGACTAGAAAAATCACAATCGCCAGCGCCACCAGGCTGACGATGGCGGGGTAGAGCGAGGCCGACAGCAGTTTGGCGCGCAAGGTTTGTTGGTCTTCCAGATCGTTGGCCAGCTGGTTCAACACATCGGCCAAGTGCCCGCTTTGTTCACCTGCTGCGATCACGGCCAGGTCAATGGCGGGGAACTCTTGCGGGTGCTGCGCCAGAGCGCGGCCCAAAGTGCTGCCCGAGTTGACTTCGGCGCGGATAGCGGCCATCAACTGACCTTGGCGTTCGTCGTCGGCCTCATCGGCCAGGGCCGATAAGGCCCGTTCAATCGGCAGACCGCTGCCCACCAAGCCTGCCAATTGCCGGGTCCAGACCGTGCGTTGGCTGGCGTTGAAGGCCCGTGTGCCCCCAATCGGTCGCTGCCACCACGGCAAGGTGCTGGTGGCTGCGGCCGAGCCTGATGCGATGGCTTCTACCAGCAGGGGCACCAAGGCCTGGGCGCGCAACTGGCTGCGGGCGGTTTTCAGGCTGTCGGCCTCGATCACGCCCTTGCGGGGCTTGCCATCGGCTTGCAGGGCTTCAAAACGGTAGGCGGGCATGTTCGGTGGGGGCTTGGTCGCTCGGTGGTGCGGATCAGTCGCGCGTCACGCGCAGCAGTTCTTCTGCGCTGGTGATGCCCGCATCCACCAGACGCTGGCCGTCGTCACACATCAGCACCATGCCCTGGGCCAGCGCCGTGGCGCGCAGGTCAGCTTCGGCGGCGCGGTGGTGAATTTGGGCGCGAATCTCGTCGTTGGCCACCAGCAGCTCAAAAATGCCGGTGCGCCCGGCGTAGCCGGTTTGGCCACAGACGGCACAGCCAGCGCCATGGCAATCAGTGCAGCGCTTGCGCACCAAGCGCTGGGCCAGCACGCCGAGCAGCGAGGAGCTGAGCAAAAACGGCTCCACACCCATGTCGATCAGGCGATTGACGGCGCTGGCCGCGTCGTTGGTGTGCAGCGTGGCCAACACCAAGTGGCCTGTCAGGGACGCTTGAATGGCGATCTGCGCGGTTTCGAAGTCGCGGATCTCGCCAATCATGATCACGTCTGGGTCTTGCCGCAAGATGGCGCGCAAGGCCTTGGCAAAGGTCAGGTCGATCTTGGCGTTCACCTGGGTCTGGCCCACGCCGGGCAACTCGTATTCGATGGGGTCTTCCACCGTCATGATGTTGTTGCGCGTGGCGTCCAGCCGCTGCAGCGCGGCATACAGGCTGGTGGTTTTGCCCGAGCCGGTGGGGCCGGTGACCAACAAGATGCCATGCGGCTGCTGGATCAACTGGTCCACCTGCTGCAGCACGCGGCCTTGCATGCCCACGGCTTCGAGCGTCAGGCGGGCCTGGCTTTTGTCCAGCAGGCGCAGCACGGCGCGCTCGCCATGTGCGCTGGGCAATGTGGACACGCGCACATCCACCGCACGGCTGCCCAAGCGCAGGCTGATGCGGCCGTCTTGCGGCAGGCGTTTTTCTGCGATGTCGAGTTCGGCCATGATTTTCAGGCGCGAGATCAATGCCGCATGAAGCGCCCGATTGGGCTGCACGACTTCGCGCAAGGTGCCGTCGATGCGAAAACGCACACTCGAATGGCGTTCATACGGCTCGATGTGGATGTCGCTGGCGCCGTCGCGTGCGGCCTGCGTCAGCAGGGCGTTCAGCATGCGGATGATGGGCGCATCGTCGCTGGCCTCCAGCAGGTCTTCTACCGCTGGCAGTTCTTGCATCATGCGCGACAGATCGGCTTCGGATTCGACTTCGCTGACCACATCGGCAGCAGTCGACGTCCCGTGCGCTTGGCCACCCGAATAAGCTTGGCCAATGCGTTGGCTTAACTCAGACGCTGTGCTGTGCAGCAACTGCAGGCCTTGGCTGGCAAATTTGCGCGTGACTTCCGACAGGGCTGAGCGGTCGGTTTCGTCGCATACGCTCAAGCTGAGCTGTTGGCCGTCGTCCTCCAGCAGCAGCCGGTTCGTGCGGGCAAAGGTGTAGGGCAGGGGGTAGCGCATGGCAAAAGGCTTCAGGGCTTTTGTTTTGCAGCCGCGCCATCGCTTGCGGGGGCAGCCGAAGTCGGCGGTGCAGGCGGCAACACCGCAGAACCTTGCACCGGCAAGGCGCCGGTCGGTGTGGGCTGGAAGCCTTGTTGGTTCAAGCGCATTTGTTCATAGCGTCCCAGCGACAGCGCTTCAGTGGCGGCACCATCGCGCACCACCACCGGGCGCAGGAACACCATCAGGTTGGTTTTCTTGCGGCTGCGGGTTTCGGCTTTGAACAGGTTGCCAAAAATCGGAATGTCACCCAAACCCGGCACTTTTTCCTGGCTGTTGGTGGTGTCGTCTTGCAGCAAGCCGCCCAGCACCACGATGGAGCCATCATCCACCAGCACACTGGACTCGATCGAGCGCTTGTTGGTGATCAGGCCCGCCGTGGAAGAGCTTTTGCTGTCAATGCTGCTGACTTCCTGAAAAATCTGCATCTTGACGGTGCCGTTTTCGCTGATCTGGGGTTTCACCCGCAGGGTCAGGCCCACATCTTTGCGCTCGATGGTCTGAAACGGGTTGACCGCGCCAGCGTTGCTGTTGTTGGCGGTGTATTGACCGGTGACAAAAGGCACGTTCTGACCGATCACGATCTTGGCCTCTTCGTTGTCCAACGTGAGCAAGTTGGGCGTGGACAGCACGTTGGCATCGCCATTGGTTTGCAGAAACCGGGCCAGTGCGCCCAGTGCCAGTGCACCGTTGCGTTGCTGCCCAATGGCCAGATTAAAGCCGGTCGAGGGGGCGTAATTGCCAGAGGCCGCACCTGCAGCCAAGCTGAACAAGTTGGTGCCGCCCACCGCAAAGTTGGTGCCCAGCACACCCACTGTGCCGCCATTGGTGCCGGTGCCGCTCATCCATTGCACGCCAAATTCGGCGGCCTTGTCGGCGCTGACTTCGGCGATCAGGCTTTCCACAAACACCTGGGCACGCCGCTGGTCGAGCTTGTCGATCACACTGCGCAACTGGCGGTATTGCGGTTCAGGGGCGGTGATGATGAGCGCATTGGTTGCAGGGTCGGCCTGAATTTGACCGCCTGTGGAGGGTTGTGCCGGCGCAGTGCTGGCCCCCGGGGTGTTTGTCGCCGTGACACCTGATGCAGCGGGAGGTGTGCTGACCGACCCTGAAACAGCGTTGCTGCCTTGGGCCGTCATGGCCGCACGCAATGTTGTGGCCAGCTTGGTGGCGTCGGCATTTTTCAGGTACACCACATGGATGTTGCCGCTGGCCGCACTGGCTCCGCTGGCACTAGGCTGGTCAAGCTGGGCCACCAGCCCGCGCACCAGCGCCACGCGCGCCGGATTGGCGGCACGCACGATCAGCGAATTGGTGCGCACATCGGCCAACACCGTGGTTTTGAACGCGCTGTCGGTTTGTCCCTGGGCGGGTGCTGCAGCGGCTGCCGCACCCGAGTCAATCAAGCGCTGCACCATGGGGGCCACATCGCTGGCAATGCCGTGTTGCATGCGGATCACCTCGACGCCGGTGGCGTTGGCGATATCCAGCGCGGCCACGATGCGGGCCAGGCGCTGCAGGTTGTCACTGTAGTCGGTGATGACCAGCGCGTTGGTGCCGGGGTTGACGTTGATGGTGTTGTTGGGACTGATGAGGGGGCGCAGCACCGGCACCAGGTTGTTGGCGTTTTCGTGGTTCAGGGTGAATATTTGCGTCACGATTTGACCGCTGCTGGCAGCAAGCGCACCGGCCGAGACGCTGCTGCTTTGGAGCTTGGCTTCGGCCTCAGGCACCACGGTGTACAGCCCCGCCGATTCCACCAGCGCAAAGCCTTGTGTGCGCAACTGCGCGGCAAACAGGCGCAGCGCCTGTGCTGGCGGCACGGGCAGGTTGCTGGACAGTGAAATCGTGCCTTTGACACGCGGGTCCACCACCACGTTGGCACCCGACAAGGTGGCCAGTGTTCTGGCCACGGCATCGATCTCTGCGTTGACAAAGTTGAGGGTGACGGGCTCTTTGGGTTTGGCCGTTTGAGTCCAAGCGTTGCCGCCCAGAGTCGCCAGAGCCAAGGTCATGACGGTGAGTCGAAGGGGTTTCAAAAGCAAGTGTGTGTGCATGGGTTCATCCCAGAGAAAGCAGGCTGCGCGCGCCTTGACGGCGGCCGATGATGTTGAGCAAATTGGACAGGGCGGCTTCGCTGCCCTCTTCGGCCGAGGCTTCGCCGGTAAAGCGCAGGCGCTGGCCCACCCACTGACCCTGGCCCGACAAGCGCAAGGGGCCTTGAATGGTGTTCAGCTGCAGACCCGGTGTGGGCGTGCCCTCGGGGGTGCCCGTCAGTGCGATGCTGTAACTCCCCAGCGGCTTGATGGGGCTCAGGCGGGAGGACAGGTTTTGCAGGTTCAAGTCGATCAGGCCCCGCATTTGCAAACGCCCTTGGGCCCAGTTAAGTTGCAGCCCCTCGGTGCGCAGCTGCAATTGCCCTTCGGGTTGCAGCGTGTTCCAGGGCGCGCCCAGGCCCGTCAGCAACGCGGCGGGCCACTGAGACGGGTGATCGCTGACCTGCAGGTTCAGGGTGGATGCGCCCAGACGCACCTGCAAATGAGCCGCTTGGGCCATGCAGCAATCGGCTTGCCAGCCCAGACGCAGGCCTGTCCATGCAGGTGTCAGCGTCCAGCGCAAGCGACCCGGCAGGGCCAGTGGGTCGCGGCTGCCCGCACCGCCACTGAGCAGCAGTTGGGCAGATCCCGCCCACACCGTGCCCCGGGCATCCAGCCACTGCACCTGGCCTTGGCTGGCTTGCGCCACGCCCCAGGCCAGCCAACGCGCAGGGGCCCAAATCAGCATGGCCAACACCAGGCCCAGCACGCCGCCGATCACCGCATGCCGCCAGCGCGGCCGCAAGCCGTCCTGCGCGCGCGCCTGGCGGCGTTGACGCGTCAGGGCGCTGGTGGGGGCAGACATCAAGGGTGACACGGTGAGGGTTCGATTCGGTGTTGGGGTCGTTTGAAAATCAGGGCAGGCGCAACACCAGCGAGCCGCGCCAAAGCACGGGTTCAGTGGTGCTGGCGGCCGAGGCCTTTGAGGCCGTGCCTTGCTGCAGTTGCGCTTGCACCGGCATGGCTTGGGCGCGTTCGCGTGCTTGGCTCAGCCAGCGGGCCAGGGCCTCGGGTGGGGCTGCGTTCAGGCTCAGGGTGGCGCGCTCGCCTTGCAGGCTGATGCGCGCCTCTGGCCCCAGTTCGCTCAGGTTGTTTTCCAACCACGTCAGGGCTTCGGTGCGGGTGATCGGGCTGGGCTTTTGCAGTGTTTTGGCTTGCGCTTGCAGTTGCTGCATGTGCTGGCTTTGGGCGTCCAAGCTGGCTTGCCGTGCCGGGGCTTCTTGCCAGGTGCGCCAAGCCGGGGCCAAAGCCACGCTCCAGATGGCGGCCAGCGCCAGCACCAGCGCGCCCAAACCCAGCAACTGCTGTTCACGCGGACTGCGTTGGCCCCAGGCCTGGCTCAAAGCCATGCGAAGGGCAGAATCTTTGCTGGTAGCGTTGGGGGTGGCGTTGTTCATGGCTTGGCCTCACGGGCAGTCTTGACTGTGATGACCCAAGCGCTGCCATCGGCACGCCAGCCATAGCCGCGTGCGGTCAATGCTTGTTGCAAATCGGTTTGTTGCGCGGCGGTGGGTGCAAAACCCGACACTCGCAATTCGCCCGGTTGGTAGGCCCATTGCGTGGGCGCTGCCAGCCCGGTGGGCAGTGCCTCGCCCAGGGCGGCCAGCATGGCTTCGAGGTCTTGGGCGCTCAGTTGGCCCGAGGCCTCGCGCAAGCGGTCGACCTCGCGGGCCATTTGCAGCGGGGCATCCACCACCACCTGCGTGTTGGGAAAGGTGTCGCGCAGCACTTGGGCCCCACTCGCTTGCTGCGCTTGCCAGTTGGCGCGGGTCTTCCAGGCCCAGGCATTCCAGCCGATCAGCTGGCTGGCCAGCAGCACCCAAAGACCCCAGCGCGCTGGACGCCAGGCGGTGCCGTGCCAAAAGTTGCTGACCGCGCGTTGCCCGTTTTTCAGGTAACGCGTGCGGCTGTTGGCGCGCAGACCAAACTGCGCCAAATCCCACGCGGCGCGGCTGGCCGCCAGCCAGTGTTGGCCAGGGGCTATCAATCGCACGGCAGGGCCAAAGGCCTCAGTGGCCCAGGCCACCACGCCTGGCTCAGCTTGCATCTGGGCGTTGGCCAGCTCAGGTGCGCTCAGGCCGATGTCGGCACCGGGCGTGCGCAGGGCGTGCACCGGCAAGCCCCAGACGCCGCGCTCGGGGTGGCTGACCCACAGCCAACCGCTTACAGTGTCACCCAGTGCCGTGACTTCGCAGGACGCCGATGCAGCCAGCGATGGCTGAAACTCCGGCACGATGCGGTGTACGGGCAGGCCTGCTTGTTCCAGGGCCTGCAGGTGGGCGCTGAGCCAGACGCGGTCGCACACCGCCACCCAAGGGCGGGCAGTGTTTTGCCAGTCAGGCTGCAAGGCCATGTGCAGATGCGCCGGGTCGTCGAGCAGTCGGTCTTCGAGCAGACCTTGCAAGGCCGCTTGCAAGCGGGGCGCTTGTTTGTGCAGGCCCGGCGGCAACTCCACCTGGTGCCACGACACGGCGTGTGCGGGCAGCAAAGCCACGGTTTCGGTTTGTCGGTCGGCTGCGGGTAACAAACTGGCCGCAGCCCATTGCAGTGGCATGGGCGGGTTGACCGACTCGGCTTGCACCAGCGCATGGGCATACGCATGGGCAGGACCGGGTGGGCCGGGGGGCAGTTGAATGATCAGGGTGCGCATGAACGGCTCATTGTAGGGGGGCCATCTGGGGGCTTTGGATGCGCCAGACCATGCGGACTTGGTTGCCATCGCGCCGCACCAGTGAACGCTCTTGCTGCACCACCTGGTCAATGCGCATGCGGCCCAACACCTCAAAGTAGCGGCTTTGCACGCTGTGGTGTTTGTCATCGAGCGGGCGAGCTGCCGCGCCCAGCGCTTGTTGGGCGGCGCTCAGGCTGGTCCAGTGACCGCGCTCGCGCAGTGCCAAGGCCTGGCGTGCCGCGGTCATGTCCAGCCCCTGCACGCTGGCCGACAACACCTCGGCCGAAGCCGTGTTCAGGTTGACCGGGGTGGCCTCAGGCAGGACGGTGATGTGTGCTTGCAAGGCCGCCAGTGTGCTCGGGCTCAGGCCCAACCAAACCAGTTGTTCGGTGAGTTGGGGGACCAAGGGCGTACCCGGTGGAACCACGGAGTTGACTTTGGCGCTGTCGGTGCTGGTGCCTTGGGCCTGAACGGCAGCGTTCAGCTGGCGCGCCAGGCTTTGCAGCTCGGCCAGTGGCAGGCCCAGCCGCTCGAACAGGGCCGCAAAACGCGCCAGCGCGGCGGGCGATATTTGCTTGTTGTCAATCAGGTTCATCACGTTCATGCGCGACTGTGCGTCGGTGATTCGCCCTGACAAATAAACCTCGGCATCGCCTTCGCGCCACTGCTGGTCTTGCGACAAAAAGGTGGACAGCTTGGACTCTTGCACCGGCAAGGCCCAAGGCTCGCCCAAGTGGTCGGCCCCCGTGCTTTGGGTAGAAACGGCGTCTTCGCGCAAGATCAGGCGTGTCCAGTCGAGCGCGCCCGTCATCATCCAAGCAGTCTGACTGCGCCCACGTTCGGCGCTTTCGATCTCGACTTGCCGCCACTGTTGCCAAAGCGCGGCACTGGCCAGCGTGGTGACCAGTGCCACCGTGAGCATGGCCGTCAGCAAAGCTGCGCCGTGCTGGCGTGAGCGGGTGCTGCCGCGTGCAGCAGTTGTGGCTGAGCGCTGACGATGCCCTGTCATGACGGCGAACCCGACAAAGTGGGGCGTACCCAGTCCAGCGTCAGCGCGCCCTGCCCGACAGGCCCAGGGGGCAAGCTGAGCACCAGACGCACGCCATCAGGCGGGGTGTTGGGGCTGCTGTTGGGTGCTGTGCCGGGGTTGTTGGTGTTGCCCGTGTTGGGCGCATTGGTGCCGTCCGGGGTGACGGTTGCGCTCGACAAGGGGTTGGCCCAGCTGCCGCCTCGGTGCACAAACAGCTGCCAGCCAGCCATGGCGTGAATGTTCACCTGCCCAGTGCGCGTGTTGTCATCAGGCGTCTGCCCCCATTGCTGGGCCAGCGCCCAGGCGTTTTGCCAATCGCCCAATTGTTGCAATGGGCCCGACTGCCAGCGCTGCCAATCACCCCCACCGGGGCGACCGGGGTCATTGCGCCAAGTCCAGGCCACGACGCGCACACTGGGTGTGCTGGGCAACATGCCCGACGCGCTTTGCGCACTGGAGAGATCAGGTCGGAGATCCGGTCCTTGTGCGCTGCGCCGGGTCAGGCGCAGCACCTGGCCGTCCCAGTCCCAGCTGGGCGTGCCGCTCAACTCGGCCAGTTGGTCCAAGTCGGTCTGCCATTGGGCCAAGCCTGCTTGCAAGGTGCGGATTTCGTCCGATCGGCTTTGCAAACTGCTTTGCGTGCGCAGCATGCCATCCAGCCCGCGCCAAGCCATCAGGCTCATCAAGGCCATCACACTGATGGCCACCAGCACCTCGATCAGGGTGAAGCCGCGCGCAGTGGGCTTCATCAGTAACGCCCCATGACGGTGGACAGTTGCAGCACGTACTCGCCCTGGCTCAGCACGCGGGCATCGACCCGCCGGAAGTTGGGGTTCGGCGTGGGGCGGACCGACACGTCCACTTGCAAGGATCGCCCGGCTTGTGTGCACTCGATGGTGCTGTTGCCCGTGTCAGGCAGTTGCCGGCGCAAGCGCAAGGCCACGAGCTGGTTTTCTGCACACATTTGCCCCAGCATGCTCAGCGTTTGGCGCTCGGCATTGCGGCTGAGCGCGCCCGTGGCCTGTAGCCCTGCCATCAGAGCCACGGCGGTGATGCCCAGCGCCACCAAGACCTCGATCAGGGTGAAGCCGCGCTGCGCGGTGTGGGCGGTCATGGCCCCAACCTTTCGGCCGTGCTTTGCACCTTAAAAGGCCGAAGCCCATCGGTCACCACCCACAGCGTTTGACTGGGGGCTTGGGTGTTCGACAAAGTCACTGACTGCGGCCCGATCAAGGGCTCCGGGCCCAAGGTCAAAACTGCGCCGGGTGCGGCGCGGGTGGTGTCGGCCAACCAGTTTTGTGGCAAACCTGGTGGCGGCAAGCCCTCGAACACAAAACTTTGCACAGCGCCTTTGTCTTGGGCGCGCCACACCACCGCTATCCCGTTGGCGCGGGCCTGAGCGCGACCGGTTTCGAGCAGAGCGGCCAGCCGCTGTGCGTCGCGTTGCAAGGCGCTGTCTGCGCTGTCGCGCAAGGAGAGGCTGACGCCTGCGGTGGCCACGGCGATCAAGGCGATCACCACCAGCAACTCCAGCAAAGTGAAGCCGCTGTCTGGGGCGAGCCGGGCTTTACTGCCAGCTGCCGATGTCGGCATTGTTGCCCTCGCCGCCGGCTTGCCCGTCAGCGCCAAAGGACAGCACATCCACCTCGCCTTTGATGCCGGGGTTCATGTATTGATAAGGGCGGCCCCAAGGGTCATTGGGCAGCTTGTCCAAATAAGGCTTCCAGTTGCCAGGCACAGGCTCGGTGGTTGGCTTGAGGATCAGGGCGTTCAGGCCTTGCGCGCCTGTGGGATAACGCTGGTTATCCAGCTTGTAGAGCTTGAGCGCTTGCATCACATTGCCCACGTCGGTGCGGGCTGCGGTGATGCGCGCATCGTCAGCGCGGCCCAGCACGTTTGGCACGATCAGCGCAGCCAGCACGCCAATGATGGCCAACACCACCATCAACTCGATCAAAGTGAAGCCGCGTTGCTGGCGTGGTTTGTTTATCAATTCTGTTTTCATGTCGTCCATCATAATCTGCCGATGCTCACCATTACTGAACGCAACCCTTTGCGAAACTTGGCCATGCCCGGGGTGACCGGCTTGATTTGGGCGCTTGCCGCCGCCAGCGTCGTTTTTTGGGTGTTGATGTGGCCCACACAGCAGGCAGGCGTCGCGCTGGTGCCCGTCGCAGCCACCCAGACCAAGCAAGACACCCATGCTCAAACAGCCAAGGCCCTGGGGCATGCCGCCGCCTCAAAGGCCAGCGCAGAGCTGCCAGTGAACAGCCCGTTCAAACTGATGGGCGTCATTGCCAGCCCAACGGGTCAAGGCAGCGCCTTGATCGCCACGGATGGGCAAGCCCCCAAAGCCTTTCGCGTGGGACAAGCCGTGCAAGACGGCTGGACCCTTGACAGCCTGACGGCTCGCCAGGCGCGTTTGAAGTCTGTCAACGCCCAAGTCACGCTCGAGCTGCCAGCCTCGGAAAAGCCGTAAAAAGTTGTTTTTGTTGTTTTTGGCAACTAAGGGTTAGTACTGACAAATAAAAGCTTCTAAAAAATGTTTTTCAGGCGCAAAATAAACTGATCAGTAATTTTTTCGTCTGAAAGGTTGTTTATGTTGAAGCAAGCAATGAGGTTGGTACTGCTGCCCGCTGCGGCTGCGGTGCTGGTGGCGTGTGGTGGCGGTGGCGGTGGCGGTGGTGGCGGTAGTGCCTCTACAACCGTCTTGAGTGGCACTGCGGCGACGGGTGCCCCCATTGCAAACGCCAAGGTTTACATCGTTGACAGTGCAGGCAGAGTCCCTGCAGGACAAGATGAAGCAGCAGGCACAGCGCTCGTCACGACAGATGCCAATGGCCAATATGCATTGACCAACACCATGTTGAGTGGACTGAATGGTCCGTTCATGGTGCGCGTTGTGGGTCAAATGTTGACCGAATCAGGCGATATGGGCCCAGCTGTTTTCCACGCAGTGACGACAGGTCCAGTTACTGGCGCTGGTCCTGCCACGGTCAACGTGACACCTTTGACTGAAGCGCATGCAGCCTTGACATTGGGCGCACAACCCGCCTTGGCTTATGGCAGCACTTCTGCCATGCAAGCGGCAACAACCACACGACTGGCTGAAGCCAATACAACGCTTTTGAGGGCGTTGTCCGGCGTGGCTGACTTCAGTGCCAACCCCAATTTTGTTTCAGACCCATTGGACGCAACGCCCGGTGCCGCCAATACAGGTAACGCTCGCAAGCACGATGCCACTTTGGACCAACTGTCTGTTTCTGTTTCAAACGGCAAAATCATTTTGGCTGACCGAAATCAGGATGAATCCAACTTCGGTAGCGGTCCTCGTGTTGAAATTTTGGCCAGCTCACGCACAGTGGCGACGCCAGCTGGTGCAATTACGGCCAAAGTGGCACCTTTGAATTTAGATCGTGCCAAGGCATTTGCTCAGCGCTTCACTTCTCAGTTGGCCGCTGGTTGCGATGTCGAGGTTGAACCCACAGGCCCTACAGCGGGTGAGTGCGATGGCGTCACAAACGCCTCAAGCAATATCTTCCACACCAACTTCAAAGACAAAGGCATGACGTCTTGGCGTTGGGTGCGTGGTTGGTTGTCGGATGCTTTTGAAACAACAGAGCTGACCGGCGTTTCGGTCTCGGTCGTTTCTTCTGCGCTTGGCTCCTTTTTGGCAGACGACGGTCAGCGCGTCTACCGAATCTTGCTCAAGTTCACAAAGGGAACGGATGTGGTGATGCGCCAAATTTTGGTGGCTGACGACGGAACCAACGTCAGGGCCTACGGCAACCAGAAGAACTTTTTCTTTTACATGGCGCCACGCTTTAACCACAAGGCAGACGCGAGTGGTCAATACCCCTACTACCCCAAATACGAGCAGGGCGTTTCGATCATGCTCAGGCCATGGTTTGCAGGGCAAAATGATGTGATTTTTGGAGCGCACGTCACAGGTGCCGGATTCCCAACGGCTCGACAGACAAGCGGTCAGATTACTGCTAATGGATTGACTGCAGGTGTTGACGTCAACCGAAACGGTCTGGCAGCTGGTGTTGAAGTGTTTGATCGCCGAACATTTGGTTGCTCAGCTTACGCGATAGACCCATCCGTTTATGCCGAGAGAAATCAAGCGACCTGGACCAATCCGCCGAATACAAGTGGTGTCCATCGTTGGAGACCAGATTCGACGACTTGCAATCCTTTGTTCGACCTCTTGCGCTACGACGTTCAGCGAGACAGTGGTTACGTGTTGCCTAAAAAAGGTGATGTGTACACAGTCACCTTGTATCTCGATGCCTCAAAGTTCACTTCGGCGCCAGCTGGTGCTGGCACTGCAGTCAATCGGAAAAACAGCGACGGTGTAACCAAATCGGTATACCCCTTCACGTTCAACTACACCATGCCTGCTGATGCTTTTGCATTGCCCGATGCCAACTTCAACCCCAGCACCTTCGGCTTTCCGGGAGTGACGGACGAAACCAGAACCAATTTGGCTCAGTTGGAAGTCGGACAAGATTTGGCCATTTCGTGGAGCCGCAACAAAACCACTTTGGCTGACGGTGCTGTATTTGGCAGCTTTTATGCGGGCCGATACATGAGCAGTTATGACCAGTGGGGAACTTATCAAAGTACCGCGAGTCCACTGTTTAGCTATGACACGGTTAATGGTGTAGTTCCGCGGAGTGCCAACTATGAGGATTTTGATCGATACAACCACGGCGGTACTCCCACAGGTAACAACGGAACTTCTTATCGTCTTGAAGATGTCTATACAGCTACTAATTGCGGTAAAACAACACTGAACAAATATAGAAATGGTTCGGTGGTTACGGTTCCTTTGATTAAAAAGGCGATTCCAAATACAACAACAACATGGACTTCTACAAGTTGCTCAGCTAAAGATTCAGACTTGGCTGCAGCTAAATTGGCAGATCCTACAAATGCCAGTAGTTACAGCATCGTTTATTCAAATCAACGAGTTCGTAAGCAGTATGTGTCTGACCGTGGACGTCTTGTTGCAACCAGCGATAAAGCGCAAGTCCTCCGATTCAGCGACCTGATCAGTCGAGAAAAAAATGGAAATTACAACTTCTGCTCCGCCTACAAAGGCTTCATCCAGTCACGTCAGGTGTATGTCCAGTTGAGTGACGTCAGCGGGCGGCAGTTGATGGAGATGCGTGAAATTTGGTGGGATTATCCAAATAAAACCATTTACCCTTATTCAGGTAATTCGGTCTCCGATCGACCAAACCAAGCCACTGATCCATTGTTCTTGGCGAATACATCGGTTGGTAAAGTCGGTTACACAGGTGAACGCGGCTTCGTGCATGCTGTCCAAACGAAGCAAGCTGACCAGTGCGTGCCTAAGGTTTGGTAATAGCCTAGTTCTCCTCCACACATCATCAAATGTGTGGTTAGAGGGCTTTAGAGTAACCACTTCAATAAAAACGGCCATCGAAAGATGGCCGTTTTTTTATGCCCGTAAAAACAGCCGATAAGCCGGGTTGTCCGTCTCTTCCGCATACGGGTACCCCAGCGTTGTGAGGAACTTGTCAAAGGCTTTGTCGTCCTTGGGCGGCACCTGCAGGCCCACCAAAATCCGCCCGTAGTCGGCGCCTTGGTTGCGGTAGTGAAACAGGCTGATGTTCCAGCCTGGGCGCATCAGGCTCAAAAACTTGAGCAGTGCGCCGGGCCGTTCGGGGAACTCAAAGCGCAGCAAGCGTTCGTCTTGCGACAGCGCCGAGTGTCCGCCCACCATGTGGCGGATGTGTTCTTTGGCCAGCTCGTCGTGCGTCAGGTCAATCGCCTTGAACTGCTGCTTGTTGAACTTGGCGGTGATTTTGTTGCTTTCGCCTTTGCCGTGTGTGCTCAAACCCAAAAACACATGGGCCTTGTCCGAATCGCTCATGCGGTAATTGAACTCGGTCACGTTGCGCGGGCCACCGGGCAGGCTTCCGATCAGCTCCAAAAAGCGCTTGAAGCTGCCGCGCTCTTCCGGGATGGTCACGGCAAACAGCGCTTCT
>JBIKSF010000036.1:0-18691 GCA_044348785.1 Limnohabitans sp.
CTGGAGGCGAGCTTGCCGCGCCCCGAGTTGTGGAAAAGCTTTGTGGAGGCCACTTGGGGTTTGGCTGCGCCGGTTTTGATTTTGGGCGGCATGCGTGCCGGCTGGTTCACGCCGACCGAGGCGGCGGTGGTGGCGGTGTTCTACGGCCTGTTTGTGGGCATGGTGATTTACCGCACGATCAAGGTACGGGACCTGTTTGTCATCTTGCGCGAGTCGGGCGAGTTGTCGGCGGTGATCTTGCTGGTGGTGTCGCTGGCAGGCATTTTTGCCTTTTCGCTGTCCACGCTGGGCGTGATTGACCCGGTGACGAAGGCCATCGTCAACTCGGGCTTGGGCGAGTACGGCGTGCTGGCACTGCTCATCCTCATGTTGATCACCGTCGGCATGTTCCTCGACGGTGTGTCGATCTTCCTGATTTTTGTGCCGCTCCTGTGGCCCATCGTGCAGTACTACCAATGGGACCCGGTCTGGTTTGGTGTGATCCTCACACTCAAAGTCGCGCTGGGGCAATTCACGCCGCCGTTGGCTGTGAACCTGATGGTGTCTTGCCGCATTGCCGGGGTGCGCATGGAAGAAACCGTGCGTTGGGTCGGCTGGATGCTGTTTTCGATGTTCCTCGTCATGCTGGCGGTGATTGCGTGGCCCGAACTGGCCCTGTGGCTGCCGCGTTATTTGGGTTATTGATGTTCATTTTTTCAACAAGGAGACAACCATGAAACTTCGTCGTCATTTGCTCAGCCTGCTGGCCGTTGCAGCCGGTTTGAGCGCATTCACCGCACCGGCTGTGGCCGCTGATTACAAAGCCGAGTACCGCATGTCGCTGGTGTTGGGGCCACCCACACCCTGGGGCCAAGCTGGCAAGATGTGGGCCGACACGGTCAGGGAGCGCACCCAGGGGCGCATCAACATCAAGCTGTACCCCGGTGTGTCGCTGATCCAGGGTGATCAGACCCGCGAATTCAGCGCACTGCGCCAGGGCGTGATCGACATGGCTGTGGGTTCGACCATCAACTGGTCACCTCAGGTCAAGGAACTGAACCTGTTCTCGTTGCCTTTCCTGATGCCCGACTACGCGGCCATCGACGCGCTGACACAAGGCAGCGTGGGCCAGAAGATTTTCCAGACCCTGGACAAGTCGGGCGTGGTGCCTTTGGCTTGGGGTGAAAACGGCTTCCGTGAACTCACCAACTCCAAGCGCCCCATCAAGTCGCCAGCCGACCTGAAGGGCATGAAAATCCGCGTGGTGGGCTCGCCCATTTACTCGGACATGTTCAGCGCCATGGGTGCCAACCCCACGCAAATGAGCTGGGCCGATGCGCAGCCTGCGCTGTCCAGCGGCGCTGTGGATGGCCAGGAAAACCCGCTGTTCTTGTTCACCGTGCTGAAAATGCACACCGTGGGCCAGAAATTCGTGACCACCTGGGGTTATGTCGCTGACCCACTGATCTTTGTGGTCAACAAGGACATTTGGGCATCGTGGACACCCGCTGACCAGGCCATCGTGCGCCAGGCCGCTGTGGACGCGGGCAAAGCCGAAATCGCCATCGCCCGCAAAGGCCTGGTCGAAGCCGACAAGCCTGTGCTCAAGGACATTGCTGCCATGGGCGTGACGGTGACATCGCTCACCGCCGACGAGCGCGAAGCCTTCGTCAAAGCCACCCGTCCAGTCTACGAGAAGTGGAAAAACACGGTGGGCCCTGCCTTGGTGAAAGAAGCCGAAGCCGCTGTTGCTGCACGCAAGAAGTGATGTATTCGCCTGGCCAACACAACTTGTTGGCCGGGTGCTTACTGTCTGGGTTCAGGCCATGACCCAGCCCAGGGGCGCTGCGCGGTGACCCTGTGGCCTTCTTGATGCGAGCGAGACACGCGATGTGGCCCGCTGGCACCACAATCCTTGTATGCCCGACCAGACTCACTTACACCGTCACGACCGAAGTGCCTTGCTGGTGGCGCTCGTGCTGGTGGTCATCTGGGGGGGCAACTTCACCCTGCAAAAGTACCTGTTTGACCTGATCACACCGGGAGGCTTTTTGTGGGCGCGGTACCTGATCATGCCCACGTGTGCGCTGCTGCTGATGCGTTGGCGTTTTGGCCATTGGCTACCGCCTTTGCCCCGCAAGGACTGGATGCAGATGGCCTGGCTGGGCTTCCTTGGCCACTCCGTTCATGTGGGCTTGGTCACTTACGGCATCCATTGGTCTACGGCATTTTCCAGTTCGGTGATCTTGGCGTGCGGACCGATTTTGACCTTGTTGATCCTGCGCTACCAGGGTCTTGAGCGGCTGACCGCAGCGCAAATGGCCGGTGTGGCTCTGGCTTTTGGCGGTGTGCTGATGTTCCTGTCCGACAAGTTGCTGGGCGGCAATTGGCGCGCTGGCGGAGGCGATTTGGTTTTGTTGGTCGCGGCCGCTTTCTTTTCTTATTACACCGTGGCGGTCAAACCCGTGATGGAAAAACACGGGCCGGTCTTGACCATGGGCTACGCCACCTTGCTGGGCGGTTTGCCCGTGATGCTTTTGTCGGTGCCCGCCGGCATGGCCGCCAACTGGTCGGTGCTCGACTTTTGGGCTTGGGTGGGTTTGTTTTGGTCCATTTTGGTGTCGGCCTTCATGGGCTGGTTGGCTTGGGGCTGGATCAACACCGTGCGTGGCGTGGCCCGAACGGCCCCGTTGATGTATTTGATGCCCCCCATGGCGGGCTTGTTTGCTTGGGCGCTGTCGGGCGAGCATTACAGTTGGATCAAGATCGCCGGGGCTGGCGTGACCCTGTTGGGCGTGGCCTTGGCGCAGTACGCCGGGCAAATCAAGTGGCGCTTGCGATGACCTTCGGGGCGTGCAGGCTTGCGCGAGCAACTGCTCGCGCCCATCATGCGCGGTTCAGGTTTTGATCCAGGTGTCGTAGGCGGTTTTGCAGATCAGGGCCAGCACCACGAAGATGAAGACTTGGCGCACAAAACCCGCCCCATGCTTGAGCGCCAATCGCGTGCCGATCAGGCTGCCGATGATGTTGGCCATCGCCATGGCCAGCGCCAGGTGCCACCACACATGACCCTGGTAGGCAAACAGCATGAGGGCTGAAAAATTGGTCGCCACATTGATGAGCTTGGCCGAAGCCGAGGCATTCAAAAAGTCATAACCCAGCAGCCGCACGTAGGCAAAAACCAGGAAGCTACCGGTCCCGGGACCAAAAAAGCCGTCGTAAAAACCGATCGTCAAACCGATGCCCGAAGCGATCCAAGCCTCCTTGGGGCCGGCAAAACGCGGTGCGTGCTGGCGGCCCATGTCCTTTTTGGCCAATGTGTAGACCAGCAAGGCCGCCAGCAGCACGGGCAGGGCTTTGCGAAACAGGGCCGGGTCGACCTGCGTAACCACCCAGGCCCCAATGACAGAACCCACCAACCCTGCGCCCGCAGCGGGCAGCAAGGAGCGCCAAGGCATGACCACTTTGCGGCTGTATTGCACGGTGGCAAACGCTGTGCCCCAAATCGAGGCACTTTTGTTGGTGCCAAACAAGGTGGCGGGGGCCGCGCCGGGAAAGGTGGCAAACAGCGCGGGCAGCAAGATCAGACCTCCACCGCCCACGATCGAGTCGATCAACCCGGCTAGCAACGAGGCCAGCGAAACAATCAGTAATTCCATGCGGGAGATTGTGGCATTGCCCAACGTCTGAATGTTCAGGCGGCGTCCACCCAAACGGGCAAGCCAAAAAAAAGCGCCGCTTGCGCGACGCTAGGAAAAACACACCTCGTTCGGATGTTGGTTCATGTTCGAATTCTTAGGGTATCGAGTTGTCTCCTCGGCCCTCGGGATGCAGATACTGCTTTGCATCGAGTGCATGAAATGTAAGGTAACAAGTCCCCGGTTTCTCTCAGGGATTTCCCGATCCGGGGGAAATCCCTGATGCCCAGGGAGCGTTTTCCAGACGCGGCACCGGAGCAGTCCTGTCAACCCGCAGCCCTTACTTGGCCGTCGGCATCACAAACTCAGCACCTTTGCCGATGCTTTCGGGCCAGCGTTGCATGATGGACTTTTGCTTCGTGTAGAAACGCACGCCCTCTTCGCCATAGGCGTGCATGTCGCCAAACAGCGAACGCTTCCAGCCGCCAAAGCCGTGCCAGGCCATGGGCACCGGGATCGGCACGTTGATGCCGACCATGCCCACCTGAATACGGCGAGAAAACTCGCGCGCCACATTGCCGTCGCGGGTGAAACAGCTCACGCCGTTGCCGAACTCGTGGTCGTTGATGATCTGCACGGCGGTGCCAAAGTCGGGCACGCGCACGCACGACAACACCGGGCCAAAGATTTCTTCTTTGTAGATCTTCATGTCGGTGGTCACGTGGTCGAACAGCGTGCCGCCCAGCCAGAAACCGTTGTCACACCCGGCACCGGCTTTGGCGCCGTCAAACTCGCGGCCATCGATCAAGAGCTTGGCACCTTCGGCCACGCCCGCGTCGATGTAGCCCTTGATGCGCTGGCGCGCGGCGTCGGTCACGATGGGGCCCATCTCGGCGGCCAGGTTCTCACCGTTGAGGACCTTCAAGGTCTTGGTGCGCTCGATGAGTTTGGGGAGGATTTTGTCGGCCACATCACCGACCAAGACCGCCACCGAAATCGCCATGCAACGCTCGCCAGCCGAGCCATAACCCGCACCGATCAAGGCGTCGACGGTCTGGTCGATGTCGGCATCGGGCATGACCACCAAGTGGTTCTTCGCGCCGCCCAAGGCTTGCACGCGCTTGCCGTGGTGCGCGCCGGTTTCGTAGATGTAGTTGGCAATCGGGGTGGAGCCCACAAAGCTGATGGCCTTCACATCGGGGTGTACCAACAAAGCGTCCACGGCTTCTTTGTCGCCTTGCACCACGTTGAATACGCCATCGGGCAGACCGGCTTTTTTCAGCAGCTCGGCCATGAACAGCGAGGGGGTCGGGTCGGTTGGGCTGGGCTTCAAGATGAAGGTGTTGCCTGCGGCAATCGCCACCGGGAACATCCACATGGGCACCATGACCGGGAAGTTGAAGGGCGTGATGCCTGCGACCACGCCCAAAGGCTGGCGTAGGGTCCAGTTGTCAATGCCCGTCGAGACCTGGTCGGTGAAGTCGCCCTTGAGCAGTTGCGGGATGCCGGTGGCGAATTCGACGATGTCGATGCCGCGGCTCACTTCCCCCTGCGCATCAGTGAATACCTTGCCGTGCTCGGCAGTGATCATGTGGGCCAGCTCGTCCTTGTGGGTGTTCAGCAGTTCGAGGAACTTGAACATCACGCGGGCGCGGCGCAGCGGCGGGGTGTCGGCCCAAGCGGGGAAAGCCGCTTGCGCAGCGGCCACGGCTTTGGCGACTTCGGCGCTGTTGGCCAAGGCCACATTGCCAGTGACGGCGCCGGTGGCGGGGTTGGTCACGGGTTGGCTGCGGCCCGAAGCGCCTGCAGCGACTTGGCCGTTGATGTAGTGGCCGATGTTGGAAATGCTCATGTGGGACTTTCGTTGGGAATGTGGGAGCGCGCCCTTGCGCGCGAATTTTTGTGCAACGAAGCCAGTGTAGGCAGCCGCGCCACCCCCCACAAGCGCATAAATTTGAATTGATTGTTCAAAATAGTGAACAATGCATGCATGGAAGAGCAAAAAATCAACACCCTCTGGACGCATTTGCACTGGTTGAGTGTGCTGGCCCAGCAAGGCAGCTACACGGCCGCTGCCGCCCGTCTGGGCGTGAGCAAGGCCGCCATGAGCCAACGCATCACCGAATTGGAGCGTGCCGCCAAAGTCACCCTGGTGCAGCGAACCACCCGCAGCCTGCGCCTGACCGAGGCGGGCCAAAGGCTGGTTGACGAGACCCGCGCATCCTTTGAACAGATCGAGCAGAGCTTTGCCCAGGTACGCGACTTGGCCGAGCAGCCCAGTGGTTTGTTGCGCGTGACGGCCCCGGTGGCTCTGGCCCGCCAGCAACTGGTGCCGCTGTTCGCCACTTTTTTGAAAGATTTTCCGGATGTGCGCATCGAGCTGGACCTCTCCGACCGCTTGAGCGCCTTGACCACGGAAGGCTACGACTTGGCCATCCGCCACACCGCTCGCCCGCCTGACACGCATGTGGCGTGGACGTTGTGCGCGACCGAATCGGTGCTGGTGGCCACCCGTGCTTACATGGACCACCATGGCGAACCGCAAATCCCCACCGAGCTTCAAGCGCACAACTGCCTGCACTACCCCCGCTCGCAAGACACGCCCGCGTGGACATTCGAGCCGCGCGAGCCTTCAGCAGTGGGCGAGCGCATCACGGTGCCCGTGAGCGGCAATTTCGCCGCCAACAACAGCGAGGCTCTGCGCGAAGCCGCCCTCACGGGCGCAGGTATTGCCCTGATGCCGGATTTCAGCGCCCAAGCCGAGTTGCGTAAGGGTCACTTGGTGCGGGTGCTGCCTGGTTGGAAACCCGTGGGGGCCTTTGCCGAAACCATTTATGCGATCCGGCCCTACGCGACGCATGTGCCCCGCGCCGTGGCGGCGCTGGTGGCGCATTTGAGAGCAAGTTTGGCGGATGGGTTCGGCATCTGAACCACGCATTTAAAGCGCAGATCAGCGACCGGCCAGCACCGGAAACAGCTTGTGCAGGCCGTCGGCCATCACTTCCACAGCCAGCGCGGCCAAGATCAAACCCATCAGCCGGGTCATGACGTTGATGCCGGTTTTGCCCAGAATGCGGGCAATCGGTGTGGCCAGTGAAAAACACAGGGCGGTGGCCAATGCAATGACCACACCGTAGCCGACCAAGGTGCCCAGTTGGGCGAAGTTCTTGGCTTTTTCGGCGTAAATCACCACGGTGGACATGGTCGCGGGGCCAGTCAGCAGGGGAATGGTCAGCGGCACCACGGCGATGCTGGCGCCCATGGCGGCTTTGGCCTCGGCGTCGTGCACCTCATCGGCATTGGCGCGGGCTTCGGCGGGTTGGGCGTTGAGCATCGACAAAGCCGCAGTCAGCAGCAACATGCCGCCGCCGACCTGAAAGCTGGCCAGCGAGATGCCAAAAAACTCCAGGATTTGCAAGCCCAGCAAGGCGCTGGCACCGATCACCACAAAAGCCGAAAAGGAAGACACCCAAATCGTCTTTTTGCGCTGGGCTGGGCTGAAGCCCTGTGTATAGTGGATGAAAAACGGAACGATGGCCAAAGGGTTGACGATGGCCAGCAGGGTGATGAGCGGTTTGAAATCCATGGTGCGATTGTGCAACGCTCAGACATTGCAGTGCTCAGAGTGCCTTTGCGCAAAGGCGCGGCGGCCGAGAAACATCACTGGGTTAGAAATTTAACGGTTGCCGCAAAGCCTTTTCGAGTCAAATCGGCACGGTACTCGGTGAAGTACCCTTTTTCTTTCGTCATGCACGATTCGTTGAATCGACTAAAGCCGGGCGTGCCTTGTCGTATGCCGTCTGGGGTCGTGAGCTGATAGAAATATTTCCCATCACGTTCATGTTTTTTGCCGATGTTGATGACCCACGCGCAAGTTCCTTGGTAGCGATGAGGCTTTTCAATCCACATCTTCCCTCTCACTTTTGATTGGTCGAACCCATGCGTGGCTTCAGGATAAATATCGACGGTCACGATGGGGAAGTTTTTGTAAACTTTTTTACAAACCACCGGGTCGCTGGCATCCAGTTCTGCACCAATGATCAAAGTGGGCGTGTCAGGAGCGCGATTCTCCATGTCCAAGCATGCGGGGTAGAAAGTGGCAACGCGATCAAATTTGAATTGATCTGGCGCACTCTCAGAAAAGATCTTTCTGACCGAAGGTTCGATCGACATCAAGCCGCCAAATCCGCCATCGCCAGAGAACGACACGTACGACAATTTTTCGCCTGCAATGACCGAGGAAAATTTTTCGCGAATTTCTTTGGCTGCAGAAAATGTGTCAGCAATCAAGATGTTTTCCAAAGGCAATGCAGGGCGTTTACGTGAGGTGATGCGGTCGATCATGAATACATGAAACCCTTGGCCATACATGTAAAAAGCATAGTCTTTTTCGTTATCGGTAATGCCCCCGTTGTCATGCCCTATCAAGACAGAAGGTGCGTTGACATTCGCCTGTAAGCGGTAGTGCAGATAAACCATGGCTTTGTCCTCGGCCATTGATTCGAATTCTGTTTTTTTCCAATTCCAACCTATGTGTGGGTTGACCGCCAACATCGGCTGCGAGTTTTGCGCAAATGAAAAGGATATGTTCAAGGACAAAAGAAAACACATGATGATTTTGGACATGCCCAATTTCTCCAGTCGTTGATTGAAATTCAAGTTGTTAAAACAGTTGATATGCGCGATGGTCAGCCAGTCGCTTGGCGCCTTCTGAACATGCCCCAGCCTTCCATGTGCAGCACCTTGTCGCCGTGCTGGTTGAACATTTCCCACAGGTTGCGCGTCATGCCCACATCCGGCCGCTTGCCCATGGGTTTGGTCTCGAGCATGGTGCTTTGCAATCGCAGCGTGTCGCCCGGGTAAACGGGCTTGAGCCATTTGATGCCTTCCAGCCCAGGCGAGCCCAAACTCGAGGTTTCGCACAGGAAGTTGGTCACCATCAAGCGCATGGCCATCGAACAGGTGTGCCAGCCACTGGCCGACAGGGCCCCAAACACCGAGGCTTTGGCCGCTTCATCGTCTAGGTGAAAGGGTTGCGGGTCAAATTGGGTGGCAAAGGCGATGATTTCTTCGCGGGTCGGCGTGATGGTGCCCAAGTCGCGCACTTGGCCCACCGCAAAGTCTTCCCAGTAGTATTTGATTTGACCCATCACCGGCCCCCTGAGACGTCGATCAGGCTCATGGTGGTGTAGCTCGCAGCATCAGACAAGAGCCAGACGATGCTCTGCGCCACCTCGTCGGCGGTCCCGCCGCGCTGCATGGGCACCAGGTGCTGCAGGTCTTTGACGCGGTCGGGCAGGCCGCCTGAGGCGTGGATGTCGGTGTCGATCAAGCCGGGTCGCACGGCATTGACGCGCACGCCTTCGGCGGCGACTTCTTTGGCTAAGCCCAGCGTGAAGGCGTCAATCGCCCCTTTGGCCGAGGCGTAATCCACGTATTGACCGGGTGAGCCCAGCCGCGCTGCGGCACTCGACACGTTGACGATGCTGCCGCCTTCACCGCCGTACCGGGTGCTCATGCGGCGCACGGCTTCACGGGCGCAGACCAGGCTGCCGATCACGTTGATGTCGAACATGCGTTTCAAGCGGGCCACACTCATGTCGGCCACCCGGGCATACACATCCACCACGCCCGCGTTGTTGACGAGGCCTGAAAGGCGGCCCAGCTTGGCATCGATGTGCTCGTACATGCGCATGACCTGCGCTTCGTCGGCCACATCGGCTTGTACCGCCATGGCGTTGCCGCCTGACGCGCGGATCTGGCGCACCACTTCGTCGGCGGCGAGCGAGTTGGCGGTGTAGTTCACCGCTACAGACCAGCCATTTTGGGCCGCCAACAAGGCGGTGGCGGCCCCGATGCCCCGGCTGCCGCCGGTCACCAACAAGACTTTGTTCATGGTGTGTCTCCTGCAAAAAATGGTGAGAACGGTTAAAACCCTTGTTTCGTTCAAAGATTACACAACACACAAGGAGACAGCATGGGTCGCACAGTGGACTATTACTTCGCCCCGCAAAGCCCCTGGGCTTATTTGGGCCACCAGCGCCTGGCCGACATGGTGCAGCGCCACGGTGCCACAGTCCGGGTGATGCCCATCGATTTGGGGGGCAAGGTATTCCCGATTTCGGGTGGCTTGCCATTGGGGCAACGTGCCCCGCAGCGCCAGGCGTATCGGCTGCTGGAATTGCAGCGTTTCAGCCAGCACCTGAATGTGCCCCTCAACCTCAAGCCCAAGTATTTCCCCGTCGGTGGCGACGACTCGGCCCGTCTGATCATTGCCGCCGATCTGGCTCAAGGCCCGCAGGCGGCCATGCAGATCGCGGGCGCGATTTTGGCGGCCTGCTGGGCGCAAGAGCGCAACATGGCCGACGACAAGGTGTTGGCCGAACTGCTGCAAGAGCAGAGCTTGCCAGCCAGCTTGATGGAGCAGTCACGCAGCCAAGCGGTGCAGGTGCGCTACGAGACCTACACCCAGGCGGCCATCGATGCGGGGGTGTTTGGCGCGCCCAGCTATGTGGTCGATGGCGAGATGTTCTGGGGCCAGGACCGACTCGACTTTGTCGAGCGCGCACTGGCACGTTGACACGCATTTCAACCTGAAAGGGAAACACATGGGAACAATGATTGAACTCAAGTCGGCCGACGGCACGCGGGTGCCCGCCTACGAGGCACGCCCTGCAGGCACACCCAGGGGGGCTGTGGTGGTGGTGCAGGAAATTTTTGGCGTGAACAGCCACATCCGCGCCGTAGCCGACGGCTATGCCGCCGAGGGTTACCTGGCCGTGGCCCCGGCCGCCTTTCACCGCGTCAAACCCGGGGTTGAACTGGGTTACACCGACGCCGACATGGGCGAAGGCTTTGGTTACAAGACGGCGGTGGAGGCTTTGCCCGCGCCTGGCGTGTTGCAAGACATTCAGGCGGCCATTGACCATGCGGCACAGGCCTCAGGCGGCAAGGTGGGCATCGTGGGGTATTGCTGGGGCGGCTTGCTGACCTGGCGTGCGGCCTGCACTTTGTCGGGCCTGAGTGCGGCGGCACCTTATTACGGTGGCGGCGTGACCACAGAAGCGGAAACCGCTCGTCAGCCTCGCGTGCCTGTCATGGCGCATTTTGCCGATGAGGACAAGTGGATTCCGTTGGACACGGTCGAGACCTTTAAAAAGGCCCATCCTTCAGTGCAGGTGTTCACCTATCCCGCGCACCACGGCTTCAACTGCGACCAGCGCGCTTCATGGCATGCGCCTTCGGCTCAGTTGGCCCGTGAGCGTACGCTGGCGTTTTTCGATCAGCATTTGGGCTGACTGGCTATGGGTTGTCATAGCCCCGCATGCGGGCATCCATGACTAACGAAGGCATGGACCCCCGATCAAGTCGGGGGTGACGAGAAGCCTCAAGGGTGTTTGGGCTTACTCCCCCGTGCGCGCCAAGTAGCGCTTGCGCCAGAACACCAGGCCCAGGGTGGTGGCAATGGCCGCCATGCCGCCGAGCGTCCACCAAAAGGCGCTGGCCTTGTGCAGCCAGGGCATGAATTCGAAGTTCATCCCGAACACCGCAGCGATCAGGTTCAGCGGCAAGAAGATCGCGGTCAGCGCCGTCAAAGTGCGCATGATGTCGTTGGTGCGGTTGCCTTGCGCGTTGAAGTGCATTTGCACGGCGGTTTCGGTGTTGTGTTCCAGGCGGCGCACATGGTGAACGACCCGGTCGATGTGTTCCAGAACATCGCGGCAGCGTACCTTGAGCAGCTCGTGTTCGCGCAGCGCCGTCGGGTCTTCGCTCACCACCCAGTCGTCCAGGGTTTCGTTCCAGTTGAGCATGGCGGTGTGCTGGTCGTCGCACAGGTCTTCCAACTGGTGCAGGGCCAGTCGGGCTTGCAGCAAGGCGTCCCAACGTCGAAAGCGTGCGCCGGGGTGGATCAGCTCGGCCTGCCAGTGGTCGAGCTGGCGGCTCAGTTCGCGGCGCAAGTCCAGGTAGGCGTCCACCATTTGGCTGACGATGCGCAGCATCATGTCGGCGGGGCTCAAGGGGATGCCCCGTGCCCCGGCCGAGCGGGGGTCGTGGGCCAAGGCCTTGTCGCCCGTCGCGTTCAAAAGGCGGCTGGCGTAGGCTTCGCGCACGGCGCAGTCATCGGGGTGCACGCTCAGCAGCACCCGCTCGAACACCGCAAAACCCACCGGGCTGGTGTCGATGCGCTGCAAGATGGGGGGGCCGGGCCTTTTGCTTGGGGCATGGGCCACTTTGGTCTCACTGTGCCGGGGTGTTGACGCCGACTGTTGGGTCAGGCGGCGAAATACCAGCAGGTCGTAGTGCGAGGTGAAGTCGTAGCGCGAGGGCAGTTGGCCGTTGAGCAGGTCCGAGACATGCAGGTCCACCAGGCTTTGCCCCGACAGTTGCTGCAGGTTGGTTTGGATGGCGGGTAAATGCTGCTCGAAATGCGAGCGAGAAAAAGCCAGCCAGAGGAAGCCTTGCTCAGGCAAGGACTCTGGCAGGACGGTGTCCAAGCCTTGCGAAGGCCAAGCTTGCACCTTGCTGCCCTGGACGCTGAACACCCGAACGCCGGGCACGCTCGCAAGGCTGTGGGCAGCTTTCAATGGGACGCGATCCAGCGTGCGGCGTCGCGGGCAAAGTAAGTCAGCACGCCATCGGCACCGGCCCGTTTGAAGGCCAGCAGGCTTTCCATCATGACCAGGTCATGGTCCAGCCAGCCGTTTTGTGCGGCGGCTTTGAGCATGGCGTATTCGCCCGAAACTTGATAGGCAAAAGTCGGCACCTTGAACTCGTCTTTGACGCGGCGCACGATGTCCAAGTACGGCATGCCGGGCTTGACCATCACCATGTCGGCGCCTTCGGCCAGGTCCATGGCGACTTCGCGCAGGGCTTCGTCGGTGTTGCCGGGGTCCATTTGGTAGACCTTTTTGTTGCTCTTGCCCAGATTGCTTGCCGAGCCGACCGCGTCGCGGAAGGGGCCATAAAAGGCGCTGGCGTACTTGGCGCTGTAGGCCATGATGCGGGTGTGGATGAGGCCACGTGCTTCGAGCGCCTGGCGGATCGCGCCAATGCGCCCGTCCATCATGTCGCTGGGCGCGACCATATCCACCCCCGCTTCGGCTTGCGTGAGGGCCTGCTGCACCAGCACGGCGGTGGTTTCGTCGTTCAAGATGTAGCCGGTTTCGTCCAGCAGGCCGTCCTGGCCGTGACTGGTGAAGGGGTCGAGCGCCACATCGGTCATCACGCCCAGTTCAGGAAAGCGTTTTTTCAGCTCACGCACCACGCGCGGCACCAGGCCATTGGGGTTCATGGCTTCGCTGCCCGTGGGGTCCTTCAGGCTGGCGTCGATCACCGGGAACAGCGCCATGACCGGGATACCCAGTTTGACGCAGTCTTCGGCCACTGGCAGCAGCAGGTCAAGCGACAAGCGCTCCACGCCGGGCATCGAGCCCACTTGCTGGCGCTGGTTTTGCCCGTCCAGCACAAAGACCGGGTAGATCAGGTCGTGCGGCGTGACGCGGTTTTCGCGCACCAAATTGCGGGTGAATTCGTCACGGCGCAAGCGGCGTGGGCGGTTGGCGGGGAAGGGGGCGACTGGATTCATGCTGAAAATTGTGCCTGAAGTCCCCGCAGATGCCAAAAGTTGCAGGATGCGCGCAGTCGCTCAGGTGGCAGTTCGGACGTTGAACAGAGCATGTCGGCACTTAAATAACAAAATCAACATAAAAAACAAACGCGTGCTTGTTATTGGTTTTGTTATTTGATAAATTCCACTCCGGGCAGCTTGCTGCCTCCCGCTTTTCCTCCCTGAGCGGGGCCCTGACGCGGTAACGCCAAGGGGCTTCCTGCCCTCGGCCTCAGGCCGGGGGTTTTTTTTGCCTGCGCAAGCCCAAGGGCGGACCCCGCCATCACTGACTACACTTGAGCCATGCTCTGGATCAAAGCCCTTCACATCGTTTTCATCGCCAGCTGGTTTGCTGGTCTGTTCTACCTGCCGCGGATTTTCGTCAATCTGGCCATGGTGGAGCCTGGCTCAGTCGCAGAGCGGGCGCGTTTGCTGCTGATGTCACGCAAGCTTTACCGATTCATGACTATTTTGGCGGTGCCCGCGCTGGCGCTGGGTTTGTGGCTGTGGCTTTACTACGGCATTGGCCTGGGGGGCGGACAAGGTTGGATGCATGCCAAGCTCTTGATCGTGCTGGCCTTACTTGGCTACCACCACAGCTGTGGTGTTTTGCTGCGTAAATTTGAGAACGGTCAGATGCAGCGCAGCCACGTCTGGTTTCGCTGGTTCAATGAGGCGCCTGTGCTGATGATGCTGGCCGCCGTCATTTTGGTGGTGGTCAAGCCGTTTTAAGAGGCGGGCATGCGCACCACCCCTTTGCGCACAACGGCCGCTTGGCCTCTGGTGTGGATCTATGCGGTCCTGATCGTCTATGCCAGTCTGTATCCTTTTGACAACTGGCGTATTCAAGGCATTGCGCCGTGGGCTTTTTTGACAGCCCCTTTGCCACGGTATTGGACGGGTTTTGATGTCGGCGCCAACGTGGCCGGTTACGCGCCCTTTGGGTTTTTGATGGCCTTGGCTTGGCATCGGACCCGTGACCGCTGGCCCGCCATTGCCGTGACCACCCTGACCGCCGCAGCGCTGTCCTTGACGATGGAGTCCATGCAGATGTTCTTGCCTGTGCGGGTCCCTTCCAATGTGGATGCTGCACTGAACATCTCTGGCGCTTTCGCCGGGGCTGTCATGGCCAGCGCCTTGGAGCGGGTAGGCATGCTCGACCGCTGGAGCCGATTTCGTGACCGTTGGTTTGTGTCCGATGCCAGTGGCGCCATGGCGTTGTTGGCCGTGTGGCCTGTGGCCTTGTTGTTTCCTGCACCCGTGACGTTTGGTTTGGGGCAGGTGCTGGAGCGGGTGGAGACCGCCATGGCCCAGGTGCTGCAAGACACCCCTTGGCTGGAGTGGTTGCCTTTGCGCGAGGTGGAGCTGCAGCCCTTGTTGCCCGTGAGTGAAATCCTCTGTGTTGCCATTGGCTTGCTGCTGCCCTGCTTGCTGGCTTTCGGGGTGTTGCGCCTGTGGGGGCAGCGCTTGGTTGCGGCTGCGCTGTTGGTGGGTGCGGGGTTTGCTGCGAGCGCCCTGTCTGCGGCGCTCACCTATGGCCCTGCTCACGCCTGGGACTGGGTCAGCAACGAGGTGTTGATGGGCTTGGCGTTGGCGTTAGCCGGTATGGTGGTCCTGTCGTTTTGCGCGGCTCGGGTGTGTTGGGTGCTGGCCCTGGCGGCCTTGGTGTGGCAACTGAGCTTGCTCAACAATGCTTCGGCTGACGCCTACTTTGCCCTCACGCTGCAAACCTGGGAACAAGGGCGTTTCATCCGCTTTCATGGCCTTAGCCAGTGGCTGGGGTGGTTGTGGCCGTATGCCTTGCTCTTGTATCTGATCAATCGCCTGTCGTCGCCCGCCCTTACGAGAGATGCGTGATCAGGTCCGGACCTAAAATTCGGACATGACCATTGAAAACTCCAGCCCCTATTTCAAGCGCCACATCTTCTTTTGCCTGAATGAGCGCAAAAACAACGAGGCCTGCTGCGCCCAGCAAGGCGCGCAAGAGGCCTTTGACCATTGCAAAGCCCAGGTCAAATCTCTGGGGTTGGCGGGGCCGGGAGAGGTCCGCGTCAACAAAGCAGGTTGCCTTGACCGCTGCTCGGGTGGGCCGGTCGCCGTTGTTTATCCGGAAGGCGTTTGGTACAGCTACGTGGACAAAGCCGACATCGATGAAATTGTCGAGTCGCACTTGAAAAACGGCCAAGTGGTCCAGCGCTTGGTCACGCCCGAGCATCTGGGACGCTGATGAACTCCGCCACCCAATCCTTGATCCTGCAAGGCCCGGCGGGTGCCATCGAAGCCTTGCGCGATGCCCCCGTGCAAGGGGAAATCCGAGGAACTGCAGTCATTGCACACCCCCACCCTTTGTTTGGCGGCACCATGCAAAACAAGGTGGTGCAGACCCTGGCCCGTGCCTTTGTGCTGTGTGGCTGGCAGGCCGTGCGATTCAATTTTCGTGGTGTGGGGACCAGTGCGGGCACCTACGACGAGGGGCGCGGCGAAGCGGCGGACATGAAGGCGGTCATCGACCAAGTAGCGCCCTCTGGCCCTTTGGCGTTGGCCGGTTTTTCCTTTGGGGCCTTTGTGACCAGCCATGTCGTCCGGACATTGACCCCCGTACGCAGCCTCGACAAACTGGTCTTGGTGGGCACAGCCGCTTCGCGCTTTGAGGTGGCTCCGGTGACGCCCGAGCTGCACGAGCAAACCTTGGTGCTGCACGGTGAGCAAGACGATACGGTGCCGCTGGCCAGTGTAATGGATTGGGCCAGACCCCAATCCTTGCCCGTCACGGTCATTCCGGGGGTTGAGCATTTCTTTCACGGACAATTGCCTCTTCTCAAAACCTTGGTGGCCAGGCACCTTCGTGCCTGATCCCCGGCGCCGCGCAGCAGAGCGCGTCCAGACGGTAAAGACCCGCATGACAACTTCATTGAAAACACTGGCCCTGGCCTTCCTGACAGCCCTGACCCTGAGCGCTCAGGCGCAAATGCCGCAGCCACCCGAGGTCGCGGCCAGAGCGTATTTGCTGATCGATGTCACCGCCAACCAAGTTCTGGCGGCCAAAGACCCGGACCTGGCGGTGGAGCCGGCGTCTTTGACCAAATTGATGACAGCGTATCTTGTGTTCGATGCCCTGAAGTCCCGCAAAATTGACCTCAAACAAACTTTGCCGGTTTCTGAGCGGGCCTGGAAAATGCCGGGCTCGCGCATGTTCATCGACCCCAAAATGCGGGTGCCGGTCGAAGACCTGATCAAGGGCATGATTGTTCAGTCGGGCAACGATGCCACCGTGGCCTTGGCTGAAGGGGTGGGCGGCAGTGTGGAGCGGTTTGTTCAACTGATGAACGACCAGGCCAAAGTCTTGGGCATGAAGAACTCCACCTACCGCAACCCCGAAGGGCTGACGGAGGCGGGGCACAGCACCACCGCTCGGGATCTGGGCATCTTGGCCACCCGCCTGATGCGTGACTTTCCGGAATTCGTGCCTTATTACGCCATCAAGAAGTACCGCTACGAAGGCACGCCCGCCGCCAACGACAGCAACCGCAACTTGCTGTTGTTCCGGGACCCTTCGGTGGATGGCCTGAAAACAGGGCACACCAACGCGGCGGGTTATTGCTTGGTGGCCACGACCAAGCGCGACTTTGCCAATGTGGGCTCTCGCCGCCTTTTATCGGTCGTATTGGGGGCGGACACCGAAAATGCACGGGCCAACGAAAGCCAGAAGCTTCTCAATTGGGGATATACCGCTTTCGACGCCGTCAAACTCTTTGAGGCCGGTCAGGTCGTGGTGAGTCCGGCACTTTGGAAGGGCAAGTCGCCCGTCTTGAAGTTGGGGTCTTTCCAGCCCTTGGTGGTGGCGGTTCCTGCGGGCACGGCTGCCCAGATCAAAACCCAGGTGGCCCGTCCGGACCCGCTGGTGGCGCCTTTCAGCAAGGGCCAGCCCGTGGGTACCCTCAAGGTGTTGCGCGGCGACCAACCCTTGTTCGAAGTGCCCTTGGTGGCCTTGGAAGCCGTTGAGCAAGCGGGTGTTTTGGGCCGGGCGTGGGACGCCGTGCGCCTGTGGATCAAGTGAGATTGAGCCTGCCTCTTGGCGTAAATTGTGGATAACTTGCCATCAGTCCGCCAGGCGGTTATACTGGCGGGCTTTTCCGCTTTTGGGGCGGAGAAGTTTCTTTTGTCTTTTTAAACGTTTAGGGACGTTACAAACAATGCCAACCATCAATCAATTGGTGCGTCAGGGGCGCGAGGTCGAAACGATCAAGTCCAAAAGCCCTGCGATGCAAAACTCTCCACAGCGTCGTGGTGTCTGCACCCGTGTGTACACCACAACGCCTAAAAAGCCTAACTCCGCTCTGCGTAAAGTTGCCAAAGTGCGCTTGACCAACGGTTTTGAGGTCATCTCTTACATCGGCGGTGAAGGCCACAACCTGCAAGAGCACTCTGTTGTTCTGGTGCGCGGTGGTCGTGTCAAAGACTTGCCAGGTGTGCGTTACCACATCGTCCGCGGTTCTTTGGACTTGCAAGGCGTGAAAGACCGCAAGCAGTCTCGCTCCAAGTACGGCGCGAAGAAGCCAAAGGCCAAGTAAGCCCTCACGGGTTGAAATTTTTCGGTGCTGTTTCCCGCGTGGCGCGGTGATCCAGCGAAGTGACCCGAAGCCCGGAATTGTCCAGGTGGGTCGAGTAAGTGAGTGTTTTGAATAACGCTCGCGGTGTCTGAAAAGATGCCAACTGAAGCAATATGAGGTGAAATATGCCACGTCGTCGCGAAGTCCCTAAACGTGAAATCCTGCCGGATCCCAAGTTCGGTAATGTCGAATTGTCCAAGTTCATGAACGTGATCATGGAAGGCGGCAAAAAAGCTGTAGCCGAGCGCATCATTTACGGTGCCCTCGAAAACATGGAAAAGAAAACAGGCAAAGACCCTGTGGAACTCTTCTCCATCGCCATCAACAACGTCAAGCCCATGGTGGAAGTGAAATCCCGCCGAGTGGGTGGTGCGAACTACCAGGTGCCTGTTGAAGTGCGCCCTGTTCGTCGCTTGGCCCTGTCGATGCGCTGGATCAAAGAAGCCGCACGCAAGCGCGGTGAGAAGTCGATGGCCCTGCGTTTGGCCAACGAATTGCTCGAGGCCAACGAAGGCCGTGGTGGTGCCATGAAAAAGCGTGACGAAGTTCACCGCATGGCCGAAGCCAACAAGGCGTTCTCGCACTTCCGCTTCTGATTCACAAGGGCTTCATAAAGAAGCCTCACACTGTCAGAAGCCAGCCCGCTGGCCCCAAAAGGGGTGGCGGGCTTTAGTACATCATCATCGGAGAAATATATGGCTCGCATCACCCCCATCGAGCGTTATCGCAACATCGGTATTTCGGCGCACATTGACGCTGGCAAGACCACCACGACCGAACGTATTCTGTTTTATACCGGCGTGAACCACAAAATTGGTGAAGTGCACGACGGCGCTGCCACCATGGACTGGATGGAG
>JBIKSF010000124.1:0-5238 GCA_044348785.1 Limnohabitans sp.
ATGACCACGGGTGCCAGCAACGATTTCGAGCGGGCCACCTCCATCGCCCGCGACATGGTCATGCGTTACGGCATGACCGATGCCCTTGGCCCGATGGTCTATGCCGAAAACGAAGGTGAAGTGTTCTTGGGTCGCTCGGTTACCAAGACCACCAACATGAGCGAGTCCACCATGCAAAAGGTGGACTTGGAGGTGCGCCGCATCATCGACGAGCAGTACACCTTGGCGCGCCGTTTGATTGAGGAACACAGCGCCCAAATGCACGCGATGGCCAAGGCCTTGCTCGAATGGGAAACCATCGACAAAGAGCAGATTGCCGACATCATGGCGGGTCGTGATCCTTTGCCTCCCAAGGACTGGACGCCCCGCACGCCTCCATCTGGCGGCGGCAACGGCGGCGGAACCCCTGCGGTTCAACCTGAGCCAGCTACCACAGCGGCTTGATTTATCAAAATCCGCGCAGCAAGATCGGGGCCTTCGGGCCCCGTTTTTCATGGAACCAACTTGATGGCCGCATCCAACACCCGATCCAGTTCAGCCATGCGATGGCAAACCACACGCTTTGATCTGGACTTGTCGCAGCCCAAGGTCATGGGCATTGTCAACCTCACGCCCGACTCTTTTTCAGACGGGGGCCAGCATGCCCACGTTTCCCACGCTTTGCGCCATGCAGAGCTACTGCTGGCCCAAGGTGCAGACATTTTGGACATAGGTGCCGAGTCCACCCGTCCGGGCGCTGCAATGGTGCCTTTGGCGCAGGAGTTGGCACGCCTTGAGCCATTTGTGCGCGAGGCCGTTCGTTGGCAGGTCCCTATTTCTGTGGACACTTGCAAACCCGAAGTGATGCAGACGGTGCTCGATTGGGGTGTCGACATCATCAACGACATTTGGGCATTGCGGCGGCCAGGTGCTGTGCAGGTGGTGGCGGCGCACCCCAGCTGTGGGGTGTGTTTGATGCACATGCACCGAGACCCTCAAACCATGCAAACGGAGCCCATGACGGGCGATGTGTTGATAGAGGTCGAGAAATTTTTGCAAGAACGTCTGGCTGCGCTTTTGCATGCAGGCGTGTCTGCGCCCAGGCTGGTGCTTGACCCGGGCATCGGTTTTGGCAAAACGGTGGCGCAAAATTTCCAATTGCTGGCGCGGCAAGCTGATTTGTTGTGTTTGGGGCGACCAGTGTTGGCCGGGTGGTCGCGAAAGTCTTCACTGGGCGCGGCCTTGGCCGAGGATGGGCAAGTGCCCGAGCCTGCGCAAAGGCAGGTGGCCAGTGTGGCGGCCGCCTTGCTTGCGGTGGAGCGGGGTGCCTCCGTAGTTCGGGTGCACGATGTCAAGGACACGGTGGATGCACTCAAGATCTGGCATGCGATGCGCCAGAATGCAGCGGTGTGCTGATGCGCTGAGCATGCTGGCGTGTCAGTTTGTGTACTTGCTGCGCAGCTAAAATTCTTTCACTTATTAAAAAAACCAGGATGGCACCCATGGCACGGCAATATTTCGGAACAGACGGCATTCGCGGCACGGTGGGACAAAGCCCGATCACGCCCGATTTCATTTTGCGTTTGGCGCATGCTGTGGGCCGCGTGTTGAAGGCCCAAGAAGCGCATCCCACGGTGCTGATTGGCAAAGACACGAGGATTTCAGGCTACATGCTCGAAAGCGCCTTGGAGTCGGGCTTCAATTCGGCGGGGGTTGATGTGGTTCTGCTGGGGCCCGTACCCACACCTGCGGTTGCTTATTTGACGCGTGCACAGCGCGCATCATTGGGGGTGGTGATCAGTGCCAGCCACAACCCGTTTGCAGACAACGGCATCAAGTTTTTCAATGCCCAAGGGCAGAAGTTGTCTGATGCCTGGGAGGAAAAGGTGGAGGCGACTTTGTTGGAAGACCCGGTTTGGGTGGATTCCGCCGCTTTGGGCAAAACACGCCGTCTGGACGATGCCGCGGGTCGGTACATCGAGTTTTGCAAGAGTACTTTTTCGAATGATTTGACGCTCAAGGGCCTGAAGATTGTGGTGGATGCAGCCCATGGTGCCGCTTACCAAATCGCACCCAAGGTGTTCCATGAACTGGGCGCTGAAGTGGTAGCCATCGGCTGCGCACCCGACGGCCTGAACATCAACAAGGGCGTCGGCGCGACCCACCCACAAGCGCTGGTGCAGGCTGTCAAGGACCACCGTGCCGATTACGGCATTGCACTCGATGGCGATGCAGATCGCCTTCAATTTGTGGATGCCAGCGGTCGCCTCTTCAACGGCGATGAGCTCTTGTATTTGATGGTCGTAGACCGACTGGCTCGGGACGAAGCCGTACCGGGTGCTGTGGGCACTTTGATGACCAATCTGGCGGTGGAAGTGGCCCTCAAGCAGCGTGGTGTGCAATTTGTTCGCGCCAAGGTGGGGGACCGGTATGTGCTGGAGGTCTTGCACGACAAGGGGTGGTTGCTGGGCGGTGAAGGCTCAGGCCATTTGCTGGCCTTGGACAAGCACACCACAGGGGATGGTCTGGTCAGCGCTTTGCAGGTGCTGCAAGCCTGCGTGGGGAGCGGAAAGACCATGGCGCAATTGTTGGACGGCATCACGCTGTTTCCACAGACCCTGATCAATGTGCGTTTGAAGCCCGGTTTTGACTGGCAAGGCCATCAGCCATTGTGGGACGCCACGCACGCAGCAGAGGCCGAGTTGGCCGATTCGGGTCGCGTGTTGATCCGGGCCAGCGGAACGGAACCCTTGGTGCGTGTCATGGTTGAGGCACGGGATGCCGATCAGGCAAGACAATGCGCTGAGCGCATTGCTGCAACCCTGGCATGAGATGCACGCTCAGTAAATCAAGCGTTCTGGCTTGATTTCCTGCAAGATGGTGGTGGCGATCTCTTCGATCGACTTGGTTGTGGTGGACAGCCATCGGATACCCGCGCGGCGCATCATGGCTTCGGCTTCTGAGACCTCCATGCGGCAGTTTTCAATGCTGGCGTAACGCGAATTGGGCCTGCGTTCGGCGCGGATCTCGGCCAAGCGGTCTGGGTGGATGCTCAGGCCGAAGATTTTTTGGCGGTGCGGCACCAAGGCTGGGGGCAATTGCCGGCGGTCAAAATCTTCCGGAATCAGGGGGTAGTTGGCCGCTTTGAGACCGTGCTGCATGGCCAGGTACAAACTGGTCGGAGTTTTGCCGCTGCGACTCACGCCCACCAAAATCACATCGGCCGATTCCAGATCCCGGTTGGACTGGCCATCGTCATGCGCCAGCGAAAAATTGATGGCTTCGATGCGGTCGTGGTATTCCTTGCTTTTGCTGACATCCGAAAACCGACCGACCCGGTGGTGCGATTTGATGCCCAGTTCGGCTTCGAGTGGGTTCACAAAGGTCCCGAACATGTCGAGCAGCATGCCTTGACAGTGTTCTTGCAGCACCTTGAGCACGTCCATGTTCACCAAGGTGGTGAACACAATGGGTTTGCTTCCCTCTGTTTCTGCCGTGTGGTTGATCTGCCGGACCGCTTGGTGCGCTTTGTCGATGGTGTCGGTGAAGGGCAATCGCACATGGCGTGACTTCATGTCGAACTGGGCAAGAATGGCGTTGCCAAAAGTTTCGGCTGTGATGCCGGTGCCGTCAGAGACGAAAAATACAGTGCGTTTGGGCATGCTTGTAATTTATTTCAAGTGGCGAGGTCAACAAGACCCCTAAAATCAGTCAATTATCCACAGCTGTTCGCTTGGGGTTCCATCAAAAGAACAACACAACCCTGACCTGCGCTCTGGAGCTCGGTTTTAACTTTGGAGCTTTAGCATGTCTGATCTTTTCAGTGAGACCGCCTTGGTCGTTCCCTTTGAGCTTTTGCGCATGACCGACGTCGAATCGGTCGGTGGCAAAAACGCCAGCTTGGGGGAGATGATTTCCCAGCTGCCTTCGGGCGTTCGTGTGCCCACGGGCTTTGCCACCACCGCCCACGCTTTTCGCCAGTTTTTGGCGTTTGGCGGCCTGACCGAACGCATCAACGCCCGTTTGGACGCTTTGGACACCGATGATGTGCGCGCTTTGGCCGCTGCAGGTGCCGAAATCCGTGCCATGGTCGAAGCTCAGCCTTTCCCAGCCGACTTGGCCCAAGCCATCCGCGATGAATTTGTGCGCCTGCAGGGCAGCAACCCAGAGGCTTCGTTTGCGGTGCGCTCTTCGGCCACGGCGGAAGACTTGCCCGACGCCTCTTTCGCGGGCCAACAAGAAACCTTTTTGAACGTGGTCGGCATCGACGATGTGCTGCACAAGATGAAAGAGGTGTTTGCCTCTTTGTACAACGACCGTGCCATCAGCTACCGCGTGCACAAGGGTTTTGCCCACGCTGATGTGGCCTTGTCAGCTGGTGTGCAACGCATGGTGCGCTCTGATCTGGGTGCGGCGGGCGTCATGTTCACCATCGACACCGAGTCGGGCTTTGAAGATGTGGTTTTCATTACCTCCAGCTATGGCTTGGGCGAAACGGTGGTTCAAGGCGCCGTGAACCCGGACGAGTTTTATGTCCACAAACCCATGCTGGCTGCAGGCAAACGCTGTGTGATCCGCCGCAATCTGGGCTCCAAGCTGATCGAGATGGTGTTTGCCACGCCGGAAGAAAAAGCCGCTTCGGGGAAGTTGGTCAAAACCACCGATGTGCCCACCGAACTGCGCAACCGCTACAGCCTGACCGACGATGAGGTCGAGCAATTGGCCCGCTATGCGGTGGTCATCGAGCAGCATTACGGCCGCCCCATGGACATCGAGTGGGGCAAGGACGGCACCGACGGTTTGCTTTACATCTTGCAGGCCCGCCCCGAAACCGTGAAGAGCCAAGCCAAAGGCACTCCAGAGCTGCGTTACAAGCTCAAAGGCAAAAGCGCCATCTTGGCCGAGGGCAGGGCGATTGGCCAAAAAATCGGCACGGGCCCAGTGCGCTTGGTGCACAACATCAGCGAGATGGACCAAGTCCAGCCCGGTGATGTATTGGTGACCGACATGACCGACCCGAACTGGGAGCCGGTGATGAAGCGTGCCAGCGCCATTGTGACCAACCGGGGCGGACGCACCTGCCATGCTGCCATCATTGCCCGTGAATTGGGCATTCCGGCGGTGGTGGGCTGCGGCAATGCCACCGAGCAACTGACAGAAGGTACCTTGGTCACCGTCAGCTGCGCCGAGGGCGACACCGGCCACATTTACGATGGCCTGCTCGAAACCGAAATCAGCGAGATCCAGCGCGGCGTTCTG
>JBIKSF010000037.1:0-18348 GCA_044348785.1 Limnohabitans sp.
ACGGTCAGCATCACGGGACTTGAGGTAGTCCAACAGTTTGCGGCGACGGCTCACCATGCGCAGCAGACCGCGGCGACCGTGATGGTCTTTGGCGTGTGTTTTGAAGTGAGGTGTCAGCTCGTTGATACGGGCTGTCAGCAAAGCCACTTGGACTTCTGGGGACCCAGTGTCGTTGGCAGCACGTGCGTTGGCCTTGACGACCTCGGCCTTGATTGAAGATGCAATCATGGTTTTTCCTTGTTGTTTCGCTGGATTCAGAGGAATTTCAGCGGGTTAATGACTTGCGCCAACGGCCGGAAAAGCTGTAGGCGTGCGCTTTGCAAATCGCAAAACAGGCAGATTATAGCCCGAAACAGGGCCCATTCATGCTGAACTCTGACTAAGGGAATTCATGTGAATGGCGTTTCGAGCCTGAAAATCGGGATCTGACCCCAATTGATTTAAAGGGAATTCATGTGAATGGCGTTTCGAGCCTGAAAATCGGGATCTGACCCCAATTGATTTAATTGGGGTCAGATCCCGATTAATTCTTGACCAACCAAGCTTTGAGGCGTTCCACACCTTCGGTCAGCCTGGACAGGTCTTTGGACGCAAAGCACCAGCGTAACCAGCCCGCGGCTTCCGGGGCAAAGGCTTCGCCCGGGGCGAGTCCAAGGCCGGCTTCAGCCACCAGACGTTTGGCCGTGGCCACCGCGTCGGGGTGCCCGTCGAGCTTGAAAAACGCGTACATGCCACCCTTGGCTGGGGCCAGCTGCACGCCCGGCACCGCCTGCAACAAGGGGACCAGGGTGTCGCGGCAAGCTTTGAGGTGAGCCACCACACGGGGCGTGATGTCGGCGGTGTGGCGCAAAGCCACCACCCCTGCCTTTTGGGTGAAAACCGAGGCACACGAGGTGTTGAACTCGATCAGCTTGCCCATGTGCGGCGTCATGGCAGCGGGCATAACCAACCAACCCAGACGCCAGCCGGTCATCAGAAAGCTCTTGGAAAAGCTGTGCACCACGACCAGTCGGTCATCGGGTTCGGCCACATCCAGAAACGAGGGGGCGCAGCCGTTGGCGGTGTCGGTTTCGTAATAAAGCCGTTCATACACCTCGTCGGCCAGCACCCAAGTGCCTGTTTGGCGGCAATGCGCCAATATTTCTGCCTGTTCGGCGCGACTGAGCGTCCAGCCTGTAGGGTTGTTGGGCGAGTTGACAATCAAAAGGCGGGTGGCAGGGGTGATGGCGGCTTTGAGCGCCGCCATGTCCAGCTGCCACTGGCCATCCACAGGGCGCAGCGACACGCACTTCAAATTCGCGCCCATCACCAGGGCCTGGGCCGTGAGGTTCGGCCACACGGGTGTCACGGCGACCACCTCGTCACCGGCATCGATCAGGGATTGCGCAGCCAGCATCAGCGCATTCACGCCGCCTGAGGTGATGGCCAGCCTGTCAACCCCAACAGGACCATGCAAGGCCGACATGTAATCGGAAACGGCCTGACGCAACTCGGGCAAACCCAGGTTGTGCGAATAAAAGGTCTCGCCTTTTTGCATCGAATCGATGGCCGCCTGGCGCACGATGTCAGGCGTGACCTCGTCGGATTCGCCAAACCAGAAAGCCAAGACATCGGGGCGGCCCATGCCTGCATTGGCGACTTCGCGGATGCGTGACTCTTCCAGGTCCATGACGGCCTGGCGCATGAAGGGAGCGGTGTTTTTGTTCATCCCAACATCGTAATGGTTGATGTGTCATGAACGGGTCGCTTGTTGAACACCTTTGCAAAAATGCTTGCGGTTGTCAGAGGCTTGCCTATGATGAAGATCACAACAAAAGACAGGGAGACCGCAATGAACAAACGGTATTTCGCGTGGATGCTCGCCAGCATGCTCTGGGGACTTGGCTTGCTGGCTGCGACATCAGCCAGCTGGGCGGCGGACAACTTCACAGCGGTCACGGCTGGCGATCAACCCGTCAAGGCCAAAAAACCCAAAGCGCCCAAGCAGCCCGTCAGCCCCAACACGGGCGAAAGCAAGGGCGAGCGCGACAAACGGCTGCTGCGTGAGTGTCGCGGCAAAGCCAATGCGGGCGCTTGCGAGGGCTACGCAAGCTAAAGACTGCAGCAAGCCATTGCGCGTGCGGGCATTCGCGAGCAGGGGCTCGCTCCACTCAGTCAAGCGTCCACCACTGCGCCAAACCACTGGCGCGTACGCTGGGTCGGTCGATGGCCGCCTCGAGCAAACCCGCTTCGGCTTCGATCAGGGTGAACTGCTCGCGTGCGCGGGTAATGCCGGTGTAGACCAGCTCTCGGCTGAGCACCTCTGCGCCGCCAGGCGGTAGCACCAGCGCGGTGTGCTCGAACTCCGAACCCTGGCTCTTGTGCACCGTCATGACAAACGCGGTCTCGACCTGCGCCAAGCGCATGACGCTCACCGAGCGCAATGCATCGCCGTCGAGGAACCAGGCCTTGAGCTTGCCCTCCAAGTTGGGCAGCACCACGCCCACATCGCCGTTGAACACGCCCAGCTGCGCATCGTTGCGGGTGACCATGATGGGCCGCCCGGCAAACCAGTCGCCTTGAGGTTTGAGCAGACCCTGATCGGCCAGCGACTTTTGGACAGCGGCATTGAGCCCTAGGGTTCCCCAGTCACCTTGGTGAACGGCGCACAGGATGCGAAAACGCTCGAAAGCCTTGAGCACGCCACCGACCCAACTCGCCTGCGCTTCAGCGCCCTGCCCTGCTGGGCCGGTTTGCAAGAGGCGCAGGTAGTCGGCATAGGACGGTTTGCCCGATGTGCCCAATGCCAGAGCGCAGACGGCTTGGGGCGTGGATGGCTGTAGGGCGAGCAGCGCGCTGGCTTGCTTGCTACCAGAGCCTTCATCATTCATTCGCGAGCGGGGGCTCGCTCCCACAAAATTTTCAGACAACACGGCCCGCGCAGCAGCAGCGTCACCGCGATTGACCGCCAAGGCCAGTTGGCCGATGGCACCTTTGAAGCGGCGGCTTTGGCGCAACATCACGGTTTGTTGGGCCAGCACGGGAGCCGTGTCGGGCACGACAAACTCAGCGGCCAACGCCTGCCCAGTCACAGACCACACAAACTGCGCGGTGGCGCTGCTGTAGCGGCCTGCGGTAGCGTCGCGGCAAAGGTCACCCAGCACCGCGCCCGCTTCGACCGAAGCGAGCTGGTCCTTGTCGCCCAACAAAACCAAACGCGCTGTGGGGGGCAATGCTTGCAGCAGCGCGTCCATCATTTCAAGGTGCACCATCGAAGCTTCGTCCACGATCAGCACATCCACATCGAGCGGGTTGGCCGCGTGGTGGCGGAACTGGCGTGTGTCGGGCCGTGCCCCCAGCAACGAATGCAAGGTGCGCGCCGGGCCCATTCGGGCGATCAGCGTGTTCAAGTCCAGACCGCTGCCCTCTGGCACCTGCTCTTGCAGACTGGTCAGTGCGTTGTCGATGGATTGCTTGAGCCGCGCCGCCGCCTTGCCGGTGGGCGCGGCCAAGGCCACGCGCAGCGGGCTGTCGCCCTCGTGCAGTGCCAGCAGCAAAGCCAACAGGCGGGCTGCGGTGTAAGTCTTGCCTGTGCCCGGCCCGCCCGTGATGACCGACAAGCGCGCATGCAGCGCTACGGCGCAGGCCACCTTTTGCCAATCGGTATGGGAAGAGGTCTCGGAAAGGGCGTCGGCACTGGGCACAAAGAAACGGTCCAGCCAGCTGCGTGCCACCGCCTCGGGCACAGGCAACGGTTCGCTGGCCCGTTGCAACAGACCCCGGCCCACGCGCTGCTCGTAGCCTGCATAGCGGCGCAGGTACAAGAGCGGAGCTTGGGCCGTGCCGCCCAGCACCAGCGGCTGGCCTTGGTCGGGTGCATCGCTCAGACGCGAACAGGCTCGGGATGTGCTGCTTTGCAAAGCGGCTTGCCAGTCGGCCAGCGTGGCGGGCAGGTGCGCCCAAAGCGCTCGCAAGCCTTGCGGCCCGTCCACCGCCACGGTGGGCCAAGCCAGCAGCGCCACAGGCGGTGCACACAGGTCGGCCAAGGGCAGACAGGTGTGGCCATGCCCTTCCATTTGCGCGAGCAAGGCCGCCGCCACCAGCAGCGCGGGGCTGGCTTGGCCATCGAGCCGCAGCAGTTGGGCCGCAAGGGCACTGTCGATGTGGCGCAGCAGGCCTTGCGCGGTCCACAGCTGCAGCCATTGCAGCGTTTGTGCGGCGCTCAGGCCTTGGGCTGGTAGGTCGTTGAGCCAATCCATTTGCGTGGTGGAGACGGCTGTCAGGCGGGTTGTCTTGCGCAAGCTCATGACATGACCTCGGCATTGAGCATGGCGTCGAGCCCATCGAGCAATTCGATCGGCGCAGGCAAGGTGCAGCAGCCGCCCGCAGGCCCGTCGATACCACGCAAGAACAGGTACACCGCGCCGCCCAGTTGTTGTGCTGGGTTGTAGGCCTCGCCCAGTCGGGCGCGCAGCAAGCGGTGCAGCGCCAACATGTAGAGCGCGGCCTGTACTTCGTAGCGGTGGTGGGCCATGGCGGCATCGAGCGCCTGCGCGGTGTAGGCCGCGTCATCGGCACCCAGGTGGTTGGATTTGTAGTCGAGCACCCAGTAGCGCCCTTCGTGCTCGAACACCAAGTCGGCAAAGCCCATGAGCATGCCTTGCAGCTGCGCGTCAGGCAGTTGTGGGCGGCTCACGCCGGGCAACAGGTGCTGCTGGCACAGGGCGTCCACCTCGCGGGCGTGCAGCCGTTCCGCAGGCAGCCAGAACTCCATCTCGGGCAGCAAGGTGCCCAGCGCGTTCAGCGGGCTACCTGGCCCACGCAGGGGCTGCGCCACCACACGGGTGAGCCACTGCACCACGACATCGGCTTGGGTTTTGTAACCTGCGTTTTCGCAGCGCTTTTTCAGGCGCTCAGCCTTGGGTGCGTCGAGCACAAAGCCATCGACCGCCAACCACTCGAGCTGGTCGTGCAAGAAGTTGCCTGCAGTCGGCCCTTTGGCAAAGCCGTGCCACGGGGCCAAAGAACCCGCAGGGGTTGCAGGCGTGGGCAGGACCTGTGCGTCTTCGGGCGGTTCGTCATCGGCTGGGCGCGGGGTGGTCATGTGCAGGCTCATTTGCGCCAAAGGCTGCGAAGACAGGTCACGCGTCAGGCGCGAGAAGCTCGCAATGGTCCACGACTTGTCGATGCGGGCGGTGCAGACCAGCGCGTCGCGCAGTTCAGTGGTGCGGGCGGGCCGCTGCCAGACCGTGAGCGGTACGTCTTCGCTCGCGGGCACCAGTTGCACGGACAAGTGCTGCGCTTGCGTATCGGTTTCCAGCGCTTGCAGCTTGGGCCACCAGCCAGCTTCATCGATGGCGTCACCGCCGCCCAACAAATGACCCGCAGCACTGTTGTGGTTCACGCAACTTTTGCCCGGTGCCCGCGTGACCGGGCTCCAACCCACCCACAGTGCATGCCGCGCACGCGTGAGCGCCACATACCAAAGGCGCAGGTCTTCACGCAGGCGGTCGTGATCCGCCAGCTTCGTGTCGTCCTTGTCAAAGTCCAAAGTCCAATGCCGCTCGCCCTTGCCGTCATCGAGCTGCAACACCGGGGTTTTGTGGGCTTCCATCATGCGGTGGCTGTGCGCAAAGGGCAGGCACACCACCGGGTACTCCAAGCCTTTGCTGGCATGGATGGTGATGACCTTGACCAGGTCTTCGTCGCTCTCCAGCCGCACGGTCTGTTCTTCGCTGTCGCCTGCGCCCCCCGCCTTGACCTCCTCGATCTGCTGGGCCAGCCAGCGGATCAGGGCCTGCTCGCCATCGATCTGGCTGCTGGCGGTTTGCAGCAGTTCGGCCAGGTGCAGCACATTGGTCAGACGACGCTCGCCGTCGCTCTGACCGCGCCAGCGCCCGGCCAGTTGCAACACATGCAAGGACTGGCGCAGCATGGCCAACACGCCCTCCCCTTGCCAAAACCCGCGCAGGTCGCGCATCTGCTCAGCGCGTTGGTCCAGCAACTCATCTTGCGTGGCCAAGTTGTACAACTCGGCCAGCGAAAGGCCCACGGTGCGCGTGCCCAAAGCAGCACGCACGCGGCGCATGTTTTGGGGCTCGGCCACGCCGCGCAGCCACAGGCACAGGTCCTGCGCTTCGTCGCTGGCAAACACCGAGTCGCGGTCCGACAAGTAGACCGAGGCCACGCCCCGCACACGCAAGGCGTCGCGCACGGCAGCGGCCTCTTTGCCTGTGCGCACCAGCACGGCAATGTCTTTGGGTTGCAGCGGCTTATCGCCCTTGTTCGGATCGCCTTTGCTCGGGTCCACAAAGCGGGCCTGCGGGTCACTCAGCCAAGCCACGATCTGCTCGGCACACAGGGCCGACAGGTGCGTCAGCGCATCACGCTGGCTGCGCAGTGTGGCGTCATGCACCAAGGTCATGGCTTTCACGCCACCATCACGGGTCGTGAACACTTCGCTGCGGCCCTTCGCGCCTACCGGTTGGAAAGGCAGCGGGTCTTCAACGCCTTGACGGTAGCCAAAGGCATCGTCAGAGATTTCAAACCAGCGGTTCACCACATCCACCATCGCTTGGGTGGATCGAAAGTTGGTGCCCAACACATGGTGACGGCCTTCGGTGGCGCGGCGAGCGGCCAAGTAGCCATGGATGTCGGCACCGCGAAAGCCGTAGATCGATTGCTTGGGGTCCCCGATCAGCAGCAGCGCAGCGTCTTGCCGGTTCTCGGCTGTGCGGTAGATGCGGTCAAAAATGCGGAACTGCAGCGGCGAGGTGTCCTGGAACTCGTCGATCATCGCCACCGGAAATTGTTCACGCAGGCGCTGCGCCAGACGCTCGCCCGACTCGGGGTCGGCCAGCGCCACATCGAGGCGCTGCAGCATGTCGGCAAAACCGAACAGGCCGCTGCGCCGCTTGAGCTCAGCCATGCGCTGCAACACATGCGTGCGGGCGTGCAGGCGAGCGGCTTGTGCGGGGTCGGGCAAGGTCAACAAAGCCGCTTGCAGATCGGCGAAGGCCTGAGACTCGGGCGGCAGCTCAACGACATCGCCTTCTTTGCGACACTCCAGCAGACCATTGGGTGTCAGACGATCCCAGCCGGTACCCATTGCATCTTTCAATGCCTTCGCATCCCCACTGCTTTGCGACCAGCCTTTGAGTGCATCCATCCACTTCTTGGAGCGCCCCACCTGCAGAATTGAACCATTCCATCCATGCTTCTTGACGGCCAGCTGCCCCTCAATCCAGCCCAACAAGTTGTCGGCCTTTTCAACCCAGCCCTGCTTGAGCGCCGCCAGTTGCGCATCGCGCTCGGCCAGCACCGCGCCGAAGACCTCCGCCAGCGTGCCAGGCGCGGGGTCGGCCAAAGGCACCGCCATCAGGGCACGCATGTCCTTGTCGAGCGCGGGCACGTCGCGCCAGACGCGCTGCACCTGCGCCACCAGCGGTGTGGCCATGGGGTAGAGCTGCTGACGCCAGTAGTCCTGCACGGCTTCGAGGCGCAGCGCGGCTTCGTCGCCGACCAGGTTTTCTTCAAACAGGCTGCCGCTGTCAAAGGCGTGTTCGCGCAGCATGCGCTGGCACCAGGCGTCGATGGTGTAAACAGCCGCGTCGTCCATGGCCTGCGCGGCCAGCGCGAGCCGATACGCCGCTTGTTCGCGGGGCTCACCTTCGGGGTATTCGCTTTGGAGTTGATTCAGGAAGGCGTCGTCCGTTGGGGCGATGCCCCGGAACACCTGCGCCGCCTCGGTCAGGCGGGCGCGGATGCGGTCTGACAGCTCGCGGGTGGCGGCGCGGGTGAAGGTCATGACCAACACGTCTTGCGGCAGCATGGGGCGCACGGGTGCGGTGCCCGCATCGCCATGGCCCAGCACCAAGCGCACATACAGCGCGGCAATCGTCCAGGTCTTGCCCGTGCCTGCGCTCGCCTCGATCAGGTGGCTGCCGCGCAGCGGAAAACTGTGGGTGTTGAGGGCGTGTGCGGTGCTCATGCCTCGTCCCCCTCATCGTCTGCAGGCGCATCGGGCAAAGCCTCGACTTCGGCCTCTGCCGCCCAAGCTTTGAGCGGCGCATAGGCCGCCTGCGCCAGCCGATCCAGTGCGCCCGTGGCCAGCAAGTCCTGCACCGTGGGGTAGGTTCGGGCCAGCGCCGGGTCTTTGTCTTTTTCTGCGCTCTTGAAGTCGTTGCCTTCGTAGGCATCGGCCAGTGCGTTGGTGTTTTCTCTGTCCTTGAGCCACTGCAAGGCCACACTCGGCGGCAAGGGCAGCGGCCAGCGCATGCCCTCAGCCCAAGTGGCCAGCAGGGTATGCAACTGGGCACGGGCGGCCTCAGGGTCTAGCGGTTCTGCACGCACCACGGCGTTGCGGCCCACCACCACACAGCGCAGTGGATGCCCCATGGCGGCCGCGGCCAGCGACTGCAGCCAAATGTCGATGAGTTTTTCAGGCAATGCTGTGGCCTTGCCCGCTTTGGAAATGCTGACCAGCTTGTTGGCACGCAAACTCAAGAGCATTTGCCCGCCCTCACCCGCCAGCACGCCGCCCAAAGCATCTTGCAAACTCACTTGCGGGTGTGCCTGGTCGACCAGCACACGCTCGGCAGCTTCGGGGTAGGCTCCGCGCTCGCGCAGCGCAGCGGCCAGTTGGGTCTGCAGGATGTGGGTGAGCTTTTGGGCTTCGAGCGTGCCCACACCCGCCAGCGGCAAGGCCCCGGCCTCACGCAAGTGCTGCACCACACGCGCTGCATGGCTGGGCAGTTCGTCTGCGCTCAAATCCGCAGGCACGTGCTGCAGTTCGTGGTCGAGCAACTGGTACAAGTCCAGCCCGCCCAGGCCAAACAGTTCTTCGTCATGCAGCTCGCTGCGCTCGTCTTCCAAATGCACCTGCAGCCGCTCGCGGAAAAACGCGCCTACGGGTTTGCGCAAGAAGCGGGCCAGTTGCTGCAAGGTGATGACGGGCACGCCGTTGGCGGACTCCAATACCGGCAACAAGCCTGCATACCCTGTGGGAGCGAGCCCTTGCTCGCGAAATTCTCTAGGGGCCACTGAAGTCAGGGATTCGGCCGCAGGGGCAGCCTCCCACAAATGACCCAACTGCGCCGCCCGCCACTCTTTGGCATAGGTCTGCAAACCACTGCCCGCCTCAAAGTAAGCGCGGCTGAAGGGTTGCAGCGGGTGCACGGTGGTCAGGCCTTTGGCGGTGTCTTTGCCCCAGAGCAGATCAATCTCGTCGCGCAGCTGCGAGACCAGCACCGAGGGCGGTTGTTCGCTGTTGTCGCGCACGCTGCGGCCGCTCCAGCTGACGTAGAGCACCTGCCGCGCTGACAAGAGCGCTTCGAGCATGAGCTGGCGGTCGTCGTCGCGGCGTGAGCGGTCGCCGGGGCGTGTCATGCCGGGCAGTCCCATCAGGTCAAAGTCGGCACGCGGGCTGCGGCGCGGGTAGTCGCCATCGTTCATGCCCAGCAGGCACACCGCCTTGAACGGGATCGCCCGCATCGGCATCAGTGTACAAAACGTCACGCCGCCAGCGCGAAAGCGCTGCTCCAACCGGGGGGCCTTCAAAGCTTCGAGCCAAGCCGATCGGGCCACGGCCAGCGGCACAGCCTCTTCAAAACCCGCATCGCCACAAGCCCGCACCCAGTCGTTCAGCGCTTGGTCGAGCGCAGCCAGTGCGTTGCGGTCGTTGTCGTCTCGCGGCTTGAACAGCGCCGCGAGCATGGCGCGGCAATGCTCGGCCCACTGTGCGGGCGTGGCGCTTTGCGTGCAGATTTGCCACCAATCGATCAGGGCCTGCAACAGGTGCGCCAGCGACCCGGCCAGTTCGGCATCGAGCCCACCCACTTCCGGGTAAGACGACACGCCCAATGAAAGGTCATCGTCCACCGGGTCGGCACCGCAGGCATAACCCATGAGCATGCGCTGTACGCCAAACAGCGCCGAGTTGTCGTCGCCGCACACACCCAGCCCCAAGCCCTCGCGATGCTCGGCCGACAGGCCCCAGCGGATGCCCGAGCCCGCCATCCAGCGCGTGAGCGTGGGCAGGTTTTCGCCCTTCAGACCAAAGCGGGCCGCGAGCGCGGGCACTTCAAGCAGCTCGACCAGCTCGCTCATGCGGCTGCGCTGCTGCGGCAGGACCAACAACCATTCGACCGCGTGGATCAACGGGCTGATGGCCTGCGCACCCAGGTCGGCAATGTCGAACGGGATGAAACGCGCATCGGCCCGCTTGTACTGGCCAAACACGGCGCGGATGGCCGGGGCCATGGTTTCGATGTCGGGCACCATGACCACCACGTCGCGGGGTGACACCGGCTGATCGCCCGGAGAGATGTGGAACCACTGCAGCAGCTGGTCGTGCAGCACCTCCAGCTCGCGCACCTGGCTGTGCGCGATTTTGAAAACGACCGATTGATCGCCTTGGGCCCATGGCTCCACAGGGGTGCCGCCGGTGGAAGGTTCCAGGTCGCGGATGCGCCGCTGTAACTGGGAGAGCAAACGCGTGCTGTCTTCGCCGACCACATCGTCAAAAAAGTCCAGACGCGGCCACTGCGTGACTTGCTGGGCCGCTTGCAGATCGTCAAAGGCGTCGAGCTGGCGAATGAAGTCGCGCCCCTGCCGCCCCCAAGCGGCCAGCAGCGTGGGCGCGTGCAGGTGCATCTGCGCCAGCGGCAAATCAGCCAAAGCCTGGCCCCTGTAGGCGTGACGCCGCCGCTCGGCCTGCAGCCACTCGCGTCCGTCGATGATGTCGCCCCAGTGGAACTGGCACGGGTTGGGCACGGCCAGCATCACCTGACTGTGCGCGGCCAGCGCCGCCAGCATCTCCAGCAGTTGTCCCGGCATGTGACTCATGCCAAACACCGACACGCGCCGCGCCACGGCGCTCGCCAATGGCTGCCCCGACTGCAGGTGCGCCAGCGCTCGCGCATGCAGCGCAGGGCGCGTGGCTTGGCGCTGACTGTCATCGAGTGTGGCCAACACGCGCCGCCACAACTCGGCCTGCCAAAGTTGGTCTTCGGCCAAGACCTCAGAGCCGGTCGATTTGCGCAACACATCGCGCCCGGCGGCCCAGTCTTGCAGCCAGTCGGGGCGGTAAATTTGGTACTGGTCAAACAGGTCTGCCAGGCGGCTGGCCAGCTGCAGCAGGCGGTCAGGCTCGTCGCCGCGCAAAAAACCCGCAACGGGCTTGAAGACGGGGTCCCCCAAACAGCCGGGCAGCAAAGCCATCAGCCGCCAAGTCATGGGCAGTTTGTCCAGCGGCGAGTCGGGCGGCACGTTTTGCGTGCCCAGAACCTGGCGGTAGGTGCGCCACAAAAAACGCGACGGCAGCTCCACCCGCGTGGCCGCGCACACCCCGCCTTGGCGGGCCAGCTCGATCTTGATCCACTCGGCCATGCCGTTGCTTTGCACCAGCACGACCTCGCTCTCCAGCGGATCCAGCGGATGCGCACGCAGCCAGCCCGTCAGGGTGTCGGCCAGCCGCTCGGAGCGGTGGCTGTGCAGGGCAATGAAACCGGGAGAGATGGGGGAAACAGGCATGCGGCGAAGGAGGCTGACAAGGAAATTAAGGAACAAGAATAGCCGCAATCATGCCCGCCACCAGGCTCATGGCAAGCGCCCTGCATTGCCCAATTTTTAAGCAATCACTGCTACACCAGTCAGGATGCGGCTTGGCGCAGTTGTTCAATGACTTATCCACACCTTTGGGCACGCGGTTTGGGGGCAACTGTGTGTGGGCATGGGTTTCTGCTGGGCCTTTACCGCGCATGACCCATGTGACTCCAACCTTGGGTTTTCCCTAGCCTTCAAGGGAACCGCAGGGCCGCATGATTTGGGCACATTATTCAAACTGCGCCCACCATGACCACGAACCCGTCTCCAGCCACCAGCCAGCCGCCCATCTCCAGCACCATGATGCAGATGCCCCTGTCGCTCAACCACTTGCTGGAGAGGGCAGGCACTTTGTTTGCCAGCAACGAGATCGTCTCGCGCCTGCCCGACAAGTCGCTGCGCAGGCACAGCTACGGCGCGTTTTACCAACGCACCCGCCAACTGGCGCAGGCCCTGCAAAACATGGGGCTGCAAAAAGGCGAGCGCGTGGCCACGCTGTGCTGGAACCACCACGCGCACCTGGAGTGCTATTTCGGCATCCCGGCCGCTGGCGGCGTCATGCACACCCTCAACCTGCGCTTGTCACCCGAAGAGATTGCCTGGATCGCCAACGACGCACAAGACAAGGTGCTGATCATCGACGACGTGTTGTTGCCGCTGTACCAGCAGTTTGCGCACCTTTACAAGTTTGAGCGGGTGATCGTGTTCCCCTTCTCCGGTGCCGCCGTGCCCGCACCCTTCACCGACTACGAGCAGCTGCTGGCCAGCACCGACACGCAGGGCTTTCAATACGCCCCGCATGCAGAAGACGACGCGGTGTCCATGTGCTACACCTCGGGCACCACAGGCCGCCCCAAGGGCGTGGTGTACTCGCACCGCTCTACGATCTTGCACACCCTGGTGGGCTGCTTGGGCGACTTTTGGGGCCTCAAGGGCAGCGATGTGATCTTGCCCGTCACCCCCATGTTCCACGCCAACAGCTGGGGCATTCCTTATGGCGCGGTGATGATGGGCGTCAAGCTGGTGTTTCCTGGCCCGCACCTGCACCCGGAGGATTTGCTGGACCTGATGACGGCCGAGCCGCCCACGCTGTCGCTGGGCGTGCCCACCATCTGGATGGGTTTGATCCAGGCTTTTGAGGCCGCCCAAACCACCCAACCCGGCCGCTGGAAACTGCCTGCTGGTATGCGTTCTTTGGTGGGCGGCGCGGCCGTGCCCGAAGCGCTGATCCGCGCCTTTGACCGGCACGGCATCTGGCTTTTGCAAGGCTGGGGCATGACCGAAACCTCGCCTTTGTGCACTGTGTCTTACCCCAAATCGGAGCTGAAGGACGCCCCGCTGGACGAGCGCTACCGCCGAGCCGCTATGGCGGGCGTGCCCGTGCCTTTGACGGAATTGCGCATCCGGGGCGAAGACGGGCAAGACGCCCCTTGGGACGGTCAGCATGTGGGGGAAATCCAGGTGCGCGGCCCTTTCATCACCGGCAGTTACCACCAGGTGCCCGTGAGCGAAGACAAGTTCAGCGCCGACGGCTGGCTGCGCACCGGCGATGTGGCCAGCGTTGACGCCCTGGGCTTTGTGCGCATCACCGACCGCACCAAAGACCTGATCAAGTCCGGCGGCGAGTGGATCAGCTCGGTCGATCTGGAAAACGCCCTGATGGCCCACCCCGACGTGGCCGAAGCGGCCGTGATTGCCATCCCAGACCCCAAATGGAGCGAGCGGCCGCTGGCCTGCATCGTGCTCAAACCCGGCAAACAGCCGCAGCCCCAAGATTTTGCTGCTCACTTGCTGCAGCACGGCTTTGCCAAGTGGCAAGTGCCCGACCGTTACGAGTTCATCGACGCCGTGCCCCGCACCTCTACGGGCAAGTTTTACAAACTCAAACTGCGCGAGCGCTTCCCGGTTTGATGAAGTTGAATGACCAGCGCAGCCCCTGCTGTTGTCACCCCGGGCGAAGACGCGGGGTTCATTCACTTTCGCAGACATAGATCCCGGCTCAAGGCCGGGATGACAAAAATACTCTGTCACCCCGGGCGAAGACCCGGGGTCCATCCCCTTGGGCCGACATTTGAAAGCGTCAAAAGGCGGATCAGTAGGCTTTGCGAGCACGGGGTTAAGAGGCAAGGCACAAAATAGATTTGCGCTGATGGGGCGCCAATTACTTTGAGGGGATGGGCATGCATCACCGATTCTTGACCGCTTTGTGTGCAGGCTTGTTGTTTTGCACGCTGGCTTGGGCGCAGTCTGTCAGTCCACCTGAAGCCAAGCAAAGCCTCCCCATCTCCCTGCCGCCCGAGCCGCTGCAGCGGATACTGCAATCGGTGGTGACGGTGCAAAGCCGCAGCGACGCACAAGCCAGCACCAGCAGCACCTTGGGCCAGCGCCGCGAAGGCACGGGCGTGGTGATTGCCCCCGACCTGGTGCTGACCATCGGCTACCTTCTGATCGAAGCCGAAAGCGTGGACCTGATCGACCACCAGGGTCGCCGCATTCCAGGACAGGTGCGGGCCGTGGACAACCTCAGCGGCCTGGGCCTGATCCGCACTTTGATCCCCTTGCGCCTGGATGCCGTGCCGCTGGGCGACTCGGACACCTTGCCCACGCCCGGCAAGCTCTGGACCTTGGGCCAAAACGAGACCGCGCCCACCGCACTCGAGCTGGTCTCCAGAAAAGTTTTTGCGGGCAGCTGGGAATACCTGCTGGAGTCCCCCCTGATGACGCTGCCCGCCGTGAACAACTGGAGTGGTTCGGGTTTGTTTGACACCCAAGGCCGCCTGGTGGGCATTGGTTCCTTGCTGGTGCAAGACGTGTACGGCGACCAAGTGCCTCTGCCGGGCAATTTGTTTGTGCCGGTGAACCTGCTCAAAGAAGCCCTGCCCGACTTGGTGCGCAGAGGTAAACGCACTGGCCCAGCCACGCCCTGGTTGGGCATCACCAGCCAGGGCCTGCCCAGCGGCGGCTTGGCGGTTTTGCGTGTGGCGCCTAACAGCCCCGCAGCGCTTGCGAACATCGCCGTGGGGGATACATTGGTGGCCCTGCAAGGGCACACCTTACAAGACCTGCCCGATTTTTACCGGCGCCTGCGGGCCCTGGGCCCTGCAGGCAGCCGCTTGACACTGAGTGTGCGCAGCGCGGGTCAAATCCGCGAAGTGGAACTTCTCAGCACCGACCGATCAGGCTCACTCAAACGGCCCAGCGGGATTTGATGCTTGGATTGAATGGGCATGAAAGCTCCCGCCCTGAGCTTTGAGCCCTGTGCATGAATTCAGTCACAAGGTAGCATTGCCCCCGTGGGCTCAGGAAATGGAGCTCCCCGTGTGATCGATGTCACTTTTGACAAAGTGCCCTGGAATACCCTCAGATGCCCCACTTCACGCTTGACCTGTTCGGAGCCCAGCGGCTGATCGCAATACTCGCATGGCTGATTTTGGCAGGCTGCAGCGCTCCTGCGACACCGCTGAACACGCCCGTTGCACCCGACAAAATCGCCCCCGCCCAAATTCTATCGGCCACACCCATGCGCTTTGTTCTGCCCGGTGGCGACAGTCTGGCTGCAAGGGTCTGGTCCACGCCTGCACCCCGGCACATCGTGCTGGGCGTGCACGGCTTCAACGACTACAGCAAGGCCTTCGAGCCGCTGGCCCAACACTTGGCGGGCGAACTCGGTGCCACGGTCTACGCCTACGACCAACGCGGTTTTGGCTCGAACCCTGAACCCGGCGTCTGGCCCGGCTCGGATGCACTTTTGGCCGACCTGCGCCACATCGTTGTGCAACTGCGCCAGAGGCACCCTGGCTTGCCGCTCACGGTGATGGGCGAAAGCATGGGCGGCGCTTTGGTCTGGGTGGCGGCGGGAGAATCGCCCGGCTTGGCTGCGGACCAAATTGTGTTGAAGGCCCCCGCCGTATGGGGCGCACAAAGCATGCCCTGGTACCAACGCCTCAGCCTGCAATGGATGAACGCTATAGCACCTGACATGACCTTCACAGGTCGAGGCGTGCAGTCGCTGGGCATCACACCCACCAACGACATTGAAGTCTCGCGCGAGCTTGGGCGTGACCCACTTTTCATCAAAGCCACCCGCGTCAGCAGCTTGGCCGGGGTGACCGCGCTCATGGGCCGCGCCCAAAGCTTGAACACCCAGCCACCACAACGCAGCCTGGTGCTGTATGGTCTGAGGGACCGCATCATTCCACCCTCACCCGTCTGCGACTGGCTCACCCAACTGATCGCGGCAGAGCCCCCCGGCGCAGCGCCGGACTTTGTGGTCTACCCTGAAGGCTGGCACCTGTTAACCCGCCAGCTGCAAACTCGGGAAGTCATGCAAGACCTGCACCATTGGCTGCAGCAAAGTGCATTGCCCCGACGGCAAAGCGTGCAGCAGGCCCAAGAGTCGGTGTGCGCCAAACGCCCGTGAAATACTTTTAGCCGATCGGCCATCGAACTTTTTTTGCAATCCCCACCTGCCATCCGTCATGAAACTGCGCCAGACCATCATCCTTTTTATTTTGAGCCTGTTGATACCTGCCGCCTTTGCCCAGCGCATGTACGACAGCAGCGGGCGTGCCCTAGGGCGGGTGGATGCAGAGCGGTTTTACAGCGCTTCGGGACAGCAGATTGGGCGGGTCGACGGCGAACGTGTTTACGACGGCTCAGGGCGGCAACTGGGGCGCATCCATGGGGACCGGGTCTACAACGCATCGGGCAGCCAGATCGGCCGCATCGATGGCGACCGGCTGTACAGCGCTTCGGGCTCCCAAATGGGCCGCATTGACGGCGAGCGCCTTTATGACGGCTCAGGCCGCCAAATCGGCCGTGCCGATGGCCTGCGGCGCATGCAGATGATCGTGTTCTTTTATTTCTTCATGTGAGACAGTCACTGCTTGCGTTACAACACAAGCTGATGCAGAGCATCAGCCCAACCATCCCACACGCTCAAGCGTCCAGAACACCCCCAGCACCACAATGGCCGCGGAGCCACCCGCCACCACCACCCAGCGGTAGAACCGGGTTTTGCGCAGCACCCAAGCCACCGGCAAAAACGCACCTACGATGGCCAGTTGCCCCAGCTCCACGCCAATGTTGAAGCCGCCTAAAGCAGCCAGCAGCGCACTGGCGGGCAGGCCCAAGTCCAACAGCACGCTGGCAAAGCCAAAACCGTGCACCAGACCGAACACAAAAGCCAAGCGCCAGCGCTTGAGAGCGCTGAAACCCAGCAAATTGTTCAATGCGGCCAGCACCACCGAAATGGCAATGGCGGATTCCACCCAATCCGCAGGCGGCGTGAGCCAACCCGTGATCGTCAAGCCCAGCGTAATGGAGTGCGCCACCGTGAAGGCCGTGACGACCGCCAGCACATCCAGCACCACAGGCCGGGCCTGGCTGGCCGCTTGCCAATGCACCACCCTTTGACGCGAGGACTTCAAGGGCGCCAGCACCAAGAGGCTGAGCAGGAAGACGATGTGGTCAATACCAATCCAGATGTGCCACACGCCTTCGACGATGTAGCGACCGAAAACTTTCAGTGGGCTGTTGTCGGCGCGACTGATGAGGGCCTCGGGCCTTTCCGGGCTGAGCAAGGCGCTGCTTTGCTCATCGCCAAAGTCCACCTTGAGCAAGCCGCGGTGCAAACTGTCTTGCGCAAAAATCAAGTCGTATCGCAGTGCCAGACGGGCATCGGTCGCCTCCGCCGCAGAAGAGATCCCAGGGCAATTCACAACCCACAGGGCGCTCAAGTAAGCGCCATCGGCGTGCTCGCTGGCTTGCAGGTCTGCGCGGCCCAAAGCGCACTTTTGGCCCGCTGCCGTGAGTGCAATGCCCTGGCCCAACCAGTCGTTCAACTCGGGGCTTCGCGCCTGTGTCTCGCCCCAAGTGACTTGGCCATCGCGGTTGGCGTCCAGGTCAAAAATCAGGTCAAGGTCTCGCAGGTGGACATCGGCCCGCAGCGTCAACACGGGGCCAGACGTGCTGAGCGTGAGGTAGCTGTTGCTGCTGGAGTGGGCATGGGCCAGAGGGGCGTTCAGCACACTGAACAAAGCCAAAGCCACACCAACAAACCAGCGCTGTGCCAAAACCTTTTGAACAGAAGTCATCATGGACGTCCTCCGGTCCAGCTCGGATGAGCTTTGAGCTTCGCCAGCATCGGCGTCAATTGCGGGTCAGCGTAACCAGTTTTTTCGGCCCACTTGACCACGGGCTCGGCAGCACGGGCTTGGCCCAACTCCAACGCGGCCTGGACAAACAAGACCGCATCGGGCGGTTCTTTTTGCAACTGCCAGTTGTCAATGGACAACGCCAACCCCGCCTTCAGGTCCCTCCCATAGGCAATTTGGTAAATGAGTTTGGGCCGCTCAATCAAGGCCTCTTGGCGCAGCGCTTGCGACTGAAGCAGCGCTTCCAACTGGCTGGCCAGTCGGGCTTCATCGGGGTCTTTCAATCCGCGACTGGCCAAGACCGCCTGCATCAAGAGCGCATCGGTCAGGGTGGCAGTGTTGTTTGGGGCATTGCCACTGCTGGTGGCAGCCATGGCGGTGGTTTGGGCTTGGCGGTATTGGCCTTGCTGGTTAAGCAAGTCGGCCAAAGACAAGCGGATCAGGTGCGACTGCGGACTGGCTTTAAGGCGCTGCCCCCAAACGACCAAAGCTTTCGCAGGCTGTCCGGCCACGCGGTGCGCCTCGCCCAAATGGAACCCCAGCCAGTCTTGCGAGGAAGCGTCTTGGTAATTGGCCGAACGGATGGCTTGGCTCAGCATGTCCACCGCGG
>JBIKSF010000126.1:0-5108 GCA_044348785.1 Limnohabitans sp.
TTGACCGGCGGCAAAGTGATCGCTGAAGAAGTCGGCCTGACCCTCGAAAAAGTGACTTTGGCCGATCTGGGCCAAGCCAAGCGCATCGAAGTGGGCAAGGAAAACACCATCATCATCGACGGCGCCGGTGCTGCGATCGACATTGAAGCCCGCGTCAAGCAAGTGCGCATGCAAATCGAAGAAGCCACTTCTGACTACGACCGCGAAAAGCTGCAAGAGCGCGTGGCAAAGTTGGCTGGCGGTGTGGCCGTGATCAAGGTTGGCGCTGCCACCGAAGTCGAAATGAAAGAAAAGAAAGCCCGCGTTGAAGACGCCCTGCACGCCACCCGCGCTGCAGTGGAAGAAGGCATCGTGGCTGGTGGCGGCGTGGCACTGCTGCGCGCACGTCAGGCTGCTGGCACCATCAAAGGTGACAACGCTGACCAAGAAGCCGGCATCAAGCTGGTGTTGAAAGCCATCGAAGCGCCTCTGCGCGAGATCGTGTACAACGCCGGCGGCGAGCCATCGGTGGTGGTGAACGCTGTGTTGGCCGGCAAAGGCAACTACGGCTTCAACGCAGCCAACGACACCTACGGCGACATGATCGAAATGGGCATTCTGGACCCCACCAAAGTGACACGCACTGCTTTGCAAAACGCAGCGTCTGTGGCCTCTTTGATGCTCACCACAGAGTGCATGATCTCCGAAGCCCCGAAGGACGAGTCCGGCGCTGGCGGCGGCGGCATGCCTGACATGGGCGGCATGGGTGGTATGGGCGGCATGGGCATGTAAATGCCCCGTCTGTCACCCCGGGCTTGATCCGGGGTCCATGACCCTCAAAGCCCCGCAAGGTGAAAACCTTGCGGGGCTTTTTCGTGGCGGCTGTGAAACGACTGCGCGGGCGACAGTGCTACAAACACTGAGCCGATCGAACTTGCCTGAACAGGTTCACAAAGCCGCTGCCTCGATCTTCAGCACCCAGTAAGCGCCTCTGTCCTGCACCGCCTGAAAACGCACTTTTTGGCCGACTTGCAAGGCGTCGAGTTGCAGCGGGTCCTTGACCTGAAACACCATGCTCATGGATGGCATGTCCAAATTCTTGATTTCGCCGTGATTGAGCGCCACCTTGCCCGCAGCCTTGTCGATGCGCCGCACCTCGGCTGTGGCCCAGGGTAAAGCGCCAGCGTCATCGCTCACGCGTTGCAGCCCATCACGCTGCGCCATGCGGGCTTGTCCCGGGTAGCGTTTGTAGCTGCGGGTTTTGCCGTCTTTTTGCACCAGTAGCACGTCGTAGGTGTCTTTGCGGCCCTTGTATTCGGGACCGTCCATGCCGGGGCTGCCGATGGGCATGCCGGGCACGGACAAGCCCAAAGCCACTGGCCTTTCTTTCAGCAAGCGGTGGATGTCAGCAGCGGGCACATGGCCCTCGATCACATAGCCGCCCACGCTGGCTGTATGGCAGGAGCCGAGCTGCTCGGGCATGCCCATGCGCTTGCGGGCGGCGGTGTTGCCCAAGTCACGCACCTCGACCTTAAAACCACTGGCCTGCAGGTGTTCCACCCACAGTTGGCAGCAACCACAGTTGGGGTCTTTCCAGACCTGCACGGTGGTGGCCTGCGCCAGCGCGGTGCGCTCATAACCGGTGAGGGCCAACACGGCGGCCGCGGCCAGCCAATGCCGCCGAGGCAAGGTGTTGGGTTGGGCATTTTTCATGGCGTGGCTCCCTTACTTGACGGTGATGCGACCGATCATGCCCGCTTCAAAATGGCCGGGGATCAGGCAGGCAAATTAAAAGCTGCCTGCACGGTTAAAGGTCCAGACGATGGTGCCTTTCTGGCCGGGGTCCACATGCGCCAATGACGCACCGACGGGCTGCGCATGGGCCCGAATGCAGGTTATTGCAAAGGGTTCAGACAAAAGCGTGCAGTCGGCCACGCGCATCGTAGGTGGTCAAAAACGGTTGCGCGTTGCGCACCGAGGCACGGGTCGTGGTGATATGGATCTGAGGCGCCACAAAACGGGGGCGCGCTGCGCAACGGCTGGCGTCATAAGCACGGCGACGCTCGGGCTGGCTCAAAACACTGTACGCCTGATTGATCCGGGCCATCTTGGCCGCCCACAACGCGGATGCGCCCCCTTGGCGGTCAGGATGGTAACGCTGAGCCAATGCACGGAAGGCCGCCCGAATGACTTCGGGTTCGGCTTGCGGTGTGACACCGAGTTCAGCGTAAAGGTCCATGGCGTTGTCCATGGATGAATAATAAAATATGAATACATTTAAACTAAATAAAACTGTAATTTAAACGTATCAAATTGTTAAATAACCCAACCCTTTTCAGCCCGCCAAACGCATGTACTGCGGTCAAAGCTTGGCCCACACAGCGCGACATCACGCCCAGCACTGGCGTTCACCATTGAACGCACACGGGCCTAAAGATGAAACCCGTGCACAACCCGGGGTGGTCAAGCGGGCTGAAGATCAGCCCAGCACGCGTTGCAACAAAGCAGCACTTGAAGCATCCAGCCCCTTGGCATCACCCGACAACAGGCGCGAATGGATGTCTTGGGCCAGCACCTTGCCCAGCTCCACGCCCCACTGGTCAAAGCTGTTGATGCCCCAAACGGCTCCACTGACAAACACGCGGTGCTCTTGCAGGGCGATCAGTGCGCCCAGACTGGCGGGCGTGAGTTCATCAAGCAGCAAGAAGGTGCTGGGCCGGTTGCCGGTGAAGTGCTTGTGCCCGCCTTTGTCCGACTTGCCCAGCATCAACGCCTGCGCCTGCGCGATCGCATTGGCCAGCAGCAATTCATGGTGGTCGACCAAGTTATGTGTGGCCTTTTTCACAGCCATGAATTCCACTGGAACCACGTCGGTGCCCTGGTGCAGCATCTGGAAGTACGCGTGCTGCCCGTTGGTGCCCGGTTCGCCCCAAAGCACGGGCGAGGTGCCATAAGGCAAGGCATGGCCGTTACGGTCCACACGCTTGCCGTTGCTCTCCATCTCCAACTGCTGCAAGTACGCAGGCAAGCGGCGCAAAGCGCTGTGGTACGGCGCAATGCTGCGGCTGGTGTAGTTCAAAAAGTTACGGTACCAGACATCGAGCAAGCCCAGACGCACGGGCAGGTTTTCTTCCAACGGCGCGGTCTGAAAGTGCTGGTCCATGGCGTGCGCCCCGGCCAGAAAATCCCTGAAACCTTGAGCCCCGATAGCCATGGCCAGCGGCAAGCCAATGGCCGACCACACCGAATAACGACCGCCCACCCAGTCCCAAAAACCAAAAGTGGTGCGGATGCCGAACTCGGCCGCTGCAGCCACGTTGGTGGTCAGCGCCGCAAAGTGGCGGGCCACGTCGGTGCAGCCTTGCGCCTGAAACCAACTCAGCGCCGAGCGGGCGTTGGTCATGGTCTCGAGGGTGGTGAAGGTTTTGGAGGCGATCAAAAACAGCGTGTTGTCGGCTTTTAAATCCTTGAGCACCGCCGCCAGCTCATGCCCGTCCACATTCGACACAAAATGAAAGCGCTTACCCGGAATCACGAAGTCTTGCAGCGCCAGCACCGCCATCTGCGGACCCAAGTCAGACCCGCCAATGCCAATGTTCACAACATCGGTGATCTGCGCATCGGCGCGAATGGTTTCGGCATAGGCCAGCATGGGCTGGAGGGTGTCGTGCACCAGCTTCAGAGGCGCGGCCAAATCACCGCCCAGAGAACCTTCGGGCTGGCGCAGCAGCCAATGCATCACGGCGCGATCTTCTGTCGTGTTGATGTGCTCGCCCCGGAACATGGCGTCGCGGTGGGCATTCAGCCCAGTCTGACGGGCCAGCGCTTGCAGCAGCGCTTCGGTCGCGGCGTCGGTGTGGTTTTTCGACAAGTCGGCAAACACGTGGGGCGCCGTCTGACTCAACGCCTGGGCTCGCTGCGCATCGGCCGCAAATGCGGTGCGCAAGTCAAAGCCCTTGAATTGGGCCGCATGGGTCTGCAAAGACGTCCAGGCCTGGGTTTGGTCACAACGCATCTCAGCCCTTTTGCATGAGCACTTCAAGCTTGACCGCATCGGCGCAAAAGGCGCGGATGCCTTCGGCCAGTTTCTCGGTGGCCATGGCGTCTTCGTTGAGCGCCAAGCGGAAAGACGCTTCGTCATAGGCCACGGCAGGCAAGTCCATGGATTGGGCCACTTGCGCGTCCAACGCCAAACTCAGCGGTGCCTCGGTGGCGGCCAACTGCGCCAACAACTCAGGGCTGATGGTCAGCAAATCGCAACCAGCCAACGCCGTGATCTGCCCGATGTTGCGGAACGACGCGCCCATGACTTCGGTAGCGATGCCGTGCTTTTTGTAATGGTTGAAGATGGCCCGCACCGACTGCACGCCGGGATCTTTCGCACCCGATTGCGCGGCCTCGTCCCAGGCAGCGCCTGCGTTCTTTTTGGTCCAGTCGTAAATGCGGCCCACAAAGGGTGAGATGAGTTGAACCTTGGCCTGACCGCACGCCACCGCCTGGCAAAACGCAAACAGCAACGTCAGGTTACAGCGGATACCTTCGCGCTCCAGCTCGGCTGCCGCCTGAATGCCTTCCCAGGTCGAGGCGATTTTGATCAGCACACGCTCGCGGGCAATGCCTTGCCCTTCGTACAGCGCCATGATGCGGCGCGCCCGCGCCACGGTGGCGGCCGTGTCAAAGCTCAAACGGGCATCCACTTCTGTCGACACGCGGCCGGGAATGGTCTTCAAAATTTCACAGCCAAAACGCACCAACAGATGGTCCATCACCACGTCCAGCGGCTGGCCCCGGTGCGCGGCCACAACCTCGGCCAGCAGGGGTGCGTATTCGGGCTTTTGCACGGCCTTCAAAATCAAGGACGGGTTGGTCGTCGCGTCCTGCGGCTGGAACTGCGCCAACTGCTTGAAGTCGCCAGTGTCGGCCACCACGGTGGTGAATTGTTTGAGGGCGTCGAGTTGGTTCATGGGGGCTTTGTCAAAACAGGCTTGAATTATCGATGAAACAAAGTTACATTACAAATCAATTTTTCATGTAACTCAAGAACAATATGGCTTTTGATCTGGTTTTCTTCGGCGGCACAGGCGATCTGGTCTGGCGCAAACTCATGCCCGCACTCTTTCAGGCCTTTC
>JBIKSF010000002.1:0-52268 GCA_044348785.1 Limnohabitans sp.
GATCGCCAAGAGCCGCGCCGCCATCGACAAGGGCGAAAAAGTGCAGTTCATGGAAGTCGCCCGCAACGTGAACCGCTCGGTCGGTGCCATGTTGTCCGGTGCGGTGACCAAGGTGCACCCCGAAGGTCTGCCTGACGACACCCTGCGCATCCAACTCGAAGGCACAGGCGGTCAGTCGTTTGGTGCGTTCCTGGCCAAAGGCATCACGCTGTACCTGATCGGCGAAGCCAACGACTACACCGGCAAAGGTTTGTCGGGCGGCCGTGTGGTGGTGCGCCCCAGCCTCGAGTTCCGTGGCGTGGCCTCGCAAAACATCATCGTGGGCAACACCGTCATGTACGGCGCGACCACAGGTGAAGCCTTCTTTGCGGGTGTTGCCGGCGAGCGTTTCGCGGTGCGTCTGTCAGGCGCCACCGCCGTGGTGGAAGGCACAGGCGACCACGGTTGTGAATACATGACCGGTGGCACCGTGGCGGTGCTGGGCAAGACGGGCCGCAACTTTGGCGCGGGCATGAGCGGTGGTATCGCTTATGTGTACGACGAAGACGGCGAGTTCGCTTCACGCTGCAACACTGCCATGGTCAGCATGGAAAAAGTGCTCACGACTGCCGAGCAAGAAGCACAAGTGGACCGCAAGGTCTGGCACCGCGACCAGGCCGACGAAGCGCAACTCAAGAAACTGCTGGAAGACCACTTTAAATGGACCGGCAGCCAGCGTGCCCGCGAATTGCTGGACAACTGGGCCACAGCCCGTGCGAAATTCGTGAAGGTGTTCCCGAACGAATACAAGCGTGCCTTGGGCGAGATCAACGCACGCAAAGCGGCGAACGCAGCAAAAGCTGCCAAGCCCGTGGCCGCCTGAGCCGAACGTCAAGATTGAAGGAAGAACATCATGGGAAAAATCACCGGCTTCATGGAATTTGAGCGCATCGAAGAGGGCTACAAGCCCGTCTCCGAGCGCCTGAAAAACTACGGCGAATTCGTGATTGGCTTGACACCCGAGCAGTCCAAAACGCAAGCCGCACGCTGCATGGACTGCGGCACACCGTTTTGCAACAACGGCTGCCCCGTCAACAACATCATTCCGGACTTCAACAACCTGGTGTTTGAAGGCGATTGGAAGAACGCGATCGAGGTGCTGCACAGCACCAACAACTTTCCCGAGTTCACCGGCCGCATCTGCCCCGCACCTTGCGAGGCTGCTTGCGTGGTCAACTTCAACGACGACGCTGTGGGCATCAAGTCGATCGAGCACGCCATCATCGACCGCGCTTGGGCCGAAGGCTGGGTTACACCCCGCCCCGCCAGAGTCAAGACCGGCAAAACCGTGGCGGTGATCGGTGCAGGCCCTGCAGGCTTGGCCGCTGCACAGCAGCTGGCGCGTGCGGGCCACGATGTGACCTTGTTCGAGAAGAACGACCGCGTCGGTGGTTTGCTGCGCTACGGCATCCCTGACTTCAAGATGGAAAAGACGCACATCGATCGCCGCGTGCAGCAGCTCGAAGCCGAAGGCGTGAAGATCCGCACCAGCGTGCTGGTGGGTGAGTGGCCGAAGGATTCCAAGGTCACCAACTGGGCCAAGGAAACCATCAGCGCCGAGCAACTCAAGAAAGACTTCGACGCCGTGCTGCTCACCGGCGGCTCCGAGCAGTCGCGTGACCTGCCTGTGCCTGGCCGCGAGCTGGACGGCATTCACTTTGCGATGGAATTCTTGCCCCAGCAAAACAAGGTCAATGCGGGCGACAAGCTCAAAGGCCAACTGCGCGCTGACGGTAAAAACGTCATCGTGATCGGCGGCGGCGACACCGGCAGCGACTGCGTGGGCACCAGCACACGCCACGGCGCCGTGAGCGTGACCCAGTTCGAGGTGATGCCCGAGCCGCCTGAAAAAGAAAACAAGGCGATGATCTGGCCTTACTGGCCCATGAAGCTGCGCACCAGCTCCAGCCACGACGAGAGCGCCGAAAAAGGCCTGTTGCAACGTGAGTTCGCCATTTCCACCAAAGAGTTCATCGGTGAAAAGGGCAAGCTCACGGGTCTGAAAACCGTGCACGTCGAGTTCAAAGACGGCAAGATGGTCGAAGTGCCCGGCACCGAGAAGGAATACAAAGCCGACATGGTGTTGCTGGCCATGGGTTTCACCAACCCGGTCGCCACCGTGCTCGACGCCTTCGGCATCGACAAAGACGCCCGTGGCAACGCCAAGGCCAGCACCGACTTCACAGGCGGCTATGCCACCAATGTGAACAAAGTGTTTGCCGCAGGCGACATGCGCCGGGGCCAGTCGCTCGTGGTTTGGGCGATTCGTGAAGGCCGTCAGGCCGCTCGCGCCGTGGACGAGTTCCTGATGGGGAAAAGCGATCTGCCGCGCTGAGGCTACCCGGTTATAGGTAAAATCCCTTAATCCCAAAGATCGGTCTGACACCGATCTGGGTGAAATAACACCACAAGAGCCGGATCCATCCGGCTCTTGTTTTTCATGAACGCCTCATCCACACCACCGCCACTTGTTGAACTGCGCGACCTGACTTTCGGGTACGGCGACCGTGTCATCTTGAAGAACTTGAGCTTCAATGTGCCGCGGGGACAAGTCACGGCCCTGATGGGCGTGTCGGGTGGCGGCAAGACCACGGTGCTGCGCCTCATTGGTGGACAAATTCGCGCCAGCCATGGACAGCTCTTGTTTGATGGTGACGACATCACCTCCATGCGCCAGGCCGAGCTGTACGCCGCTCGACGCCGCATGGGCATGCTGTTTCAGTTCGGTGCGTTGTTCACCGACATGAGCGTGTTCGACAACGTGGCCTTTCCCTTGCGCGAGCACACCCGTTTGTCCGAAGACCTGGTCCGCGACATCGTCCTCATGAAACTCGATGCGGTGGGTTTGCGTGGTGCGCGGGATCTGAAGCCTTCCGAGATTTCCGGTGGCATGAGCCGCCGCGTGGCCTTGGCCCGCGCCATCGCCCTTGACCCTGACCTGATCATGTACGACGAGCCTTTTGCCGGTCTTGATCCGATTTCTTTGGGCACTGCGGCCCGATTGATTCGCCGTTTGAACGACAGCCTGGGCATCACCAGCGTGGTGGTGTCGCATGATGTGACGGAAACCTTTGAGATTGCCGACCACGTGGTGATTTTGGCCAATGGCGGTGTGGCGGCGCAAGGGACGCCTGCGGAGCTGCGGGCCAGCACCGATCCGCTGATCCACCAGTTTGTGCACGCTTTAAGCGATGGTCCGGTGCCCTTCCATTACCCTGCGCCCACGGCCGCGCAAGACTATGACCGGAGGTCGGCATGATCACCGCCATGCTGGGCGCTTTGGGCGCATCCACCCGCCAACTGATGGCGGACTGGGGCTTTGCCGCGCGTTTGTTTTTCAAGTTGCTGGGCATGTCGGGCGCGGCCCTCAAGCGCTTTGGCTTGGTGCGCGACCAAATCCACTTTTTGGGCAACTATTCGCTGGCCATCATCACCGTGTCGGGCCTGTTTGTCGGCTTTGTGCTGGGGTTGCAGGGTTACTACACCTTGCAGCGTTATGGTTCTGCCGAGGCGCTGGGCCTGTTGGTGGCACTCAGCCTGGTGCGCGAGTTGGGTCCGGTGGTGGCGGCTTTGCTGTTTGCCGGTCGTGCCGGTGCATCCCTCACCGCCGAGATCGGTCTCATGCGTGCGGGTGAGCAACTCACCGCCCTTGAAATGATGGCAGTCGACCCAGTGCAACGGATTTTGGCACCGCGTTTTTGGGGCGGCATCATCGCATTGCCCTTGTTGGCTGCGGTGTTCAGCGCGGTGGGCATTTTGGGTGGCTATGTCGTGGGCGTTCTGCTGATCGGCGTAGATGCCGGTTCGTTCTGGAGCCAGATGCAAGGCGGCGTGGATGTGTTCAAGGACGTGGGCAACGGCATCATCAAAAGCGTGGTGTTTGGTGTGGCTGTGACCTTCATCGCCCTGTTGCAAGGCTATGTGGCCAAGCCCACACCCGAAGGTGTGGCCAGTGCCACGACCCGCAGCGTGGTGGTTTCTTCTTTGTCGGTGTTGGGACTGGATTTCATCCTGACCGCGATGATGTTCAGCATTTGAGGAGGACGGCATGCAACGTTCAAAAAATGATGTGTGGGTGGGTTTGTTTGTGCTGCTCGGCGCTGTCGCCGTGCTCTTTTTGGCGCTCAAGGCCGCCAACTTGCTGACCTGGAGTTTCAGCAAGGACTACGAGGTCACGGCCAAGTTCGACAACATCGGCGGGCTCAAGCCGGGCGCGGCTGTCAAGAGTGCCGGAGTGGTGGTCGGGCGTGTCAAAAAAATCGAGTTTGACGGCGAATCCTTCCAGGCCAAGGTCACCCTGGGCATGCAGACCCAGCACGCCTTTCCGCAAGACAGCTCCCTGAAAATCCTCACCAGCGGTTTGCTGGGTGAACAGTACCTGGACGTGTCGCCAGGTGCCGATGAGAAAAATTTGGTCGCGGGCGACAAGATCGGATCGACCCAGTCGGCGGTGATTTTGGAAAACCTGATCAGCCAATTTCTTTACAGCCAAGCAGAAAAACCTGCGGCAGAAAGTCAAAAGCCATGAATCTCTTGCCTCGACGCATCAGCCTGATGCTGATGGGCTGCGTCTTGCTGATGTTGCAAGGTTGCGCCACTGTCAGCAATCCTGACGCACGCGATCCATGGGAATCCATGAACCGCAGTGTTTACAAATTCAATGACGCGCTGGACAACGTGGCGATCCAGCCCGCTGCCAAGGCCTATGTCGCTGTGCTCCCCAGTCCTGTTCGCACAGGGATTCACAACTTCCTGGGCAACATCGGCGACGTCTGGTCCATGGCCAACAGCGCCTTGCAGTTGAAAGGTCAGGCTACGGCTGAAACCTTCATGCGCATCACCGTCAACACATTTTTGGGTTTGGGCGGTGTCCTGGATGTGGCCACCGAGATGCGACTTGAAAAGCGCAAAGAAGACTTGGGTCAGACCTTGGGCTACTGGGGGGTCAAATCTGGGCCTTACGTGGTGCTGCCCATTTTTGGACCGTCTACCTTGCGTGACACCTTGGCCATGCCCTTGGACATGAAGGGGGATGCGGTTCAGCAATTCAACGATCCCGCCACTCGTAATGTGTTGTCGGTGACCCGTGTGATGGATGTACGCGCTGGTTTATTGCAGACGGTGGATGTCATCAAGGCCGCGGCCTTGGACCCTTACTCGTTCGTGCGCGATGCTTATCTGCAAAAACGTGAGAACGACATCCACGATGGCAATCCCCCCGCCAGTTTTGATTATTCTGAGTCAGAAAAACCCTGATTAAAGGCCATCAAACCGACTCCTGTCTCGTTACAGTTTTTGACAAGACCCGGGTCTGCTAACCGTATAGTGCAGCTATGAAAAAGACGATCTCCATGCCCGTGACGCGCCGCCATCTGCTGGCCATGGCCTCTGCTGCCTTCTTGTCCAACGTGGGACCTGCTTTGGCTGCAGACGAAGCGCCCGATGCTTTCATCAAACGCATCACAACCGAGACCCTGGACATCATCAAGGCAGACAAGTCCTTGCGCAACGGCGATGTCGTGAAGATCATCCAATTGGTCGATGTCAAGTTGATGCCGCATGTGAATTTCCGCCGCATGACAGCACTGGCCACCGGTCCCGCTTGGCGCAAAGCTACACCCGAACAACAAAAACGCCTGCAAGATGAGTTCAAGATCTTGCTGGTCCGCACGTACGCGGGCGCACTCAGCCAAGTCAGCGACCAGGTGGTGGTGGTCAAACCCCTGCGTGCCGGACAGGAAGACAAAAATTTGGTGGTGAACACCGAAGTGCGCGGCAAAGGTGACCCGATCCAACTCGACTACCGGTTGGAAAAAACACCGGGCGAAGGTGCTGGTTGGATGATTTTTGACCTGAATGTTCTGGGTGTTTGGTTGATCGAAAACTACCGCACGCAGTTCACAAAAGAGATCAATACCGGCGGCATTGATGCGTTGATCGCCAGCTTGGCCGCACGCAACAAGTCCAACGCCAAAGCCTCTTGATCCGTTTTGACATGAGCCCCTTGAAACTCCCTGCCACCTTGCTGCACGACCAGGCCGACGCTTGCTTGGCGCAATGGCAGCTGGAATTGGCACAATCGCCCGGAGCCTTGCCGCCAGAGGTGTCGCTGGACGCATCAGCCTTGGCTGATTTTGACTCCTCGGCTTTGGCCGTGCTCCTGGGCTTGCGCCGGGTGTTGACCCAAAAAGGCAGTGTTTTGCGGGTTGAGGGCATGACGCCGCGCTTGCGCGAACTGGCCAGTCTGTACGGGGTGATGGATTTGCTCCAACCCACTTGAGTGAGCGGTTTCCGGGTCTTTTGGGGCCGATTGAAGGCTTGTCACCGGGGACTGCAGGCCAGCACTTAAAATAGACCTCTCCCATGCCAGCGCTCTCTTTCCAATCCGTCTCCAAGATCTACCCGGCCAAACAGGCGGGCGCAGCCGCGTTCAAAGCGCTCGACCAGATCAGCTTCGACGTGGAGGAGGGCGAATTCTTTGGCCTGCTCGGCCCCAACGGCGCGGGCAAAACCACCCTGATCAGCACCTTGGCGGGTCTGAGCCGCCCCACCACCGGGCGCGTGCTGGTGCATGGCCATGATGTGCAAACCGATTACGCCGCAGCCCGCCGCCTCTTGGGTGTGGTGCCGCAAGAGCTGGTGTTCGACCCGTTTTTCACCGTACGCGAAGCCTTGCGTATCCAGTCGGGCTATTTCGGTGTCAAGAACAACGAGGCCTGGATCGACGAGCTGCTGGACAGTCTGGGCCTGGCCGACAAGGCGGGCGCCAACATGCGCCAACTGTCGGGCGGCATGAAACGCCGCGTGTTGGTGGCGCAAGCCCTGGTGCACAAGCCCCGCGTGATCGTGCTTGACGAGCCCACCGCCGGGGTCGATGTGGAGTTGCGCCAGACCTTGTGGCAGTTCATCGCCAAACTCAACAAGCAAGGCCACACCGTCTTGCTCACCACCCATTACCTGGAGGAAGCCGAAGCCTTGTGCGGGCGCATCGCCATGCTCAAGCGCGGCCAGTTGCTGGCGCTGGAGCGCACATCTGACTTGCTGCGTTCAGCCACCAGCCAGTTGCTGCGCTTCAAGCTCGACGGCGACTTGCCCCCCGCCGTGGCGTCCAAGGCCCGCGTCACGGGTCGCATCGTGCAGTTGCCAGTGCACAACGCGGTCGAGATCGAAAACTATCTGGCCACCCTGCGCACGGCGGGTCTGGTGGTGGAAGACGTGGAAATCCGCCAAGCTGACCTGGAAGACGTGTTCCTAGAAGTCATGAACCGCAAACAAACCGCCACCGGAGCCTTGGCATGACTGGCTGGCAAACCCTGCTCTACAAAGAGGTGTTGCGTTTCTGGAAAGTCGCTTTCCAGACGGTGGCAGCGCCCGTGCTCACCTCGGTGCTTTACATGCTGATCTTCGGCCACGTGCTCGAAGACCACGTCAAGGTTTACGACAATGTGCCCTACACCTCGTTTTTGCTGCCGGGCCTGATGATGATGGGCGTGCTGCAAAACGCGTTTGCCAACAGCTCATCGAGTCTGGTGCAAAGCAAGATCATGGGCAGTTTGGTGTTTTTGTTGCTCACGCCCCTGTCGCACCGCAGCTGGTTTGTGGCCTATGTGGGCTCTTCGGTGGTGCGGGGCTTGGCCGTTGGCTTGGGCGTGTTCGTCATCACGGGCTGGATGGTCAACATCACTTTCGTGAACCCGCTGTGGATTTTGGCCTTTGCCGTCATGGGCGCCGCCATGATGGGCTCGCTGGGTGTGATTGCCGGGCTGTGGGCTGAAAAGTTCGACCAAATGGCCGCCTTCCAGAATTTCATCATCATGCCCATGACGTTTTTGTCGGGCGTGTTCTATTCCATCCATTCGCTCCCGCCTTTTTGGCAAAAGCTCAGCCATCTGAACCCGTTCTTCTACATGATCGACGGTTTTCGCTACGGCTTCTTCGGTCAAAGCGACGTGTCCCCCTGGCTCAGTTTGGCGGTGGTGGGCACTGCCCTGGCCGCCATCAGTGGCCTGACCCTTCACCTTTTGCGCATCGGCTACAAAATCCGAAGCTGAACCCCCATGAACGCAGAGCAACTCCAAGCCATCATCGCCGCAGGCCTGACGTGCACCCACCTGACAGTGGAGGGCGATGGCCGCCACTGGAGCGCCGTGGTCGTGTCCGAAGCCTTTGCCGGCATGCGCCCCATCGCCCGTCACCAACGCGTGTACGCCACGCTGGGCCAAAAAATGCACACCGACGAGGTGCACGCCTTGTCGATGAAAACCTACACGCCTGCCGAATGGGCTGCGCAAGCGCGCTGAATGCCCGCATCGAGCCCAAGCCCCAACGCCAATTGACCTGATCCATGGACAAACTGAAAATTCGCGGCGGCCACCGCCTGCAAGGTACGCTCGATGTGTCGGGTGCCAAAAACGCCGCCCTGCCTGAGCTGTGCGCCGCTTTGCTGAGCGCCGAGCCTGTCACGCTGGCCAATGTGCCGCGCCTGCAAGACGTCTCGACCATGCTCAAGCTGATCCGCAACATGGGCGTGACAGCTGAACACCACGAAGACGGTCGCGTCACGCTGGATGCCGGTGGCCTGAACAACCCCGAAGCGCCCTACGAATTGGTGAAAACCATGCGCGCCTCGGTGCTGGCGCTGGGCCCTTTGCTGGCGCGCTTTGGGCACGCCAAAGTGTCTTTGCCCGGTGGCTGCGCCATTGGCTCACGCCCGGTAGACCAGCACATCAAGGGCCTGCAGGCCATGGGTGCCGTCATCACGGTAGACCACGGCTATATGCTGGCCAGCTTGCCTGCTGGGCGCACGCGCCTGAAAGGCGCGCGCATCACCACCGACATGGTGACCGTCACCGGCACTGAAAACTTCATGATGGCCGCGGCTTTGGCCGAAGGCGAGACCGTGTTGGAAAACGCCGCGCAAGAGCCCGAGATTCCCGACTTGGCCGAGATGCTCATCAAAATGGGCGCCAAGATCGAAGGCCACGGCACGCGCCGTATCCGCATTCAGGGCGTAGAACGCTTGCATGGCGCTCAGCACCAAGTGGTGGCCGACCGCATCGAAGCGGGTACCTTTTTGTGCGCCGTGGCGGCCGCAGGCGGTGATGTGGTGTTGCGTCATGGCCGTGCCGACCACCTGGAAGTGGTCATCGAAAAGCTGCGCGATGCCGGAGCCACCATTGAGGCGGGTACTGACTTCATTCGCGTCAAATCCGAAGGCCGCTTGAAGGCCCAGAGCTTTCGCACCACCGAATACCCAGGTTTTCCGACCGACATGCAGGCCCAGTTCATGGCGCTCAACTGCATCGCGCAAGGCGCGAGCAAAGTGACTGAAACGATTTTTGAAAACCGCTTCATGCATGTCAACGAGCTGGTGCGCCTTGGTGCACACATCCAGATTGACGGCAAGGTGTCGGTGATCGAGGGCGTGGAAAAGCTCTCGGGCGCGACCGTGATGGCCACTGATTTGCGGGCTTCGGCCAGTTTGGTGATCGCTGGTTTGGTGGCCGAAGGCGAAACCATTGTCGACCGCATCTACCACCTGGACCGCGGCTACGACCGCATGGAATTGAAACTGCGCGGCCTGGGGGCCGACATTGAAAGAGTGAAATGATCACGCTCGCCCTGTCCAAAGGACGCATCTTTGACGAAACTCTGCCGCTGCTCAAGGCCGCTGGCATCGAGGTGCTGGAAGACCCTGAAAAATCCCGCAAGCTGATCTTGCCCACCAACCAGGCCAATGTGCGTGTGGTGCTGGTGCGCGCCAGCGACGTGCCCACCTATGTGGAATACGGCGGTGCCGATTTGGGCGTGACGGGTTTGGACACGCTGATTGAACACGGCGGCCAGGGCCTGTACCAGCCACTGGACCTGAACATCGCCAAATGCCGCATGAGCGTGGCGGTGCGGGCCGATGATGACTATGCGGCACTCGTGCGCACAGGTGCTCGCCTGAAAGTGGCGACCAAATACACGACCATAGCCCGCGATTTCTTTGCGACCAAGGGTGTACACGTCGATCTGATCAAGCTCTACGGCAGCATGGAATTGGCCCCGTTGACGGGCCTGGCCGATGCCATCGTCGATCTGGTGTCGACGGGCAACACACTCAAGGCCAACCACTTGGTTGAAGTCGAACGCATCATGGACATCAGCTCGCGTTTGGTCGTGAACCAGGCTGCGCTCAAACTCAAACAAGCGCCGATCCGCGCCATCATCGACGCCTTTGCTGGCGCAGTGAAGAAAGACTGAACACATGGGTCTCCAAGCCAAACCCTTGCAACTGAACACGGCGGATGCCGGTTTTGAAGCGGCCTTCGCGGCGCGCCTGCATTGGTCTGCTGATACCGATGCTGCCATCGAGCAGCGCGTGGCCGACATCCTGGCCGATGTGCAGCAGCGTGGCGACGCGGCCGTGCTGGATTACACCCAGCGTTTTGACGGCCTGCAAGCGGCCGATGTGAAGGCGCTGGAGATCACTCAAGCCGAGTTAAAGGCCGCATTGGACAGCCTGCCTGCGGCGCAACGCGAAGCTTTGCAAGCAGCCGCAGCCCGTGTCCGCAAGTACCACGAAGCGCAAAAGAAAGCGTCTGGCGAAAGCTGGAGCTACCGCGAGGAAGACGGCACACTGCTCGGCCAAAAAGTCACGCCGCTGGACCGCGTGGGCATTTACGTGCCCGGTGGCAAAGCCGCTTACCCCTCTTCTGTGTTGATGAACGCGATTCCCGCTCACGTGGCCGGTGTGCAAGACATCATCATGGTTGTGCCCACGCCCGTGCGCGGCAGCGTGGCCACAGGCGGATCTGGAGATGCGGCCGCTTCCAGCCGGGGTGAGCGCAATGAACTCGTGTTGGCTGCAGCCTACGTGGCGGGTGTCACGCGGGCGTTCACCGTGGGCGGTGCGCAAGCCGTGGCGGCGCTGGCCTACGGCACCGCCACCATCCCCAAAGTGGACAAGATCACTGGCCCCGGCAACGCCTATGTGGCCAGCGCCAAAAAGCGCGTGTTCGGCACCGTGGGCATCGACATGATCGCGGGCCCCAGCGAAATTTTGGTTTTGGCCGACGGCACCACGCCCGCCGAATGGGTGGCGATGGATTTGTTCAGCCAGGCCGAACACGACGAACTGGCGCAAAGCATTTTGCTGTGTCCTGATGCGGCCTACATTGCCGAAGTGCAAGCCGCCATTGACCGCCTGCTGCCCGAGATGCCGCGCCGCGAGATCATTGCCAAGTCGCTCAACGACCGTGGCGCTTTGATCCTGACACGCAACATGGAAGAAGCCTGCGCCATCAGCAACCGCATTGCGCCCGAGCACCTGGAGGTGTCCAGCCGCGATCCGCACCGCTGGGAGCCACTGCTGCGCCACGCGGGGGCCATCTTCTTGGGCGCGTTCACCAGCGAATCGCTGGGCGACTACTGCGCTGGTCCTAACCATGTGCTGCCCACCAGCGGCACGGCACGCTTCTCGTCACCCTTGGGTGTGTACGACTTCCAAAAACGCAGCAGCCTGATCGAGGTGAGCGAAGCCGGTGCCCAGACGCTCGGCCGCATTGCCGCCGAGCTGGCCTATGGCGAAGGCCTGCAAGCCCATGCCCGCGCGGCCGAGCTCCGTTTGAAACCTGTGCCCCCGATGCGAGACACCCCATGAGCACTGTCAGCCCTCAATTGATGCAACGCATCCGCCAAGACGTGAAGTCCATGCACGCCTATGCCATCCAGGATTCGGCGGGCATGGTTAAGCTCGATGCAATGGAGAACCCGCACAGATTGCCCGCTGATTTGCAAAAGGCATTGGGCGAACGCCTGGGTGCGCTGGCCCTCAACCGCTACCCCGGCGAGCGTGTGAACGAGCTGCGCCATGCGCTGGCCAGTTACGCAGGCATGCCCGAAGGCTTCGACATCATGTTGGGCAACGGCTCGGACGAGCTGATCTCTTTGCTGGCCATGGCTTGCGATGTGCCTGGTGCTTCCATACTTTCACCGTTGCCTGGCTTTGTGATGTACGCCATGAGCGCCCAGCTGCAAGGCCTGGCTTTCCATGGCGTGCCGCTCACGGTCGACTTTGAACTCGACGAAGCCGCCATGCTGGCCGCCATAGCCCAGCACAAGCCGTCCATCGTGTACTTGGCTTACCCCAACAACCCCACCGGCAACCTCTGGAACGACGACACGATCGAAAAGATTGTGCTGGCCCAAGGCGCACAAGGCGGCTTGGTGGTCATGGACGAGGCTTACCAGCCTTTCGCAAGCCGCAGCTACATTGACCGCATCTCGCGCCACTCGCACGTTCTGCTCATGCGCACGCTGTCCAAGTTTGGCCTGGCCGGTGTGCGGCTGGGCTACATGATCGGCCCCAAGGCTTTGGTGGCCGAGGTCGACAAGGTGCGCCCGCCCTACAACATCAGCGTGCTCAATGCCGAGTGCGCCTTGTTCGCGCTCGAGCATGCCGAGGTGTTTGCAGCGCAGGCCCAAGACCTGCGCCAAGAGCGCACCCGTTTGATGCAAGCACTGACGGCTTTGCCTGACGTGCAGCCTTTCCCCAGCGAAGCCAACATGATCCTGGCCCGCGTACCAGATGCGGCCAAAACTTTTGACGGCCTGAAGGCCCACGGTGTGCTGATCAAGAACATTTCTAAAATGCACCCATTGCTGGCCAACTGCCTGCGCCTGACGGTGGGCACCGCCGCAGAAAACGACCAACTCCTTGCCGCTCTGAAAGCCTCCTTATGAACCGCACCGCTGCAGTCACCCGCAAGACGGCCGAGACGAACATCCGCGTCGCCATCAACTTGGACGGCACAGGCCAAGCCAAACTGGCCAGCGGCATTGGTTTTCTGGACCACATGCTCGACCAGATCGCCCGCCACGGCCTGATCGACTTGGACATCGCTTGCGAAGGCGATCTGCACATCGATGGCCACCACACGGTGGAAGACATCGGCATCACCTTGGGCCAAGCCTTTGCGCAAGCCATTGGCGACAAAAAAGGCATCCGCCGTTACGGCCACGCCTATGTGCCGCTCGACGAAGCCTTGAGCCGCGTGGTGGTGGACTTTTCGGGTCGTCCCGGTCTGCACATGGACGTGAAATTCACCTCCGGCTCATTGGGCTCGCTCGACACCCAGTTGATTTATGAATTTTTCCAGGGCTTTGTGAACCACGCCCTGTGCACGCTGCACATCGACAACCTCAAGGGTGTGAACGCGCACCACCAGTGCGAAACCATCTTCAAGGCCTTTGCTCGGGCCATTCGCGCGGCGCTCGAGCTGGACCCCCGCTCGGCAGGTGTGATCCCTTCCACCAAAGGCAGCCTCTGACATGAGCGTCAATCGCGTTGCAGTGGTGGACTACGGCATGGGCAACCTGCGCAGTGTGGCGCAGGCGGTGATCCATGCGGCCTCCAGCGTGGACCATGCCGAAGTGACGGTGACGTCCGACCCGCAAGTCGTGCGCAACGCGCACCGCGTGGTCTTGCCAGGGCAAGGCGCCATGCCCGACTGCATGCGTGAGCTGCGCGACTCGGGCTTGCTCGATGCCGTGCTTGAAGCGGCAGCCAGCAAACCCCTGTTTGGCGTGTGCGTGGGCATGCAAATGCTGCTGGACCACAGCGACGAAGGCAACACGCCAGGTCTGGGTCTGATCCCCGGCCGCGTGGTCAAGTTTGAGTTGGCAGGGCAAATTCAGCCCGATGGCACTCGCTACAAAGTGCCGCAGATGGGTTGGAATCAGGTTTGGCAAGCCACGCCTGCCCACCCGCTGTGGCAAGGCATTGACGATGGCAGCTGGTATTATTTTGTGCACAGCTTCTACACCCAAGTCGCCAACCCGGCGCACGCTGCGGCCGAAACCGATTACGGCGGTCGCTTTGCCTGCGCCATTGCCCGTGACAATATTTTTGCCACCCAGTTTCACCCCGAAAAAAGCGCGGCGCAGGGCTTGGCCTTGTTCCGCAATTTCCTCCATTGGCAGCCTTGAGAAGTTTTCACTGCCGTTTTGCTTCCTTCACCTGTTTTTAACTCGCCATGATTCTGATCCCCGCCATTGACCTCAAAGACGGCCACTGCGTTCGCCTCAAACAGGGCGATATGGACCAAGCCACGACCTTTGGGGAAGACCCCGCCGCCATGGCACGCACCTGGCTCGAAAAAGGCGCACGCCGCTTGCACCTGGTGGATCTGAACGGCGCCTTCGCAGGCAAGCCGCAAAACTTCAGCGCCATCAAGTCCATCCTCAAGGCCGTGGGCGACGACATCCCGGTGCAGCTGGGCGGTGGCATTCGCGATCTGGACACGATCGAAAAATACATCGACAGCGGGCTGCGTTACGTCATCATCGGCACCGCAGCCGTCAAGAACCCCGGTTTCTTGAAAGACGCCTGCACTGCCTTTGGCGGCCACATCATCGTGGGCCTGGACGCCAAAGACGGCAAAGTCGCCACCGACGGCTGGAGCAAGCTGACAGGCCACGAAGTGGTGGACCTGGCCAAGAAGTTCGAAGACTGGGGCGTCGAGTCCATCATCTACACCGACATCGGCCGCGACGGCATGCTGAGCGGCATCAACATCGACGCCACCGTCAAGCTGGCCCAAGCCCTCACCATCCCAGTGATCGCTTCGGGTGGCCTGTCCAACATGGCCGACATCGAGCAGCTGTGCGCGGTGGAAGACGAAGGCGTGGAAGGCGTGATCTGTGGCCGTGCGGTTTATTCTGGCGACCTCGACTTCGCGCTGGCGCAGCAACGCGCCGACGAACTCAACGGTTGAACCCCATGACTGCGCAGGCCACGGGCCGCGAGACCACCTTCGCGGGCCTGCCCGCTTGCGAGTTGGCGCTGCCGCAAGGCGACCGCTTGCTGGTGGCGCTGCACGGTGCGCATGTGCTGTCTTGGGTGTCGGGCGGGCAAGAGCGCCTGTACCTTAGCCCTCAAAGCGTGATGGACGGCCAAGCCGCCATTCGCGGCGGTGTTCCCGTTTGCTTTCCGCAGTTCAACCAACGCGGCCCCATGGCCGAGCGCCTGCCCAAACACGGCTTTGCCCGCAACGTGGCTTGGCAGGCCGACGCGCCCGAACTGGGTGCCGAGCATGCCCGCCTCACGCTGCGCCTGAACGACAACGCCCAAACCCGTGCTTGGTGGCCTCAAGCCTTTGCCTTGGCGCTGCACATCGACCTGAGCCCTGGTGCTTTGCAACTGACGCTGGACGTGCACAACACAGACACCCAAGCGCTGGCGTTCTCTGGCGCACTGCACACCTATTTGGCCGTGCCCGACGTGACGCAGGCCACGCTGCAGGGCCTGGGTGGTCAGCCCGAGTGGGACTCACTCACCGACACCCATGCACAAGCGGCCGACACGGTCCGCTTTGCCGCCGAGTTTGACCGCGTCTACGACGCCGGGCCACAGCCCATGACGCTGAACCAGACCCTGCACATCAGCCAAAGCCCAAGCTGGGCCAACACAGTGGTCTGGAACCCCGCGCAAGACCTGTGCAAGCGCCTGGCCGACATGCCCGAAGACGGCTGGCTATACATGCTGTGTGTCGAAGCCGCGCAGGTGTACACGCCCATCACCTTGCCTGCGGGTGGGCGCTGGGCAGGCTGGCAGCGCTTGCAAGTGCGCAACCCCTGAACCTATTCAACCAGAGAAGTCTCCATGCTCGCCAAACGCATCATCCCTTGCCTCGACGTGACCGGCGGTCGCGTGGTCAAGGGCGTCAACTTTGTCGAACTGCGCGATGCCGGAGACCCGGTCGAAATCGCCGCCCGCTACAACGAACAGGGCGCTGACGAACTCACGTTTTTGGACATCACCGCCACCAGCGATGGCCGCGACGTGATCCTGCACATCATCGAAGCGGTGGCCAGCCAGGTCTTCATTCCGCTCACGGTGGGAGGTGGTGTGCGCACTGTCGAAGACGTGCGCCGCTTGCTCAATGCCGGCGCTGACAAAACCAGCTTCAACTCGGCGGCCATTGCCAACCCGCAGGTCATACGCGAGGCGTCTGTCAAATACGGCGCGCAGTGCATCGTGGTCGCCATCGACGCCAAGCGCCGCAGCGCGGAAGACGAGCAGCGCATCGGCACCAACGGTTTGCCCATGGGCCCCGGCTGGGACGTGTACAGCCACGGCGGCCGCAAAAACGTGGGGTTGGACGCGGTGGCCTGGGCCACTCAAATGGCCGAGTACGGCGCAGGCGAAATCCTGCTCACCAGCATGGACCGCGACGGCACCAAAAGCGGCTTTGACCTGCAACTCACCCGCGCCGTGAGCGACGCCGTCAGTGTGCCCGTGATCGCATCAGGCGGCGTGGGCAACCTCGACCATCTGGCCGACGGCGTGAGCATCGGTGGGGCGGATGCCGTGCTGGCGGCCAGCATCTTTCACTACGGTGAATTTACCGTGCAGCAGGCCAAGCAGCGGATGCGCGAACGTGGCATTCAGGTTAGGCTGTGAACATGAACTGGCTCGATCAAATCAAATGGGATGACAAAGGCTTGGTGCCTGTCATCGCCCAAGAAAAAGACACTGGCGACGTCATGATGTTCGCCTGGATGAACCGCGAGGCTTTGCAAAAGACGGCCGAGCTCAAGCGGGCGGTGTATTTCAGCCGTTCGCGCAACAAGCTGTGGTTCAAGGGCGAAGAGTCTGGCCATGTGCAGACCGTGCACGATATTCGCATCGATTGCGACAACGATGTGGTGCTGCTCAAAATCACCCAGCTGGGGCATGAGCCGGGCATTGCTTGCCATACGGGCCGCCACAGTTGCTTTTTTCAGAGCTTGCAGCCGGACGGCTGGCAGGCTGTGGACCCGGTCCTTAAGGACCCTGAAACCATTTACAAGTGAGCGCCCCAAAGCCTATGACCAACCAGGACATCCTTGACCGCCTCGCGGCCGTGGTCGAAAGCCGCAAGATCGCCAACGGGGGCGACCCCGAAAAAAGCTATGTGGCCCGCTTGCTGCACAAAGGGCCTGACGCCTTTTTGAAGAAAATTGGCGAAGAAGCCACCGAGACCGTGATGGCCGCCAAAGACGTGGACCATGGCGGGGACAAAGCCAAGCTGGTGGGCGAGGTGGCCGACCTGTGGTTCCACAGCATGATCGCGCTGGCGCACTATGGCCTCACGCCCGCTGATGTGGTCAACGAGCTGGCTCGCCGCGAAGGCCTGAGCGGCCTGGAAGAAAAAGCCCTGCGCAAAGTGCAAGAGCGCGAGCGTTTGGGTGAATAAATTGCATGCTTCGGCCAATAAACCATGAATGACCAACCCATCGACGACAGCACCCACACCATCAGCTGGGTGAGCTACATCCTGCACCTGATCGTGGCGGTGAGCGCCGTCATTCCGGGTGCGCAGATGGGCCCTGCTTTGCTGGTGGTGGCGCTGATCATCGATTTGGTCAAAAAGGGCGATGCCCCGGGCTGGGAGGCCACGCATTTCAGCTACCGCATCCGTACCGTGATCTGGGCGGCCTTGCTGTACCTGATCACGGCGCCCTTGTGGCTGTTGATGTTTTTCCCTGGCTGGCTGGCCTGGGTGGCCATTTCCATCTGGTTTTTGTACCGCATCGTGTTGGGCATGGTGCGCCTGAATGGGCAGCGCCCAGTAACCGACTGACATTTTTGACTTTGAACCCGATCAAGCCATGACCGACGACCACTGTATTTTTTGCAAAATCATTGCGGGCCAGATCCCCTCGCGCAAGGTGTACGAAGACGAGCACGTTTTCTCTTTCCACGACATCAACCCTTGGGCGCCCATCCATTTTCTGATCATCCCCAAGCTGCACATCCCTTCGATGATGCATCTGGCCCCTGAACATGCGGGTTTGATGGGCCACATGATGACGCTGGCCCCCAAGCTGGCTGCGCAAGAGGGTTGTAACCCTTACCCGGATGGCGGTTTCCGCATCGTCGTCAACAGCGGCGCTGAAGGCGGACAAGAGGTGCATCACCTGCACATGCACGTCATGGGCGGGCAGCGTCCTTGGTTGCGGGGTTGAAAAGGCGCTTTCTTCCCCCAAATCCTTCCTTCCTCAGGGCCGATCCGATACGGGGTGTCGATCCCCTTAGAATCCTCAGATCATTAGGAGATATTCATGGGTACTTTTTCAATTTGGCACTGGCTCATCGTGCTGTTGATCGTGGTCATGGTGTTCGGCACCAAAAAGCTCAAAAACATGGGTTCTGACCTGGGCGGCGCTGTCAAGGGCTTCAAAGACGGCATGAAAGAGGGCGGCAACAAGGACGAGGCAGCAGCCCCTGTGGCGGGTCAAGTCACGTCTTCGACCACGGCTCAAGCCGAAAAGACCACCATCGACGTCGAAGCCAAGACCAAGTCTTGAGCGCGTGCACACTTGAACGACTGAACGCCGCACTGTGCTGGATTTAAGCTTTTCGAAAATGGCGCTCATCGGGGTGGTGGCGTTGATCGTCATCGGCCCCGAAAAACTGCCCAAAGTGGCCCGTACCCTGGGCACCCTTTTGGGCAAGGCGCAGCGCTACGTGTCAGACGTCAAGGCCGAGGTCAACCGGTCCATGGACCTGGAAGAGCTCAAGAAGATGAAAGAGACCATGGAGACGGCGGCTCGTGATGTCGAGCAGACCGTCCAAACCACGGCCTCTGATTTTGAAAAAGACTGGTCCGAAACCACAGCCGGGCTGAACAGCGACCTGCCTGCCATCGAGCCGCCACCGCCTTATTACGTCCGCCCTGACAAAAATTGGCGTCTCAAGCGCGGCGCGATGCCGCAGTGGTACAAAGCACGCTCCGGGGTGCGCACCAAAGCGCTTTCGGGTGCCGCACGCGTGGCCCGTTATCGGCCCAAGCCCCTCAATTCCCTGTGACGCGGGCGCACCTTGTGTGCGCACCGTCCAACCGACTCCGCCATGTCCGATACCCCCTCCCAGCCCGACGACGAACTCAAAGGTTCTGAGCAACCTTTTGTGGCGCACCTGATCGAGCTGCGCGACCGCTTGATCTGGGCGGTGGCCGCCGTGGCCGTTGCTGCCGCAGCTTTGGCCATTTACCCGGGGCCAGGCAATTTGTACGACATTTTGGCGGCGCCCTTGGTGGTGCATTTGCCCAAAGGCGCCACTTTGATCGCCACGTCGGTGATCTCGCCGTTCATGGTGCCCCTGAAGATTTTGTTGATGAGCGCCTTTCTCATCGCCTTGCCGGTGGTGCTGTACCAAGTCTGGGCCTTCATCGCCCCGGGTCTTTACAGCCACGAGAAAAAGCTGGTCATGCCTTTGGTGGTGTCGAGCACGCTGCTGTTTTTCATCGGGGTGGCGTTTTGTTATTTCTTCGTGTTTGGCCAGGTGTTCAGCTTCATCCAGAGCTTTGCCCCCAAAAGCATCACCGCTGCGCCTGACATTGAGGCCTATTTGAGCTTCGTGCTGTCGATGTTCCTGGCCTTTGGCTTGGCGTTTGAGGTGCCCGTGGCCGTGGTGGTGTTGGCCCGCATGGGTGTGGTCTCCATTCAAAAGCTCAAGGATTTTCGGGGCTATTTTGTGGTGTTGGCCTTTGTGATCGCCGCCGTGGTCACGCCGCCCGATGTGGTGTCTCAGCTGGCGCTGGCCATCCCCATGTGCTTGCTTTATGAGTTGGGCATTTGGGCTGCACAGATTTTCATCAAGCACACCCAAGCGCCACAAGAGCCGGATACCCCGGCCTGACCGCTTTCTGGTTTGCCAAAGCAAAAGAGGCCCGAGGGCCTCTTTTGCATGGTGAGCCGGTTTGGCCGCGCTGTTGAATCCTTACTTCCGCTGCTTGGCTGCAGGGCGCTCTGCCGGGGTCAGCCGCAGATTGACTTCGCCTTGCCTGCGCCAAATGTTCACGTCGGCCGGAACACCGGGTTTCAAGTTGGCCACCTGAGTCAACAACTCAGACACGTTGCGCACGGGTTGCCCGGCGACCTTCACGATCACATCACCTGGCCGCATGCCTGCGGCTGCGGCGGGCCCGTTTTTCAGCACGCCAGTGATCACCACGCCCACTGGCAAGGTCGGGCCTGATTTGGGCAGTTCGAAGCTTTCGGCCAGTTCTGCCGACATGTCCTGGGGTTCCACCCCGATCCAGCCCCGAATGACTTTGCCGTTTTTCAGCAGATCCTGCATCACTTGCTTGGCGGTAGAGATCGGGATGGCAAACCCGATGCCCATGCTGCCGCCAGAGCGGGAGTAAATGGCGGTGTTGATGCCCATCAAATGCCCATTCACATCGACCAGGGCACCGCCCGAGTTTCCGGGGTTGATGGCGGCGTCGGTTTGGATGAAGTTCTCGAAAGTGTTGATGCCCAACTGGCTGCGCCCCAATGCACTGACGATGCCCGATGTCACGGTTTGGCCCACACCAAATGGGTTGCCAATGGCCAGCACCACATCGCCCACTTGCAGCTCTTGGGTTTGCCCCAAAACGATCACAGGCAATTTGTTGAGGGTGATTTTGAGCAGTGCCAGATCGGTGTCGGGGTCGGTGCCAATCACTTTGGCCGCTGCACGGCGGCCATCGGCCAGAAGCACCTCGATGTCGTCTGCATCTTCGATGACGTGGTTGTTGGTCAGGATGTGGCCTTCGGGGCTCACGATGACGCCACTGCCCAGACCCGCTGGGTTTTGTTCTTCTTGTTCCCCATAAAAAAACCGGAACCACGGGTCCTGCCCATGGGGGTTCTGGCTTTTGGCTTTGCTGGTGTTGATGCTGACCACAGCCGGAGATGCCAAGCGAGCCGGTGCACTCAGGCTACCTGCGGGTCGGCTGAGTGGCGAGCCCACAGGGGCTTGCAACAATGTCATGCCGTCAGCCGAGCGCTGTGCGCTGCGCAGCCACTCGGGCTGCAAGGTGGCCACAACAAACCAGACGGCCAGCAAGACCGTCACCCATTGGGAAAATAAAAGCCAGTAACGTTTCATGGTGTCAGATTGTCCTTGATTCGTTGCATCGTCACAGGTGCCTTGCGCCACAATAGCTGACCCAGACAGAAAGCCTTTCGCCATGACCCACGCCAAAATTCTGGGCCAGGCCTTTGACGCCTTGCTCCAGCCCGACAAGTTTCGCGATTACGGCCCCAACGGCTTGCAGGTTGAGGGCGACCGCGATGTGCAGTTGCTCGTCAGCGGCGTGACCGCTAGCCGGGCCTTGATAGAGGCGGCCATTGACGCCCAAGCCGATGCCATCGTGGTGCACCACGGCCTGTTTTGGCGCGGCCAGGATGGTCGCGTCACGGGTTGGATGCGCGAGCGCTTGCGGTTGTTGCTGGCGCATGGCATCCACCTGTTTGCTTATCACTTGCCGCTCGATGCGCATCCAGAACTGGGCAACAACGCCCAGTTGGCCCGCGTGCTGGGCTTGCAAGCCGAGGGTCGGTTCGGCGAACAAGACCTGGGTTTTGTGGGGGCGGGAACACAAACCTGGTCGGGTCCTCAAGCCTTGGCTGACCATGTGACGGCGACACTGGGGCGGCCTGTGATTTGCGTGGGCGGCAGCGATCGGCCTGTTCGCCGTGTGGCCTGGTGCTCTGGCGGGGCGCAAGGTTATTTCGAAGCCGCCATTGCCCAGGGTGTGGACGCGTTCATCACGGGAGAAATTTCGGAGCCTCAGGCCCATTTGGCGCGTGAAACTGGCGTGGCCTTTTTGGCCTGCGGTCATCACGCCACCGAGCGCTATGGCGCCCCTGCCTTGGGGGCACATGTGGCGCAAGAGTTGGGTCTGCAGCACCGATTCATCGAGATCGATAACCCGGCTTGAGGCCATCTCCCTATGACAACCCCAACCGACTTGTCGACAGCCCAAATTCAGCGGCCGATTGTTCTGACCCCGGGCGACCCGTGCGGCATTGGCCCTGAAATCGTGGCGCGTGCCTGGTGCCTCGCCCCCGACTTGACCCAAGGCTGTTTTGTGGCGGGCGATGTCGGGCTGATGCGCCGCGCCATGGCCTTGGTGCAAGCGATTCCGACATTCCCTGTTTGCGAGATTGACTCACCCGAACAGGCCTTATATGTGCCGCCGCGCTGCTTGCCTGTGTTGCAGGTGGTGCCTGTGGCCCCTGTTTTGCCTTGGGGGCAAATCGATGCCCGTGCCGGTCAATTGGCAGGCGAAGCGGTGCTATGGGCCACCCGCGCTGCCTTGCGTCGGGAGGTGGCAGCCTTGGTCACTGCGCCATTGCACAAAGAAGCCCTGCATGCCGCGGGGGCCCCTTACGACCAGTACCCTGGCCACACGGAGTTGCTGCAAGCCGAGGCGGCCAGACACCTGGGTGTGTCTGTGGCCCAAATGCCGGTGCGCATGATGCTGGCGAACGACGAATTGCGCACCGTGCTGGTGAGCATCCATTTGTCGCTGCGTGAGGCGCTGGAGGCTGTCACGCACGACCGGGTGCTGGAGACTTTGCGCATCACCGATGCGTCATTGCGAACTGTGCTGGGCCGCAGACCGCGCATCGCCGTCGCAGGCGTGAACCCCCATGCGGGAGAGGGTGGTTTGTTTGGTCGAGAGGAAATCGACATCCTGCAGCCTTGTTTGGCGGTGGCTCGTCAAGAGGGCTTGGATGTGCATGGTCCATATGCACCCGATACGGTGTTCATGCGGGCACGGCAGCGAGCCGATGGCCAACGGGCATTTGATGTGGTCATCGCCATGTACCACGACCAAGGCCTGATCCCGGTCAAGTACCTGGGGGTAGAGCAGGGCGTGAATGTGACCTTGGGGCTTTCGCTCATTCGCACCAGCCCTGACCACGGCACTGCCATGGACCTGGCTGGACAAGGTGTGGCGGACGCCAGCAGCATGATCCAGGCGTTGCGCATGGCACGCCAGATGGTCAGCGCAGCGCCCTGACCGCTGGGGTGTTTCAGCCTTTGTTTTTGAGGCTGTCGCGGATTTCGCGCAGCAGCAAAACGTCTTCGGGGGTGATGGGTGCTGCAGCGGGTGCTACAGGTTCAGGCTTGGCAGCCGTCAGCCGGTTCATCTGGCGAATCATCACAAAGATGATGAAGGCCAGGATGACGAAGTTCAGCGCCACGGTGAGGAAGCTGCCATAGGCGAACACCGCCCCCAGTTTTTTGGCCTCAACCAAAGACAAACCGGCCGCCTGACCCGCCAGACCCAGGTAGTAATTGGAAAAGTCCAAACCGCCGAAGGCACGGCTGACCAGAGGCATGATCAGGTCACCGACCACCGAGTCGACAATCTTGCCAAAAGCGCCGCCAATGATCACACCGACGGCCAGGTCCATGACATTGCCTTTTACGGCAAAAGATTTGAATTCATTAACAAATGACATCTCTATAACTCCTAAAAGTGAAACCGAAGCGGCCGATTGTGACGCAACATTGTGCCTACAGAGGTCTTGTAAGTCGGTTGTTTGTTTCACTCCGCTACAATCTCGGGTTGACCCTGATAACGACTCGCTAGAGGATTCCCATGAGTGACACCCCAGTCGACAGCAGCAAGCGGACCTGGCTGATTGCCTCCACTTGCGCAGGTGCCGTAGGCGCTGGCTTTGTGGCCACCCCCTTCGTCAGCAGCTTTCAACCCTCCGAACGAGCCAAAGCGGCTGGTGCGGCCGTAGAAGTGGACATTTCCGCTTTGAATCCTGGCGAAAAGCTGACCGTCGAATGGCGCGGTAAGCCCGTTTGGATCATGAAGCGCTCGCCCGAGCAGCTCGAATCCCTTAAGAAAATCGAAGGTCAGCTGGCCGATCCTGCCTCGGACCGTACTGCGTACCCTACGCCCGAGTACGCCAAGAACCCACACCGTTCTATCAAGCCCGAAATCATGGTGGCCGTGGGCATTTGCACCCACTTGGGCTGTTCGCCAGGCGACAAATTCGCCACAGGCCCGCAGCCTTCACTGCCCGATGACTGGAACGGTGGTTTCCTGTGCGCTTGCCACGGCTCGACTTTCGACCTCGCTGGCCGCGTGTTCAAGAACAAGCCTGCCCCTGACAACCTCGAAGTGCCTCCGCACATGTACCTGTCTGACACCAAGTTGATCATTGGTGAAGACAAGAAGGCTTGATGGAGAACAACATGGCTCAATTCAAAGAAATCTCCCCCAACGCCCCAGCTGGCGAAAAACTCCTCAATTGGGTAGACAACCGCTTCCCGGCGTCCAAGCTTTACAAAGACCATTTGTCTGAGTACTACGCATCCAAAAACCTGAATTTTTGGTACGTGTTTGGTGCCCTGTCGCTGTTGGTCCTCGTGATCCAAATCGTGACCGGTATTTTCTTGGTCATGCATTACAAGCCAGATGCAGCGCTGGCGTTCGCCTCGGTCGAGTACATCATGCGTGATGTACCTTGGGGCTGGTTGATCCGCTACATGCACTCGACAGGCGCATCTGCGTTCTTCGTGGTGGTGTACCTGCACATGTTCCGTGGCCTGATTTACGGCAGCTACCGCAAGCCGCGCGAGCTGGTCTGGATCTTCGGTTGTGCCATTTTCTTGTGCTTGATGGCAGAAGCCTTCATGGGTTACCTGCTGCCTTGGGGCCAGATGTCCTATTGGGGCGCTCAGGTGATCGTGAACTTGTTCTCGGCGATTCCCTTCATTGGTCCTGATTTGGCTTTGCTGATCCGTGGTGACTTTGTGGTGGGCGACGCCACCTTGAACCGCTTCTTCAGCTTCCACGTCATTGCCGTGCCTTTGGTGCTCTTGGGCTTGGTCGTAGCCCACATCATTGCTTTGCACGAAGTGGGTTCCAACAACCCCGATGGCGTAGAGATCAAGGCACCCGACGCGCCCAAAGACGCCAAGGGAAACCCATTGGATGGCATCCCTTTTCATCCTTACTACACAGTCCACGACATCTTCTCAGTCAGCATCTTCTTGATGGCTTTCACTGCGGTGGTGTTCTTCGCGCCTGAATTCGGTGGTTATTTCCTCGAATACAACAACTTCATTCCGGCCGATCCGCTGACCACGCCTTTGCACATTGCACCTGTTTGGTACTTCACGCCTTACTACTCCATGTTGCGTGCCATCACCAGCGAGATGATGTATGTGTTGATCGCTTGCGTGGTGGTTGGTGCAGTGTTGGCTGTGGCCAAAGGCAAGCTTCCTACACTGCTCAAAGGTGCCGTCATCGGCGCTGCGGTGGTGATCTCTGCCCTGATGCTGGCCATTGATGCCAAATTCTGGGGTGTGGTGGTCATGGGCGGTGCTGTGATCATCATGTTCTTCTTGCCATGGCTGGATTACAGCCCCGTCAAGTCCATCCGCTACCGTCCTGACTGGCACAAATATGTGTACGCCGTTTTTGTGATCAACTTCCTGATCCTGGGTTACTTGGGTGTCAAGCCGCCCTCGCCCATCGGTGAGCGTGTGTCTCAAGTGGGTACCATGTTCTATTTCGGCTTCTTCCTGCTGATGCCTTGGTGGAGCAAGCTGGGCACGTTCAAACAAGTGCCTGACCGCGTGACCTTCACGCCTCACTGAGATCACGGAGATTCAAGAACATGAAAAACCTCAAGAAACTCGCGCTGGGCTTTGTGATGGCCCTTGGCCTGGTGGCCGGTGCCTATGCCGCTGGTGGCGGTATCGCCTGGGACAAAGCGCCTAACAAAACCAACGATCTGGCCGCTTTGCAAAATGGTGCCAAGTTGTTTGTCAACTACTGCCTGAACTGCCACTCCGCTGCTTTCATGCGTTACAACCGCCTGAAAGACATCGGTTTGACCGATCAGCAAATCAAAGACAACCTGATGTTTTCCACCGAACGTGTGGGCGACACCATGAAAGCCGCAATTGATCCTGTGCAGGCCAAAGACTGGTTCGGTAAGAATCCGCCCGACTTGACACTCATGGCGCGTTCCCGTTCGGGTCCTGGTGGCACGGGTGCAGATTACCTCTACACCTACCTGCGCACCTACTACCGCGACGAAACAAAGCCAACGGGCTGGAACAACTTGGCCATGCCCAACGTGGGCATGCCTAACCCGCTGTGGGAGCTGCAAGGCGAGCGTGAGCCGGTTTACACAGAAAAAGAAGAGCATGGTCATAAAGTCCAAATCTTCTCTGGTTGGAAGCAAGTCAAACCCGGCACCATGACACCTTTGCAGTACGACCAAGCGATTGGCGATCTGGTGGGTTACATGCAGTGGATGGCAGAACCTGCTCAAAACACCCGTGTTCGCATCGGTGTTTGGGTTCTGATTTTCTTGACCTTCTTCACCTTTATTGCCTGGCGTCTCAACGCAGCGTATTGGAAAGACGTCAAGTAATTGATTTTTCACCCGGTCTTTTGGCCGGGTCTTGTGGAGTGGCAGGCCTTTGGGCCTTCCACTCTTTTTGATTTTTTGAGGAGCCTCCGCCATGATGGTGCTTTATTCCGGAACCACTTGTCCTTTTTCCCACCGTTGCCGTTTTGTGCTGTTCGAAAAAGGAATGGACTTCGAAATCCGTGACGTGGACCTCTACAACAAGCCCGAAGACATCAATGTGATGAACCCTTACGGACAGGTGCCGATTCTTGTCGAGCGTGACCTGATCCTGTATGAGTCGAACATCATCAACGAGTACATCGACGAGCGCTTCCCACATCCCCAGTTGATGCCTGGCGACCCGGTCGACCGCGCCCGTGTGCGCCTGTTCTTGCTCAATTTCGAAAAAGAACTGTTCACCCATGTTCTGACATTGGAAAACCGAGCCCTCAAAGGCAACGACAAGGCCTTGGAAAAAGCCCGTTCGCACATCCGTGACCGTTTGACCCAGTTGGCGCCTGTGTTCCTGAAGAACAAGTTCATGCTGGGTGACAACTTCTCGATGCTGGACGTAGCGATTGCCCCGTTGTTGTGGCGTCTGGACTATTACGGCATTGAGCTCAGCAAGAACGCGGCGCCTTTGCTCAAGTACGCTGAGCGCATCTTCTCGCGCCCTGCCTACATCGAAGCGCTGACACCTTCTGAGAAGGTCATGCGCAAGTAAATTCGGGGAAAGTCCACCATGATCAGCAGCACCGAACTGCCCTCCACACGCCCCTACTTGATTCGGGCTCTTTACGACTGGTGCTCCGACAACGGTTTCACGCCTTACGTGGCCGTCAAGGTGGACCCATCGGTGCAGGTGCCGCGCGAATATGTACAAGGCGGCGAGATTGTGCTGAACGTCAGCATGGATGCCACCAGTTCGCTCAAGCTGGGCAATGAATTCATCGAGTTCAAAGCCCGCTTTGGTGGCAAACCTCGCGACATCATGGTGCCCATTCACCGTGTCATGGCCATTTATGCACGCGAAAACGGGCAAGGCATGGCCTTCCCGGTGAGTGATGACGACTCAGGTGCTTCGCCCACGTTGACGGCTGTGAACGTGCATGAAGCGGACGATGGCGAGGGCGAAGCGCCAACGCCACCGACCCCCAGCTCCCCACGTCCCGCCTTGAAACGGGTCAAGTGAAAAAATTAACACGTTCAAGTCCGAAGACGGACCTGGATCACGGTAGAATCTAGCCCGTGCCGCTTTAGCTCAGTTGGTAGAGCACCCGCCTTGTAAGCGGTAGGTCGTCAGTTCGAATCCGACAAGCGGCACCAAAACTTTAAAAGGCCCTGATCTACGATCAGGGCCTTTTTTCTTGGGCAGAGCGCTGGCATGACGTCCGCCATGCCGGGCGATCATGGCACCCGGTTTTGCACCTTGATGCGTATCGATGAGACGCTCAATCCCTTGAGGGATAAATGGGCCTGCAACGCGGGCAGGAGCTGGCGCAACTTGGCCGCCACCGCATTCGAGCTGACCAACAGGCACCAGCAGCCATCCTCGATGGGGCCAGCTTGCACGCTAGCCCGCAAGGGCGCGGGTAACAAGCTGCGAATCGCTTGCAAACGCGCAGACGACTCGCGCACCAGATCGGCCAAGCGTGCAAAAGTTGGGGACTCTTGCGCGGCCTGCTGCAGGGGAATGGCTTGGTGACGTCTTTGCATGGTGAGAAGGGTGACGGGTCATTATCCGGCAGCCGTGAGGGCCAGGTTCATCAGACAAAAATCGGACTTGGCCAGAGGCTAAAATCATCCAGTTACGCTGAACTCTGTGGAGGACAGCCGGGGGCGTGGGGGTGAAACCCGCAGGCCTGGTTTGTTTTGAACCTTTTTACTAGACAGGATAGACGGTCTGTTTCTCAGCCCTGGGCTGAAGATGGATCTTATAGACATGGCCATCCCATTCCTCACCAAAATTTTCGGCAGCCGAAACGACCGCCTGCTCAAGCAATACCGCAAAACCGTGGAGCGCATCAACGCCCTGGAAGCCGGATTGGAGTCATTGAGCGACGACGAACTGCGCGGCAAGACCCAGACCTTCCGCGAGCGCTTTGCCGCAGGTGAAACACTCGATGCCTTGATGCCCGAAGCGTTTGCAGTGGTTCGCGAAGGCTCCAAGCGTGTCATGAAGATGCGTCACTTCGATGTGCAGCTGGCAGGCGGCATTGCATTGCACAACGGCAAGATTGCCGAGATGCGCACGGGTGAGGGCAAAACCCTGACCTCTACGTTGCCCGCTTACCTCAATGCCATCGCGGGCAAGGGCGTGCACGTGGTCACTGTGAACGATTACCTGGCCAGCCGCGACGCCAAGTGGATGGGCAAGCTGTTCAACTTTTTGGGCTTGTCGGTGGGCATCAATTTGGCCCAGATGTCCCGAGAAGAAAAGCAAGCTGCTTACAACTCGGACATCACCTACGGCACGAACAACGAATACGGCTTTGATTACCTGCGCGACAACATGGTCTACGAAGCCAGTGACCGCGTCCAGAGGCCACTGAACTACGCCATCATCGACGAGGTGGACTCCATCTTGATCGACGAGGCACGCACTCCCTTGATCATCAGCGGCCAGGCCGAGGACCACACAGCCACCTACTTGTCGATGAAGCAGGTCGTGCCTTTGCTCACCCGCCAAGAAGGCGAGGCTGATCCCCGCACGGGCGAGGGCATCATCACGCCGGGCGACTTCACGGTGGATGAAAAATCGCACCAGGTTTTCTTGACCGAAGACGGCCATGAAAAAGCCGAAGCCGTACTGGCCCAGATGGGCTTGATCCCGGAAGGCGCAAGCCTCTACGATCCAGCCAACATCACGCTGATGCACCACCTGAACGCTGCCTTGCGTGCGCAGCACCTGTACCACCGTGACCAGCACTATGTGGTGCAAGAGGGTGAAATCGTCATCGTGGACGAGTTCACAGGGCGCTTGATGACCGGTCGCCGCTGGAGCGATGGACTGCACCAGGCCGTTGAGGCCAAAGAAGGCGTGCACATCCAGGCTGAAAACCAGACCATGGCTTCCATCACGTTCCAGAACTATTTCCGCCTGTACAACAAGATCGGCGGTATGACGGGCACGGCCGATACCGAGGCTTATGAGTTCCAGGAAATCTACGGTCTCGAGACGGTGGTCGTTCCGCCGCACCGCAAGAGCCAGCGCGAAGACCAGTTGGACCGTGTCTACAAAACGTCGCAAGAGCGCTACACCGCCGCGATCGCCGATATCCGTGAATGCCATGAGCGCGGGCAACCTGTGCTCGTGGGCACCACCTCGATCGAGAACTCCGAGTTGATTGCCCAGCTGCTGACGCAAGAGAAGCTGCCGCACCAAGTGCTCAATGCCAAGCAACACGCCCGTGAGGCCGACATCGTGGCTCAAGCCGGGCGTCCCGGCATGATCACGATTGCCACCAACATGGCGGGTCGCGGTACGGATATCGTGCTCGGTGGCAACATCGAAAAAGACATCCAGGCGGTGGAGGCTGACGAAGGCCTCTCTCCTGAGGCCCAACAAACCCGCGTGGCCCAGTTGCGCGATGAATGGAAAGTCATCCACGAACAGGTCAAGGCTTTGGGCGGTCTGCGCATCATTGCCACCGAGCGTCACGAGTCACGCCGCATCGACAACCAGCTGCGTGGTCGCTCGGGCCGCCAGGGTGACCCTGGTTCCTCGCGCTTTTATTTGAGCCTGGACGATCCCTTGATGCGCATTTTCGCGGGCGACCGCGTGCGCTCGATCATGGACCGATTGAAGATGCCCGAGGGGGAAGCCATCGAGGCGGGCATCGTCACGCGCAGCATCGAAAGTGCCCAGCGCAAGGTGGAGTCGCGCAACTTTGACATCCGCAAGCAACTGCTGGAATACGACGATGTGTCCAATGACCAGCGCAAGGTGATTTACCAGCAGCGCAACGACATCTTGGATGCAGTGGACCTGAACGGCCAGATCACTGCGCTGCGCGAAGGCTGCTTCACCGACATGGTGCGTCAGTATGTGCCTGCAGAGACGGTCGAAGAGCAGTGGGACCTGGCCAGCCTTGAAAAGGTGCTGGCCGACGATTGGTTGCTCACGCTCCATTTGCAGGAGAAGGTCCAAGCTTCCAGTGCCATCACCGATGAAGAGATTCTCGAGATGGTGGTGGCTGCTGCCAACGCCCATTTCCAGACCAAGCTCGACAACGTGGGCGCAGACAACTTCACCTCTTTTGAGCGCATGATTTTGCTGCAAAGCATCGACACCCATTGGCGTGAACACCTGAGCGCACTGGACTACCTGCGCCAAGGTATTCATCTGCGTGGCTATGCGCAAAAGCAGCCCAAGCAGGAATACAAGCGCGAAGCCTTTGAGTTGTTTGGCCAGTTGCTGGATGCCGTCAAGAACGAAGTCACTAAGACCTTGATGACCGTGCGCATCGATTCGGGTGACCAGATTGAGCAAGCAGCCCAAGCCATCGAAGAGCGTGCAGAGCAGATCAGCAACGTGACCTACACCGCACCTGACGAGTCGGGTGAGGCCCAAACCGTGGCTGCGGATATGGAAGGCATGCAGCCAGCTTTTGGACCTGTGGGCCGCAACGAACCCTGCCCATGTGGCAGCGGCAAAAAGTACAAACACTGCCACGGCAAACTCGCTTGATGGCAGCGAAACCACAAAACGGGCTTCGGCCCGTTTTGTCCGTGAGCCGACTGAAATACCTTGTGTTTTCCTGAAAGAAGTTTATGCCCGTGAATTTGCCCCCACTGGATCCCTTGCAACTGAGCCCTATCGCAGGCGTGCGCATCGGCATCGCCGAAGCAGGTGTGCGCAAAGCCAACCGCAAAGACCTCACGGTGTTTTTGCTGGACGAAGGCGCCAGTGTGGCAGGCGTGTTTACCCGCAACCGTTTTTGCGCCGCCCCTGTGCAAGTTTGCCGCGAGCACCTGAGCGCGGGCAGCGCGGTGCGCGCCTTGGTCATCAACACCGGCAATGCCAACGCTGGCACGGGTGCCCCGGGCTTGGCCCATGCCCGTCAGACCTGTGAGGCCTTGGCCAGCTTGCTGAACTGCACGCCAGCACAAGTGCTGCCTTTTTCGACTGGCGTGATCATGGAGCCGCTGCCCGTCGACCGCATTGTGGCGGGCCTGCCTGCTGCATTGGCAGACGCGCAAGCCGCTCACTGGGCCAAGGCCGCAGAAGGCATCATGACCACCGATACCGTGCCCAAAGCGGCCAGCGTGCAGGTCAAGGTGGGTGGACAAACCGTCAGCATCACCGGCATCAGCAAGGGCGCGGGCATGATCCGCCCCAACATGGCCACCATGCTGGGTTTTGTGGCCACCGACGCCTGCATCGATCCGGGCTTGTTGCCCGAGCTGGCCAAGCGACTGGCCGATGGTTCGTTCAACCGCATCACCATCGACGGCGACACCTCGACCAACGATTCCTTCATGCTGATCGCCACGCACAAGGCTGCACATGCCCCCATCACGTCGCTGGACAGCGCCGACGGCCAGGCCTTGGTGCAGGGCTTGATGCAAGTGGCCCGCCAGCTGGCCCACGCCATCGTGCGCGATGGCGAAGGTGCCACCAAGTTCATCACGGTGCAGGTCGAAGGCGGCCGCACGGGCGAAGAGTGCCGCCAGGTGGCTTACGCGATCGCGCATTCGCCCTTGGTCAAAACCGCTTTCTTTGCCAGCGACCCCAACCTGGGCCGCATCTTGGCTGCTGTCGGTTATGCGGGCATCGATGATTTGGACCAAGGCCTGATTGAGCTGCACCTGGACGATGTGCATGTGGTCTCGCAAGGCGGTCGCCGCGCTGAGTACCGCGAAGAAGACGGTCAGCGTGTCATGAAGGGCAGCGAGATCACCGTGCGTGTGGGTCTGGGCCGTGGCACCGCCAGCGACACCGTGTGGACCTGCGATCTGAGCCACGATTACGTCACCATCAACGCGGACTACCGTTCATGAACTCTCCTGCTTCTTCAGCCCTGGACCAACTGCTGGCCAAAGTCAGCCAGTTGGTGGACCGCATCGAATCGGTCTTGCCCCAACCCCTGTCGGCCCCCGACTGGACGCAGGCCATTGCTTGGCGCTACCGCAAGCGCTCGTCGGGCCACGGCGTGCTCGAACCTGTGCGCCATGTGGCCGCCATGACGCTGGCTGACTTGAAGGAAATCGACGACCAAAAAGAAAAGTTGCAGCGAAACACCGAGCAGTTTGTGCACGGCCACCCGGCCAACAACGTGCTGCTGACGGGCGCACGCGGCACCGGCAAGTCCTCGCTCATCAAGGCCTGCCTCAACACCTATGCCCCGCAAGGTCTGCGCTTGATTGAAGTGGACAAGGAAGACCTGACCGACCTGCCCGACATCATCGAAGTGGTGGCGGGCCGCCCCGAAAAGTTTGTGGTTTATTGCGACGACCTCAGCTTTGAAGACGGCGAGCCTGGGTACAAGGCACTCAAGTCCATTTTGGATGGCACCGTGGCCGCCTCAACGCCCAATGTGCTGGTCTACGCCACCAGCAACCGCCGCCATTTGTTGCCAGAGTACATGAGCGAAAACCTCACCTACAAACACACCGATGACGGCGAAGTGCACCCCGGCGAAGGCGTGGAAGAAAAAATCTCCCTGTCCGAGCGCTTTGGTCTGTGGATCAGTTTTTATCCCTTCTCGCAAGACGAGTACCTGACCATTGCCGGCCAGTGGCTCAGCGCTTTGGGTGCCACGCCCGCGCAAATCGAGGCTGCACGCCCCGATGCGCTGCTCTGGGCTTTGGAGCGCGGCTCGCGAAGTGGCCGTGTGGCCTACCAATTTGCCCGCGACATGATGGGCCGCCAATCCGATCGCCCCGTGGACCGCGCATGAGTGATTTGCTGGTCGCCGATGGCGAACGTGAGCGGCAAGATCCCACTGCAGGCCAGGCCGAGCGCACTGTGGTCGATGTGGCGGTGGGCGTGCTGATGCAAGGCGAAGCATTCTTGTTGACCTCGCGCCCCGAGGGCAAGGTCTATGCGGGCTACTGGGAATTCCCCGGTGGCAAGCTGGAAGCTGGTGAGTCTGTGGAACAGGCGCTGCGCCGCGAGCTGCAAGAAGAGCTGGGCATCACCATCGGTCAAGCGCAGGTCTGGAAAACCCAGATGGTCGATTACCCACACGCCTTGGTGCGCTTGCACTTTTGCAAGGTGTGGGACTGGCAAGGCGAGTTGCAAATGCGTGAAGCGCAATCACATGCTTGGCAGACCTTGCCGGTTGCAGTGGTTCCTGTGTTGCCCGGAACGGTGCCGGTGCTGGGGTGGTTGGCCCAAGAGCGAAGCTTCAGCGGTGCCACACACGCCTGACGTCCCCCTGAGGTGAGCAATCCCGCGTTATCGGCTCAGGCTTATTGCAGACGCGGATCGCCAAAAGCCTCGTCTGGCGGGGTGTCGTCGGGCAGTTTGAATTCTTCGCTGGCCCAGGCACCCAAGTCCACGCCCTTGCAGCGGGCGCTACAAAACGGGCGGTAGGGATTGTTGGGGCTGTAAAGGCTGTTGCCAGCGCAGGCTGGGCACCGCACCTTGCGGGGCGCAAAACCTGTTGAAGGCTGGTTCGAGTCGCTCATGCGCACAAAGTCATCTCGAACGGCACATCATCGGTGGTGGCCACCAATTTGCCGTCGCTGTGCTGGCGCATCATGCGGATCACCACCAACAAGCGGTTGCAACTGATCTCGGGTGTGATGCCCAATGCAGGGTCGATTTTGAGGCGCAGCAACTGAAAGGTCCGCCCTTGTGGCAGGTTTTGCTGCAGCTGACCGGCCGTGGCCATGACCTTCTGGCTGCTGCCGGATTCGCGCAGCATTTGCAGCAGCAGCTTGACAGCTTGGGCCAGGGGGCCAAAAGGCGCAACCCATTGCGACAGGTCTTGGGCGCGACTGGCGGCATCGTGGTGCTGCCAAGCGTGGTAGGCGGGCAGGTCAAATTCGCAGGTGCCGCCAGGAATCACGGCGCGGCTGCGCAAGGCCATCAGGAAATCGTTGTCGTTCAGACTTTGGCCAATCTTGCCGGTGATCTGGTTGAGCGCTTCAAAATGCTCGTCAAGCTGAGCAATCAGCCCGTTCAAGGCTTTTTCGGAGATGGCCGGGTTGCCACGGTAGCCGTTGTAAAGCTGCTTTTGTCGTTCCAGGTCTTTGAGCACATCAGCTTTGAGTTCCGAGCGTGAAGCCACCTCGATGATCTCGAACAAGGTGGTCAGTGCAAAGTGGTGGTCCAACGGCTCCGTGCGGCCCATCAATTGGCCCAGACGGTTGAACAATTGCTGCAGCCGCAGGTAAGTGCGGATGCGTTCATTAAAAGGGTATTCGTACAGTATCACGCGGCTTCTTCCAGTGCCGCCATCATAGCCCGAAGTCAGCAGCCACCTGGGTCACGATGGCCTCCAATTCGACCAGACTCAGGCCTTGGTTGAAGATGACCACATCGGCGCAGGCCAGTCGTTGTGCACGTGTCGCTTGCAGGGCCACGATGCGGTCAATTTCTTCGGCAGCCAGCCCGCTGCGGACCATGACCCTTTGCCGCTGGGTCTCGGCATCGCAGTCCACCACCACCACCCGGTCCACCTGCTTGCGCCAGCGTTCGCCCGACTCCACCAGCAAGGGCACATCAAACACCAGCACGCGGTGACCGCTTTGCATGGCCGCTTGCGTCTGTTCGCCCGTGATCTGGCTGACTAAGGGGTGGATGATGGCTTCGAGCTGTTTTTTAGCTTCTGGATTCTGGAACACGGTTTCGCGCATGGCTTGCCGGTTCATGGCGCCCTGGGCATCGATCATGTTTGGCCCGAATGCCTGAGCAATAGGGGCAATGGCCCGGCCTCCAGGCGCGGTCACGCTGCGCGAAATCGCGTCGGCATCGATCACGGCGGCACCCCGGGCGGCCAGCATGCCAGCCACGGTGCTTTTGCCGCTGCCGATGCCGCCAGTCAGGCCAATGCGCCAAATTCGCTGAGTGTTCATGGTGTTAAACGGGCAAGACAGGCAGGGGCCCAAAGGCCATGACCCACAAACCTGCCAAGGCCAAATAGGGACCAAAGGGAATATAGCCGTCTTCGGCCAGACGCTGGCGTACGCGTAACCACAGCCCGATGGCAACACCCGTGACGGAGGCGATCAGTACCACCGACAACAGGGCGGGCCACCCAAGCCAAGCACCCAGTGCCGCCAGCAGCTTGAAGTCGCCTTGGCCCATACCTTCTTTGCCGGTAGCCCATTTGAACAGCCAATAAACCGACCACAAAAAGAGATAGCCCACAACGGCGCCCCACAAGGCCGTGGGCAAGCTCACGGCGCTGAGGTTCAGGCTTGCCGCCAGCAAGCCCGACCAGACCAAAGGCTGGGTGATGGCGTCCGGAAGCAGTGTGGTGTCGGCGTCGATGGCGGCCAGGGTCAGCAGCGCAGCCACAAAACCAGCCCAGGCAAAAGCTTGCGCGCTCAGTCCATGGCGGTGAAATATCCAGACAAAAAAAGCCGCCGTCAGCAGTTCGATGGCCGGGTAACGCCAGCCAATGGGCGTCGCGCATTGGCGGCAGCGTCCTTTTAACCAAAGGTAACTGAAAACAGGGATTTTTTCGGACCAGGACAAAACATGACCACAGTGCGGGCAGTGAGAGCCGGGTGTAGCGATGTTGTAGCGCTGGGCTGGCGGCTGTGTGGTGTGGTCGGGGGCTTGTTCATGGCGGGCCTCGTCCCATTGCGCCTCGAGCATGCGGGGCAGGCGGTAAATGACCACGTTTAGGAAACTGCCTATCACCAGGCCCAACAGCGCCACGGCACCCCAAATGAGTTCATCGGCGACCATTTCAGAACACCTGACCCAAACGAAAGATTGGTAAATACATGGCCACGAGAATACCGCCAATAAGACCGCCCAGTAAGACAATGATCAAGGGTTCGAGCAAACTCGACAAGCCGTTGACCCGGTCACCCACTTCGGTTTCCATCAAACCCCCTGCACGCGCCAATAAACTGTCCATGGCACCGGTTTCTTCGCCTGTGGCGCACAGCTGCACGATCATGTCTGGAAAGCGCCCGCTGCGGGCCATGCCCTCACTCAGTCGGCTGCCCTGGACCACTTGCCTTTGCAGCTGTGTCGTCACGCGTTCATACACCGCATGGTCGCAGGCCTGTGCCACCGGCCCTAGGGCTTCGCTCAGGGGCACGCCTGCCGCCAGCAAAGCCGACAGGGTTTGCGCCCAGCGTGCGACCACTGCGGTGCCAATCAGTGGCCCGAGCAGAGGCAACTTGAGCAGCCAACGGTCGCGCAAAGCTTGGATGCGGGCGGGAGCACCCTGAGGGCGCTGCCAAACCCAGAGGCCCAGCAACAGCGCCAAAGCCGCCAGGGGCCCGGCCGAGCTCAGGCCCTCACTCAGTGACACCACCATTTGGGTGGGCCAAGGTAAATCGGCGCCAAAGGAATGGAAGACCTCTTCGAACACCGGCACGACAAACACCAGAATCAGCACCAAGACCGCAACGGCCACCGCCATGACCACACAGGGATACATCAGGGCCGATCGCACGCGTGAGCGCAGGGCCTCGTTTTTCTCCAAGGTGTGCGCCAGGCGCTCAACCATCGTGTCCAGAATGCCTGCAGCTTCACCCGCTTGCACCATGCTGGTGTAAAGCCCCGAGAAGTGACTCGGGTGTCGGGCCAAGGCTTCATGCAAAGCCATGCCGGAGGCTACGTCGTCGCGCACTGCTTGAACCACTTCCATCAGGGCCACGGTGTTCAGACTGCGCGAGAGCATGTCCAAGGCTTGCAGCAAGGGCACGCCTGCACGCAGCAGTGCTGACAACTGACGTGTCATCAGTGACAGGTCGGCGGGTTTGACCCGGGCCGGGCTTTCAAACCAAAGGCGTTGCAGTCGCAACTGTTGCACACCTTGCCTGCGCAACCGGGCTCGGGCCAGACCTGCCTCTTGGGCTTGCAAACGGCCTTGCACCGGGCGGCCTTGGGCATCGCGTCCCTGCCAGGCAAACACAGGCAGCTTGCTCATGCGCCGTCTCGGGTGTTGGCCACCACCTCGTCCAGCGAGGTGATGCCTTGCAAAACCTTGCGCAGACCTGCCAGCCGCAGGCTGGGCACGCCTTCGCGCTGTGCCTGTTGAGTCAAAACTTGGCTGCCGGCTTCTTGCAGGATCAGGGCCTGCATCTCGGCGCTCACAGGCATGACCTGAAAGATCCCGGTTCGCCCGGAAAAACCCTTGTAGCAATGAACACAACCCACGGGCTGCCAGATGTCGACGGCATCGGTGGTCAACCAGGCAGCAGGCATGCCCGCTTGCACCAACACGGCCGCAGGCACTGTCACCTGTTCCTTGCACAAAGGGCACAGGCAGCGCAGCAGGCGCTGCGCGGTGATCAGGGTCACGCTGGCCGCAATGTTGTAGGGGGCGATGCCCATGTTTCTCAGGCGCACCAGCGTACCGGGGGCATCGTTCGTGTGCAAGGTTGACAGCACCAGATGCCCTGTTTGTGCCGCCTGAACGGCGATGTTGGCGGTTTCCAGGTCGCGCACTTCGCCCACCATCAAGATGTCAGGGTCTTGCCGAAGAAAAGCCCGCAAAGCGATGGCAAAGGTCAGGCCGGGCTTGTCTTGCACATTCACCTGGTTGATGCCTTGCAACTGAATCTCGCAAGGGTCCTCCACCGTGGCGATGTTCACTTCTGAGGTGTTGATTCGATTCAGGCAGGCGTACAGCGACTGGGTCTTGCCCGAACCGGTCGGCCCGGTCACCAGAACCATGCCGTGCGGGCGTTGAATCGCTTCTACCAAGCGGGCCAGGTCATCTGGCTCGTAGCCCAGGCGGGTCAGATCCAATTGGGCCTGGGCGGCATCCAGAACGCGGATGACCAGTTTTTCGCCAAACAGGGTGGGCAAAGTGCTGATGCGCAAATCCAGCTCGCGACCGCTGGCCAACTGCAGCTTCATGCGGCCGTCTTGTGGCAGGCGCTTTTCGGCAATGTCGAGTCGCGACAGCACCTTGATGCGCGAAGCCAGCCGGTCTTTCAAGGAGATGGCCGGAGCAGCCACTTCGCGCAACTCGCCATCGATGCGCATCCGAACCCGGTATTGGTGCTCATAGGGTTCAAAGTGCAAATCCGAGGCCTTCAGGGCCACAGCTTGCTCCAGCAGTTGCTGCACCAAATGCACCACAGGCGCGTCGTCGACGGCGGTCGATTTGGGCCGGTTGTGGTGGTTGTCCATCATTGCCATTTATGAGCTACAAGGTATGCATGGGGTTGTGCATCATGGTCCGTGTATTCGATTTTGTAAACCGGTAAGGCTCTCGGCGCAGTCCAGACCTGAAATGAATTAACCAAGATTGATCATTGGATCGATAATTGTTGGCAGATTTTTTAATTTTTCCGGCTTTGATTACGTATGAAACTCACAGGGCTATTAACACTTTTGTTTTGCTTGCCTGTTTGGGCCGACCACTACAGCCCCATCACGATTTGGCAAACCGTTCCCTTCATCAAAGGACAAGACCTGTGCCAATTTCAAGAGGCGTACGGCAGTAGTGCTCAGGAAAATCAGAAAAACTTGAGCCAGCAATTGATCCATCTGCTCAACGCGGGTGCTGACCCTTCGCAGTTGGTGGATTTGCTGAACGCCCTAGATCGGAACACCCAACTCAATCGGGAGCGGGCAAGTGCAGGCAAGGGGATGGACGTGTTGCTTGAGGGGAGTCTGAAAGCCTCATTGGATGCTCAGTACACCAAGCTCCAGCCCCGCAATCGCAACATCACATTCTTCAATCCGGCCCCCATTTATGCCTTGGCCCGTGATTTGCGTGATCAAAAACGCCAGGGTTATTTGGATGCCAGCATGCTGGGCAAACTCAATGCCATGGCCTGGGGCACTTATTCTTATGCACCGACTTGCAAGGGAGATCTGCTGGTAACACTGCACATCCAAGTCACTGCGGGGCGAACTTACAGCTACCAAGCCAAGGGCAGACCCGACCAAGTCATGCGTGCCATCAGCGGGCAGATGTTTGCTGAATTCCAGCACACCCAGTTCCCATCGAAAGTCAAGATGGGCAATCGCACCCTTGAGCTGATCGGTGCCCCGGGAGTGCCGATCAGTCATACCGGCAGTGCTGAGGCTGCAGAGCGGACATGCAAAAGCATTCAGGCGCGCTTGCCGACAGTCGAAGAATACGAGTTCATATCCAATTTGGGCGATTGGAATCAGGGTGTCAGAACAGTCGGGCGCGTTTGGGCCTTGGCAAACAAAATGGTGCTGGCCCCAGACTTACCCAATCCTTCCCCCATTCGCCCTGAAAGCGAAGTCCGGGCCCATGAGCTTTATTACTACTGTGTTCGGTGATGGCGGATGGTCTTAACGCGGTCTTTGTCAACGCTCAATAAAAGGCAAGTGGGCTTTTGATCAGACAAACTTGACCGGCTGGTACTGCGGGTCGGTGTGCTCGCAGGCCTCGGCTTTGGCGCAGGGCATCTGACACAGCTCGCGGTCGGTCACCGGGCAAGCGCGGTTGAACGTGACCACATGGTCCACCTCGGCGCGGATGCCGATCCATTCGCCCAACTTGTGGTCGTGGTGGCTGGGCACATGGGCCATCAACAAGTCACCGCTGGCCAGGCGCAAGGTGTACAAAAATTCCGAGCCCCTAAAAGCTTTGCGGATGATTTCTGCCTTCACGGGTGCATCGTCGTCGTGCACGATGTCATCGGCCCGCAGCAGCACATCGCATTCGCCGCCTTCAAAGGCGCAGGGCAGGGGGCACTCAGCCACGTCGCGCAGCTCACCCACCGGGGTGCTGACCAGAATGTGCCCGTCCACCTCACGCAGCGTGGCGGGCGTGAAGACGCCGTGGCCAATGAAGTCGGCCACAAAGCGGGTGGCGGGGCGGTGGTAGAGGCTGTAGGCATCGTCCCACTGGTGCAGCTGGCCTTCGTTCATCACCCCGATCACGTCGCCAATGGCAAAGGCTTCAAGTTGGTCGTGCGTGACCAGCAAGGCTGTTGCCTTGGCGGCTTTGAGGATGTTGCGCACCTCGTGGGCCAGGCGCTCGCGCAGGTCGATGTCCAAATTGGAAAACGGCTCGTCCAGCAGCAGCAGATCGGGCTTGGGGGCCAGAGCGCGGGCCAGTGCCACGCGTTGCTGCTGGCCGCCCGAGAGTTCGTGCGGGAAGCGATGGTCAGAACCCGCCAACCCTACCAGCTCCAGCACCTCGGCCACACGTTTTTGACGCTCGGCCTTGGGCAGGTGTTCCAGCCCAAAACCCACGTTGCGGCCCACATCCATGTGCGGAAACAGCGCGTAGTCCTGAAAAACCATGCCAATGCGTCGGCGCTCAGCCGGTTCGGTGTGGCCTTTTTCGCTGACCACCCGGTTGGACAGCAAAATTTGTCCACCCGACACCGCCTCCAGCCCCGCTACAGCCCGCAGCAAAGTGGTTTTGCCGCAACCCGAGGGGCCGATCAACACGCCAATGTCGCCCGAACGCAAGCCCAGGTTCACCCGCTGCACGGCGGGCGTGGCGCTGCCGGGGTATTGGATGTCGAGTTGGCGCAGTTCTAGAAACATGCTCTGGATTGTAGGCAGGTTGTTTGGCGCTCCTACAATCGATGGCTATGCTGACCTCCTTGGCCCGCCGTTTGTCGGGTTTCCCTTCCTTGCTCTTTGCCTTGCTGGCGCTGGCTTTGGCCTTGCCGGTGTTGGCTGTGCTCGGCTCGTGGCTGCAGTGGAGTGGCGAGAGCGCCAGCATCTTGCGCGAGATGGCCGCCACCGTGCTGCCCGATTACGCCCTGACCACGCTTGGCCTGTGCCTGATGGTGGCGGTGGGCGTGACGGTGCTGGGCTTGGCCACGGCCGCCTTGGTGACGCTGTTTGATTTTCCGGGGCGCGGCGTTTTTGAGTGGCTGCTGCTCTTGCCGCTGGCCATGCCCGCCTATGTGGTGGCTTATGCCTACACAGACTTTTTGCAGTTCAGCGGGCCGCTTCAGGTGGCCTTGCGCGAAGCGCTGGGCTTGCAGGGGCGTTTGTGGCCCGATGTGCGCAGCGTCTGGGGCGCGGCGCTGGTGTTCACGCTCTCGCTCTACCCGTATGTTTATTTGCTGGCCCGCACCGCCTTGGTCGAGCGCGCCTCGGGCTTGATGGAAGCGGCACGCCTGTTGGGTGCCCCTTTGTCACGCCGCATTCGCGAAATCGCCTTGCCCTTGGCTCGCCCCGCCGTGGCTGCGGGTGTGGCGCTGGCGCTCATGGAGACATTGGCCGACTTTGGCGTGTCCAGCTATTTCGGCATCCAGACCTTCACGGCAGGCATTTACAAAGCTTGGTTGTCCATGGACAACCGCATCGCCGCGGCCCAGCTGGCCACAGTGCTCTTGGCCGTGGTGGTGGTCTTGCTGCAGCTGGAGCAACGCGCTCAAAAGCGCATGCGCTTCAACCAAGGGCGCGGTTCGCGCCAGGGCTCGGCCGAGGCGCAGCCGGTGCAGCTGAATGGCACGCGCCGCCTGCTGGCATGGACGGTCTGCAGCGTGCCTGTGCTGTTGGGCTTTGTGCTGCCGGTTCTTATCATGCTGCGCGCCTTTATGGGCGAGACGAGTGAGATGCCGTGGGAGCGTTTTGGCCAGTGGGCCTGGACCAGCTTGCGTCTGGGCGCGATCACCGCGGTGCTGGCCGTGGGCGTGGCGCTGGCGCTGGCCTTTAGCGTGCGCACCCGGGCCGACCGCATCAGCCAGGGGGCCATTCAGCTGGTGGGCTTGGGTTATGCCATTCCCGGTGCGGTGGTGGTGGTGGGTCTTCTCTTGCCTGTGGGTTGGATTCAACAAACCTGGCCCGCATCGTCTGCCGGGGCCTGGATCACGGCCACATCGTTGGGGCTGGTGTGGGCGTATCTGGTGCGCTTTTGTGCCGTGGCGCTGCAGTCGGTGCAAAGCGGCTATGCGCGCATTCCAGCCAGTCTGGACGATTCGGCCCGCATGCTGGGTGTCACCGGCTGGTGCTTGATGCGCCGCGTGCACGCGCCCCTGTTGCAGCGCACCACCATCGCTGCCGCCCTGCTGGTCTTTGTGGACGTGATGAAGGAGCTGCCCGCCACCATGGTGCTGCGCCCCTTTAACAGCGACACCTTGGCTGTGGTGGCCTACCAGCTGGCACGCGACGAGCGCCTGGGCGAGGCCGCGCTGCCCTCGCTGGCACTGGTGCTGGTGGGTTTGATTCCGGTGATCTTGCTCAGCCGGACTTTGCGTCAACCTCAGCGCTGAGCTCAGGCTGGGATGGATCCCGGATCGAGTCCGGGATGACAAATGGAACTGGTCAGCGGTTCAGCGCCTGTACCAAGCGATTGGCATGCGCTTCCAATATATCGAGCGCTGGGTCTTTGCGCGGCCATGACAGGGCAATGCCGTCGCCCGCGTGGCGCGGCACCACGTGCATGTGAAAGTGAAACACGGTCTGATCACCTTCTTTGCCATTGGCTTGCAGCAAGGTCAAACCAGGTGGGTCAAAGCTGGCCATCACAGCCCGTGCGACATGGTGGGCGGTGCGCATCACGGCCGCCGCTTCGTCGGCAGTCAGCTCCAGCAAGTTGGCCGCGTGGCGCTTGCTGGCCACCAGCACATGGCCGGGGTTGACCTGGCCCAGGTCCATGAAGGCCAGGGTTTGCGCGTCTTCAAAGACGATGGCGGCGGGGATTTCTTTGGCCACCAGCTTGCAAAAAATGCAGCTGCCGGGCGGGGAGTTGTCGACGAACATGGGCATGGGGGCGTCCTGTTTGGCGCAATGGCAGAGGTGCTGAACAAGCCAGAATTTTGCACGCAGTGAGCCCATACGCGCCTGCGTTTGCCTCACCGCATGCAAAACCGCCAGTCTCGCTGCCAACGCAAATGCGCCATCCACCTGGGTCATGGCTGGTCGCTTATCTGTATTTGCGCATAAGCAAAGAACAAATCAATGGTTTGAAACTTTGCCAAAATTGGCCACAATGCCCAAGCTGGTTACCTGCTAGGCGTACTGCGCCACCGGCAGTCACCTTCGCATCGACCTGTTCGCAAGGCTTTTGCAGGACAATCGTGCGGCATTTGAGACATTCGAAGAAAAGACACCATGGCCAAAACAGCAACAGCAGAAGACAACGTCCTGACCGAATCGGAAGAGGTTTTTGATAAAGCCGCCGAGTTGTTTCGTGTCATGTCGGCCCCTATGCGCTTGCGCATCATCAGCGCACTTTGCAATGGTGAAAAAAACGTGGGCGAGTTGCTGGCCGAGATCGACACCACCCAGCCCAACATGTCGCAGCATCTGAACACCTTGTACCAGGCGGGCGTGCTGGGTAAGCGCCGCGAAGGCGTACAAATTTATTACCGAATCATCAACGACCGCGTGGTGACCCTCTGCCGCGCAGTGTGTGTGCAGATTGCCAGCGAAAGCGATTGAAAGATCGGCGTCAGTTTCAAGTCGGGTTTTCACGGGCATGGATTTGGCTTTGACGCGACTAATATCCATACTTAAGGAGAAACGAATGAAGAAACATCTGTTGTTGATGTCTGGTCTGCTGGCCTGTACCCTGAGCTGGGCCGAGATCAAGGTGGTCTATCACCTGAGCGAAGGCATCCCCCAGGCGTCACGTGCCATGGGCAATATCCGCAACCATCTGGCTGCTGACCCGACTGCCAAAATCGTGGTCGTCACCCACGGTCTTGGCATCGACTTTTTGATTGACGGTGCCACCAACCAGATGGACCAGCCATTTGCCGGCGGCGTGAGTGACTTGGTCAACAAGGGCGTGGAGTTCCGTGTGTGCAACAACACCTTGGTCTCGCGCAAAATCTCGGCCGACAAACTTCTGATGGAAGCCAAAGTGGTGCCTTCCGGTGTGGCCGAAGTGGCCAAGCTGCAGGCCAACGAGAAATTTGTTTACTTGCGCCCCTGATGGGCGTTGAGTCATTCGCCCCGACTGTTTTTTTCGAGGAAAACCCATGAAGATTCATCACACTTTGACAGCGGCCGCCCTGGTCGCCTTGTCTGGCTTGGCGCAAGCCCAGGTCGATCCGCTGCATGTACGCAGCTGGGCCGCTTCGTGCGCCGCCTGCCACGGCACCAACGGCCAGGCTCAGCCCGGCATGATTTCTTTGGCCGGTGTGCCCAAAGAAGTCACCATTCAGAAAATGCTGGATTACAAAGCCGGTCGCGTGCCAGCGGCCACCATCATGCACCAGCTCGCCAAGGGCTATTCCGACGAGCAAATCGCCGCCATCGCTGGCTACTTTGCCGCCCAGAAGAAATAAGGAAGAACTGCCATGCAACGTCGTCATTTTTTGCAGACTGGCTCCGCTTTGGGTGCCATGGGACTGGTTTCGGGCTGTGCCACCATGGGTGGCGGCAGTGGCCCCAAGGTGGTGGTCATTGGCGGGGGCTACGCGGGTGCCACGGCCGCCAAATATTTGCGCATGTGGTCTGAGCACAAGATCCAGGTCACCCTGGTCGAGCCCAGCGATGCTTTCATTTCTTGCCCCATCTCCAACTTGGTGATCGGTGGCAGCAAGACGATGGTGGACATCACCACCCCCTACGACAACCTGACCAAGCGCCACGGTGTCAAGATCATCAAGGACCGCGTCAACACCATCGATGCCGACAAGCGCATTGTCAAGTTGGCCGGTGGCACTGAGCTGAGCTATGACCGCCTGATCGTCTCCCCCGGCGTGGACTTCATGTGGGAAACTCTGCCCGGCATGAACCGTGCAGGCGCCAAAGAGCAAGTGATGCACGCCTGGAAGGCCGGCGAGCAAACCGTGACCCTGCGCAAGCAACTCGAGGCCATGCCCGATGGCGGCGTGTTCGCCATGTCCATCCCGCTGGCCCCCTACCGTTGCCCTCCTGGCCCTTACGAGCGGGCTTGCCAGGTGGCCGACTACTTCACAAAAGCCAAACCCAAGAGCAAGGTGTTGATCTTGGACGCCAACGACGACGTCACTTCCAAGCCTGCTTTGTTCAAGAAGGCCTGGACTGACCGCTACAAAGGCATCATCGAATACCGCAGCAAGCACAACGTGACCGATGTGGATGTGGCCAATAAGACCTTGAAGTTCGAGTTCAACGAAGACGTCAAGGCCAGCGTGCTGAACGTGATTCCCTCCATGCGTGCCGGTGACATTGCTGTCAACGCTGGATTGGCTACCGCCAACAAGCGTTGGTGCGAAGTGGACTTCCTCACCTTCGAATCCAAAGCGGCCAAGAACGTCCACGTATTGGGCGATGCGATCCAAGTCGCGCCCTTGATGCCCAAGTCGGGCCACATGGCCAACCAGCACGGCAAAACCTGCGCCGCTGCCGTGGTGGCCTTGTTGATGGGCAAAGAGGTCAACCCCATGCCCATCTACAACAACACCTGCTACAGCTTTGTCAGCAGCAAAGACGTGGTTCACGTGGCCAGCGTGCACCGCTACGACGCCGAGAAGAAAACCATGCTGACCGTGCCCGGCTCGGGTGGCGTGTCCAGCGCTGCCAATGAACTGGAAGGTGTTTACGCTTTGTCTTGGGCGCAAAACATCTGGGCCGACACGCTGGCTTGATGTACCTTGTGCGTGGCCGCGTGCCACGCCATTGAAAAAACGCCGCAGTCCTGGAGACTAACGGCGTTTTTTTATGGCAGCTGCGTTGGAGAAAGCGCTCAGATCTGCCAGCCCATGCTGCGGTGAATGCGCCAGGACAGGCCCGCACCCAACCAAATGGCGATCAGGGTCAGCCAAGCGGTGAGCGAGAAGATTGAACCCCCGGTCATGCCCGCGCCCACCGTGCAACCACCCGCCAGCACGGCCCCAAAACCCATGAGCACGGCACCTGTGAGGTAGTGGCCCAGTTTGTTCTCGGTCTTGAAGCCCTCGAACTTGAAGTCGCCGCCCACCAGTGCGCCCAGCAAAGAGCCCGCAAAAGTGGCGGGCAGTAAACCCGCATCAAAACCCAGGCTGGGCGATGTGGCGCTGGACAGGACCCGCATCAGCATTTCGGCTGAGGCACCGCTGAAGCTCAGGCTTTGGATTTGAATGGATTCAAACGACTGCGAGGCAATCGCCTGCGTCAGCCCCCATCCCATCGCGATGCTCAGGCCCACCACGATGGCCCCCAGCGCCAAGCCCCAACGGCGCTGGTGCGTCTTAAAGAAAAAGTAAAACCCGGTGCCCAAAGCCAGCAGCGCCAGCACCAAACCCCCCGTGGGGCCCATGCCTGTGAGCTGCAACAAATCACGCCCGGCCCCGCCATCGATGGGCCACCAACTGGCCAAGGTCTGGCGGGCGGGGGCCAGCCAACCGGCAATGCTCGCTTGCACCGTGACGGCAAACACCAAGCCAGCCAGCAGGGCGCGCAAATTGCCATTGCCCGACAAAATCAGCAAACGGCTGGCGCAGCCGCGTGTCAAAATCATGCCTGCACCAAACAACAAGCCCCCCAGCACCGCGCCTGAGATGCTGCCAGCAGGGCCAATGTAACGGGCGTCCGAAGGCTTGAGCCAGCCCAAGGACACCAAAGCCTGCACCCCCACCAGTGCTGCGCCAAAAGCCAGCCACCATACGCTGAAACGGTCACCCGTCTGGCCTTCGCAGCACTCCACCACGGCCGCACGGGCACAAAATCGGGTGCGCTGGGCCGCCAGGCCAAAAATGAAGCCCACCAATGCACCCGCCATGGCCAGTACATTTGTGTCTCCCCAGGTTTCAAGCAAGCTTGCGAGATTCATGGATTTCTCCAATAATTCATTGGGTTCTTATATTCAAAGTGCGGCTCTGGCGATGCGTCAGGCCGTCACATAAAACCCGCTATTGTCCACTGTCCGCAATTCATGGATTCCAACCTGACTCTATTTTCTTTGTCTGCTCTGCGCCGTCGCGACTGGCTTTTACGGGTGGGGGTATTGCTTGCAGCGACCCCTGTTTGGGCGCAATCTGGCCGTGCGGCCACCTTGCCTGCCGCCCAGTCGCTGCCCGACGAACTGGCTCGCGCCCTGAAAAACAAGCAGCCCCTGATCGTCATGGTCAGCCTCGATGGCTGCGTCTTTTGCCGCCAAGCCAGGCAAAGCCACCTCTCGCCCATGGCGCTCTCAGGCACCGCGATCGTGCAGGTGGACATGCGCAACAACCAGCCGGTACTCGACTTTGCGGGCAAGCTGACTACGCACGATGAACTGACTCGGCGGTGGAAAGTCACCATCACCCCCACGCTGCTGTTTTTTGGGCCCGGTGGCAAAGAAGTGGCCGAGCGCATGGAAGGGGCCTATCTGCCAGACTTTTACGGTCCTTACTTAGAAGAGCGATTGGCGCAAGGACGCAAGGTCCTCTAAAGCACAGGCGTCAGTTGGCGGCACGTTGCGCATGCTAGATTCAGAACATGATCCCCATCAAGATTGACTCGGCCTGGAAAGGCACCTCGGACTGCCGCAACTGCGGTATCCGAGACATGGTGCTGTTTGCCGATCTGAACGAGCAAGACTTTGGCGAAATCCACACCCCCATCGATGACATGGTGTTCGCGCCCGACATGGCGCTGTACACCGAGGGCCAAACCGCCGTGGGTGTGTTCACCTTGCGCAAAGGCATGGTCAAACTGGTGCGCGCCACCGCCGACGGCCGCGAACGCATCGTGCGCGTGCTGCGCCCGGGCGACGTGATCGGCCTCGAGGCCTTGGCCACCGCCCGCTACGACAGCGAAGCCATCGCCCTGGTCGAAGCCCAAGTTTGCCGCATACCCCTGTCGGTGCTGCACCACCTGTCGTCTAACTCGCCACGCCTGCACAAGCGCCTGATGCAAAAGTGGCAACAGGCCCTGAAAGACGCCGACGACTGGCTGGCCGACCTGAACTTTGGCTCGGCCCGCCAACGCGTAGCGGCCTTGGCCCTGAAAATGCGTGATCCCGACGAACCCGGTATCACCTCGTTTTTTGCACGCGACGACATGGGCGCCATGCTCGACATCAAACTCGAAACCGTCAGCCGCGAAATCAGCAGTCTGGTGCGCGACGGTGCCCTGAAGCCTTGCGACAAACAAGGCAGACGCTATGAAATTACCAATGAGGCTTTGTTGATGCGCTAGGGTCTGAACATCACAAGCCGCTTGCAAAAAGTGATTTGTTCTCTTGGAATCCTGCTTTCGTCCCGGTCACTTTTGCGCCTCAAAAAGGCTTTCGTGCCGTCAGACCCAGCAGGCCCGACATGCCCTGGTGGCCTGTGCCTTCGGTGATCTCAGACTCATAGGTGCGCAGATCCAGGATATCCAGTTCGCCGAAGGCGTCCAGCATCAGGGTTTCGTCGTAGAGGTGCGCCAGTTTGCCGGGGCCGCCCGTGTTGAAGTCCAGTTGGCGCGGCGTGTAGCCCTGGATGATCAGGGTGCCGCCGGGCTTCAGGCTATGGAGCATGCGCGCAAACAGGGTGCTGCGCTCATCGGGCGTGGCGAACTGAAAAAAGATCCCCACCACGTTGTCGTAATGCGCAGGCCGCCAGTCAAACGACTGCCAATCGCTGCACACAAAATTCACCTTCACTTGTTGGCCTTGCGCCAAGGCTTGTGCTTTGCGGATGGCGTTGTCCGAAAAATCAAAGGCATCGACCCGTAGGTTCTGTTGTGCCAGCCACACGCCGTTGCGGCCCTCACCATCGGCCACTGCCAGCGCGTTGCCAGGTTTCAGATGGGCTGCTTGGGATCGCAAATACGCGTTGGGCGCTTCGCCAAACACATAGTGTTCGGCGGCAAACCTTTGGTTCCATGTTTGTTGGGGGTTTTGAAAAGTGCTCATGTGGAAATCGCTTTCAATACGCAGAGTCTGTCTGAGCAGTCAAAGTCGCCGTGCGAGCACCACGGCTGCGGCGGAACCTGAACCGACTACTGCGCACCACAAGCGTAACAACCAAGGCGAATGGTGGCCCGCCAAGGCGGCGGCTTCGTCGCGGTGGTGCTGTTCGTCGGTCTGGCAGCGCTCCAGCAAAGGCAGCAGACCTTCGGGGCCGCCGTGCTGTCGCAGGTGGTCGATTTGCTGTTGGTAATGCACATCCACAAAGGTCTCGACGGCTGCGATGGTGCCGTATACCGCGCGCTGGCCGAACAGCGCGGGCAGCACTCCGGTCAGCCAACCAGCCATGCGCCAGGGCACCAGCAAGCGACTGCGAAGTGAAGGGGGTAACCACTCTTCCACCAATCTCAGATGCTCGGACTCGGTGTCACCATGCTGGCGGGCAAAGGCCAGCAGCTCGGCATCTTGTCGCCAGCGGGCGACGGAGGTGATGCCTTTGTAAATGTAGACGGCACCAGTTTCGCCCGCGTGGTCGGAGCGAAGTTCGCGGACCATGTGTGCCGATAGAGTGCTTGCAGGATGTTCAGTGGGCGCAGGTTTTTTCACGGCAGCGATTAGATGACGATCGTTTTTCGATTCGAATGCCCATCCTATAGGTCAAACTTTGTCCCTGAGCTGCCGGGGTCCTCTGCCATGGTTGGCGCCTTGTCGAGCCGCGATCTGAATGTTGCATTGATTGCAGGTGGTTTCGACGCTTCGGCTGCTTCAGGCAAAACGGGAATCAACTCCGAACAGCTTGTTTTTGACTGAGTCCTATGGCCGCGTTTTGGGGATGGCTTTGGGGCTTTATGCAGCTGAGCCTCAGTAAAATCCCTGAGGCTAAAGTTGAGCGGGTTTCCACAAATCCGTCTTGATTTCGGTTAAATTAGCGACTGATTATATTTAAAACCCCTCACACGGAGCTCTCATGAAACTGATTTTTGCTGCTGTTGCCGTCTCTGCCCTGATGTCAGCCCCTGCCTTCGCCAACATGGACTTGGCCAAGAAAAACGCTTGCATGGCCTGCCATGCGGTGGACAAAAAGATGGTGGGCCCTTCTTACCAAGACGTGGCTAAAAAATACGGTGGCCAAAAGGACGCAGCAGCCAATTTGGCCAAGAGCATCAAAGCCGGTGGTTCGGGCAAATGGGGCCCAGTGCCCATGCCCGCCCAAGCCGCTTTGAGCGATGCCGACGCCCTGACTTTGGCCACCTGGATTCTGGCTGGCGCCAAGTGAATTCAAGCCCTTACGGGTTTGACCAACATGGCATGATTTAGAAAGCTCGATTGGTACTCGTGGCTTTTTTTTGCCGCTCAAGGGTCTGCCCTTGAGCGGCTTTTTTGATGGGAGACTTGAATGAACATCCGAAACAAGACCGCGCTGGTCTGTATCAGTTTCTTTTGTGCAACTTTTGCCCATGCGCAGCCGGCCATCTACAAAGATGCGGACTACAAGTTGGGTGAAAAATTGATTGCCGAAAGCAAGTGCGTGGCCTGCCATGTCTCCAAGGTCGGTGGCAATGGCAGTGCCATTTACAAACCCCAGGGTCGTATCAACAACGCCTCCTTGCTGCGCGGCATGGTAGAGCAATGCAACACGGAGCTCAATCTGGGCATGTTTCCAGAGGACGTGACTTCGGTAGCAGCGGTTCTCAACCGCGATCACTACAAGTTCAAGTGAGTTCTTGAAAATTGGCTGTGGCCCCGAAAAACTGTTGAAGAAGTCAGCCAAGCCTGAATAAAGCATGACCTAAACCATCCGCATGCGCCAGCAGTCTCTGGACACCCGGTACCACTAGAAATCAAGACCCATGAGTCAGTGTTTCCTGATCAGGGTTTGTCCTGATCAGGAAACACGCTTGGTGTAATCCCTGATTCAGATTCAATGTTTAACCTATATATTCGCATATCCGAATATACGAACCTAATGGCAAAACAAGCTTGAGTGAAGAAAAAGATTGGGTGCTGGGCGGGGGCCCGGATGTTTGGTCGGATTACCAACAAAACAGCCGTGGCGGTGTGCCGTGCCTTGAGCACGCAGGCCGTCATTGACACTGCCATGAATTGACAACTCAAAACAAGGAGTTTGTGTGAAAGAAGACAGCATCAACTCAGGAAGGGTGCAAAAAGCGCCTGAAAACTTCCTGACCCCAACGGGCATCAAGGAGGTCTTTGCCGAAGGCAAAAAGGGCCGCCGCGATTTCATCCGCAATGCCTTTGCAGCCGCTGCTGCAGGTGCCGCTGCCCCCATGGCCATGGCCCAGGGTAACCCGGTGCCCGTCGAAGGTGGTGATCCCAACATCCTGAACCTGCCTGAGCATGCTGTGGGCTTGGGTCAAGGCGTGGCCGTTGAAGGTTATGGCAAGCCCTCCAAGTTTGAGGCGAACTTGCAACGCCGTCAAAGCCCTGGCCTGACACAAACCACCCAAGCCTCGGTGTCGTTTGCACCACTGCAGTCCTTGTTCGGTATCGTCACGCCCAGCGGTTTGCACTTCGAGCGTCACCACCAAGGCTGGTGGGACATCGATCCGTCCAAGCACCGTTTCATGATCAACGGCATGGTCAAAAAGAACATGGTTTTCACCATGGACGAGATCATGCGTTTGCCATCGGTGTCGCGTTTCCACTTCATCGAGTGTGGTGCCAACAGTGCCACCGAGTGGGGCAATGTGGCTGTGCCCACCGTGCAATACACCCACGGTATGTTGTCGTGCAGCGAGTTCACGGGCGTGCCTTTGATCACCTTGCTCGAGTTGGCGGGTGCTGACCTGAAAAACGGCAAATTTGTGTTGGCCGAAGGTGGCGACGGTTCGTCCATGACCCGCACCATCCCCATGAGCCTGATCACATCCGGTGAAGTCATCGTGGCCTATGGTCAGAACGGTGAAATGTTGCGCCCTGAAAACGGCTACCCCCTGCGTTTGGTGGTGCCCGGCGTGCAAGGCGTGAGCTGGGTCAAGTACCTGCGTCGCGTCGAAGTGGGTGACAAACCTTATGCCGCCAAAGACGAAGCGGTTCACTACATCGATTTGCAACCAGGTGGCATGCACCGCCAGTACACCAACTTACAGGAAATCAAGAGCGTGGTGACCACGCCATCCGGTGGTCAGGTTTTGCTGGACAAGGGTTTTTACAACATCACCGGCCTGGCCTGGTCGGGCAAAGGCA
>JBIKSF010000127.1:0-5070 GCA_044348785.1 Limnohabitans sp.
ACAGTCTAGCCACACTTGGATGGGATTGCCAACACCCCCGTGCACATGGGGGACAAACGGGCCGCCCACCCAGGGGCGGGTTTGGGCCACAATCAGATCGAACATGAGATCGAACGATTGCCCCACGCCAGTCTTAACCTTTCACACAGCCCATGATTGACGCCCCTTTGGCCCCTCAGACCGTGCGCGGCGCTTGTCCGCACGACTGCCCCGACACCTGCGCTTTGCTCACCACGGTGGAGAATGGCCGCGCCACTAAAGTGCAAGGCAACCCGGCGCACGCCCAGACCGATGGCGTGTTGTGCACCAAAGTTTCGCGTTATACCGAACGAACTTACCACCCGGATCGCTTGCTGCAACCCCTGCGTCGCGTGGGCCCCAAGGGATCGGGGCAGTTTGCCCCGGTGAGCTGGGACGAGGCTCTGGACGCGATAGCCGCTCGCCTGAAAACCATCGCCGCCCGCGACCCGCAAGCCATCTTGCCCTACAGCTACGCAGGCACCATGGGCCTGGTGCAAAGCGAGTCGATTGCGGCGCGATTTTTCCACCAACTGGGTGCGTCGCTGTTGGACCGCACGATTTGCGCCTCGGCTGGGGCCGAAGCCCTGACGCAGACCCTGGGCAACAAGGTGGGTATGAAGGTCGAGTTTTTTGCCGAATCCAAGCTTATCGTCATTTGGGGCAGCAACTCGATTGGCAGCAACTTGCACTTTTGGCGCCTTGCCCAAGAAGCCAAGCGCAACGGGGCCAAGCTGGTCTGCATCGACCCCCGGCGCAGCGAAACGGCCGAAAAATGCCACGAGCACATCGCCCTGCGCCCCGGCACCGACGCCGCGCTGGCGCTGTCTGTCATGCACGAACTGATCGTGCATGGCTGGCTCGACCAGGACTACATCGAACGCTACACCCTCGGCTGGGACGCCCTCAAAGCGCGTGCCTTGCAATGGACGCCCGAACGTGCCGCCGAAGTGTGCGGCGTGCCGGTGGAGCAAATCCGTCAGCTGGCCCGTGACTGGGGCACGATCCAGCCCGCCGCCATTCGCCTGAACTACGGCATGCAGCGCGTGCGTGGGGGTGGCAACGCGGTGCGAGCCATCGCTTGCCTGCCCGCGCTCACCGGGGCCTGGCGGCATCGAGCGGGCGGGATCTTGCTCAGCAGCTCGGGGCATTTCCCCGTGCGGCGTGCAGCCTTGCAGCGGCCCGACTTGTTGGGTGAGCGGCGTCCGCGCACCATCAACATGAGCACGATTGGCGACGACTTGCTGCGTCCGGCTTCGCCCTCGTTTGGCCCGCAAGTTGAAGCCCTGATCGTCTACAACAGCAACCCGGTGGCCGTGGCCCCCGAGTCGGGCAAGGTGGTGCAGGGCTTTGCCCGCGAAGACTTGTTCACCGTGGTGCTGGAGCATTTCCAGACCGACACGGCCGACTACGCTGATTTCATCTTGCCCGCCACCACGCAGCTGGAGCACTGGGACATCCACACCAGTTACGGCCACACCGATGTGCTGCTGAACCGCCCCGCCATTGCGCCCGTGGGCGGTGCACGCACCAACACCGACATCTTCAGGGCTCTGGCCCAGCGCATGGGTCTTGACGATCCGTGTTTTGCCGAAAGCGACGAAAGCCTCTGCCGCAGCGCCGTTGGTGACGAGAAAGATTTTGAGCAACTGCTGGCGCATGGCTTTGCTTCGCTGCCCGTGCCCGATGCGCCGTTTGCGCAAGGTGGCTTTCCATCGCCATCGGGAAAGTGCGAGTTTTTCAGCCAGCGCCTGGCCGATCAGGGCCTGGATGGCCTGCCCGACCACCTGCCCAATTACGAAGCGGCAGGCAGCGACGCGCGCTACCCGCTGGCCATGATCTCGCCGCCTGCGCGCAACTTTTTGAACTCCACCTTTGTGAACGTGCAAAGCCTGCGCGACATCGAAGCCGAGCCGGTGCTGGAAATGCACCCGGACGATGCGGCCCAGCGCGGCATTGCCGACGGTGCGGTGGTGCGCGTGTTCAATGCCCGGGGCACTTACCACTGCAAGGCCAAGGTGAACCAGCGTGCAAGGCCCGGTGTGGTCAATGGCTTGGGCATTTGGTGGCGCAAGCTGGGGCTGAACGGCACCAACGTGAACGAGCTGACCAGCCAGCACCTGACCGATTTGGGCCGAGCGCCCGTGTTTTACGACTGCTTGGTCGAAGTGGCCTTGGATACCGAATTCGCAGCCCAAATAGCCGCCTAGTCCATCCGGAAAGACGCCCATGCCTGAATTGAAAATTGAACGTGAACACGCCCTGGGCCTCGACGGCGCGCGCTTGGTGGCCGAACGCTGGCGCGAGCAGGCCGAACAAGACTGGGGCATGACCTGCGCGTCAGTGCCTGGTGAGGACTTGGACCGCATGCGCTTTGAGCGCAGTGGGGTGAGTGGCGAGCTGACAGTGACGGCGTCCCGTTTTGACCTGCAAATTAAGCTGGGCTTTCTGCTGGGGGCTTACAGCGGCAAGATCGAAGAAAAAATCAAAGCCAATCTGGACGAGTTGCTGGGGCCAGTGGCCTGAAGTGTTTGCTCGGACCCTGCCTATTGATCCGGCCCGATCAAGTTGAAACATCCATGAAGCTTTTGTCATCCCGGGCGAAGACCCGGGATCCAGTGCGCACCACAGCCCTTTGCAAAGACCGGCAGCGGGCAATGGATCCCGGCTCAAGGCCGGGATGACAAAAAAAGGCCGGGATGACAAAAACCAAGGCTGGATCAACAGTTCAAGGTAAATCCTTGTTCACCTCGGCCAGGGGTGAGTTCCGTGGCCCCACCTGGCCCAGACGTGCTTTGAGAGACTGCGGCTGGCGCGTCAGGATGGCGGCGTAGTTGGTGGTGTTGGACAACACTTTCTTCACGTAATCGCGCGTCTCCTGAAAAGGGATGTTTTCGGCCCAGATGGCCGCTTCGAGCACTGGGCCGTTGCGCCAGTTGCGCGGGCGGCTGGGGCCTGCGTTGTAGGCGGCCGTGGCCATGGGCATGGAGCCTTCAAAATCGTCCAGCACCAGTTTCAGGTAACCCGTGCCGATGGCCACGTTCACCTCACGGTCAGTGATCTGGTCCGGGGTGAAGTTGGTGAGGCCGATTTTTTTGGCCGTCCATTTGGCGGTGGCGGGCATGACCTGCATCAGGCCCGACGCGCCCACATGTGAGCGTGCGTCCATGATGAATCGGCTTTCCTGGCGGATCAGGCCATACACATAAGCCGGGTCGAGTTTGATCTCGCCAGCTCGGCGCACCACGATCTCGCGCAGCGGCATCGGGAAACGCTGGTCAAAGTCGATCGCGTCTTTGGTGCGCTCGCTGGTGTTGATGCAACGGTCCCACACTTGGCGCTGGCAAGCCAGCTCGGCAGCAGCCAGCAGCTCGCGGTCGTTCATTCCGCCACTCGTGTGCAAGTTGGTGCTGTAGTTCCACTCTCGGTTGCCCTCGGGGCGCAGACCCATCTGGATGGCGTACAAGGCGCGTTGCAGACCGGGGTTGATCAGGGCCGCGGCTTTCTCTTGAGGCGTCAGCGCCATGGGGCGCTCGGGGACGGTGATGGGCTGACCCAGATCTTCCAATGCCAGTTGTTCGTAAAAACCCTTCACGCTGGCGATGCTGCGCAGCAGGCTTTGTGCTTCTTGTCGCTGGGCCGTGTCTTGCGCTGTGGCCATCAAGGCGCGGGCGCGCCAATACACCCAGGCAGGGTCTTTTTGCGATTCTGGGCTCATCGCCTGGGTGGCGGTCAGCACCTGCCGCCATTGGCCCATCCGCAGTGCAGCGCGCACCTTCCAACTCAGCAGGTCGTCGTTCAGATCGCTGTCTTTTTGCACTTTGGCAAAGTGGCTGGCGGCATTGTCTTGCAGTTTTTGGGCGGCTTGCTTGCCGATCACACCCCATGTCCAGTTGCGTTCTTCTTGACTCAGCTGGATCGCCCAGCGCCGGTTCAGCAAATCGGCCGCTTCGTCCGGGTCTTTGGCGGCCAGACGGATCAGGGCCAGCACCGCCAACTCTTTGCGGCTCTTGGTGATGGCCAGGATGCGTTTGTCCAGGTATTTAGCCGGGTCGGCGTGGATCAAGGCCACTTGTTCGGACAGTCGGGGTGCTTCGATGTCCACTGCCGCTTGCGCCGCCCTTGGCCGGTTAGCGTCCATGGCGATGCGCGCCTTGCGCCACAGGTCCAGGCCATTGATCTGTTTGCCCGAATGCAAGTGGTCGGCCACGTAAGTGCAGCCGTCATCGGCTTCACGCAGGCTGTACCACAGGCGCTTGGCTTCTTCGGCCACGTCGGCCTTGCTGTTCATGGCCTCGGTGGCCAAGGCGTAGCAGCGCAATTCGCGGTCATCGCGCATGCGGTAACGCGGGTATTCGGCGGTGAAAGTCGCCCAGTTGCGGCGTTTGCCCAGCTGCAGCAACCAGTCGTTGCGCAGGCGGTCTTCGTAGTAGCTGCCTGCATAGCTGTTCAAAAAACCGCGAATTTCAGACTCGGGCGCGGTGTCCAAGCGCATGCGCATTTCCCAATAAGCGGCCAAAGGCTCCAACACATGGCCTCGGGCTTGGGGCAGCAGTGCAGATAATCGGTTTTTGTCGCCTTTTCTGAAGGCTTGGTGCATCTCCAGGATGAGCTCATCGCCCTTGTGGGCGGGTTGAGCTTGGGCGTGTGCGTGGGGGCTCCAAAGGCCTGTCGCGGTCATGGCACAAACCAGTGTCAGAATCTGAGTGAATTTCATGGGTCGATTATGGACAAAGCCGAAGCTAAACGCGCCTTGAGAAAAGCCTTGATTGAAGAAAGGTTGAACCTGCCCGACCGCTTGGCGCGGGCCGAAGCCTTGCAGCGCGTCATGCGCATCTGGTTGTTTGACCGCCCCGACACCGTAATCGGCGCTTACTGGCCCATCAAGGGCGAGTTCGACCCTTTGCCTGTGCTCCACCGCTGGAAAGAAGACGGTGAGTTGAACGGCGAGCCGCAACGCCGTCAAATCGGCTTGCCGGTGGTCAACAAGGTGCACAAAACCCTGACTTTTCACACTTGGTACCCCGGCTGCGCGATGGAAGAAGACGCCTA